>JBBSUW010000067.1:0-16613 GCA_038234025.1 Flavobacteriales bacterium
AATCCGAAACGCCATTGCCAGCAGAAGACCTACGCGCCTCGCTTTGGGTTGCTCTTTGCGATCAAGTTTTCCGGAAACTATTGACAGAAATACGATGTTGTCAATGCCCAGGATTATTTCCAAAAAAGTAAGTGTCAAAAGCGCGATCCACGCATTCGGGTCGGTCAATACTTCCATCAATGCTTCCATAAGTGTCTTATTCTATTAGTGTTGCAAATCCTTTTTGGCGAATATCGCTGCCAACAAGTCCGTATTCAAAAGTATAGCTTTTAGCCTTTGTTGTCAAAATCCTGATACTTATTGATTGTCGCTCAGCGCGGCTTTTAGGGTTTATTTGTTGCAGCACATACTCACAATCGTTCACCCAACGAATTGTTGCAGTGTCGGTTTTGCCCTTAAAAGTCTCGACGACAACTGTTTCGCCGCGCACCGAAACCGTTTCCTGGTCCACGCCATTTACTTTAATTTTCGATAAATATTTTCCGGTCTTGAAATCCTTGCAGTCGCGCGCGGCATCGTAGCAGGAAATCGTAAGTAAGGTGATTTCCAAAAGGAGAAGAATTTTATGGAGCTGTTTCCCGCTATTCGCTACAATCTGCCTTGCTGCGCCGGCAGGATTTTCGCTGCTATCAGGGCTAGGGTCTTCTCTCATCAGATAATTTTTTTAATTCGTCATCCGTAAAATGCTTGATGCCTTTGTCCTGAGAAAATTTATCTGTGTTGTAATATTTTGACTGGTTTCTCGGGATTGACAAAGATTCCCAGTTTCCTTTCTTCAACAATTTTGCTGCAAAAACTATTTGGCCAACATGATAGCTATAATGCGCCAACTGACGATTGATCGCATCGACCACCGAATGACCCTCGTTGCGGATATAGATTATATTTTCCAGTTGCATTGGTTTCAGGTCGTTCAAGGCATTGAAAAGGCAATCCCAGCCTTTTTCCCAAACCGCCATAACTTCAGCGCGCGAATTCAAATGAACCTCAAATTCGCCATCGCGATCGCGCCATTCTTTTTCGCCGTCGCTCGTCAGAAGATCCGTCCATCGCGACAGCATATTTCCCGATAGATGTTTAATGATCGTCGCGATTGAATTGGAATCTTCATTGTCCGCAGCAAATAACTGTGCATCATCAATTTGAACAACGGCTTTTTCGGTCACGACCTTGTAATATCTGAACTGCTTTATAACACTTTTTAAATAAGTGTCCTTTATTTCTTTCATGGTTTGATGATGATTTGGTGGGTCGTTAAAAGTCCGGGAAGCCCTTCGAGCGAAAATTTTGCCTTCCGAATATTGTTCTTGGATGGATCGATGGAGAAATTATTCGCGCTTGAAAAATCAGCGCCGTTCAGCTGCGAGTTGTCAAAAACCGTTTCCGCGAGATTGCAGTTCTCAAAATTTGATTCGGAAAGATTTGCATCGGTAAAATCGGCGTTGCATATTTTACAATCTATAAATTCGGTCTTTTCCAAAGTCATTCCCTGAAAAATCGCAAAATCGAGAACACAACTTTTGAAAGAAACCTCAAAAAGGAATTTTTCGCAGCCAGAAAAATTCACGCCAACCATTTTGCAACCCAAAAATGAAGCGTTCTGAAGCAACGTTCCATGCATTTTTGTGTTGGTCATATTACAGTCGATGAATTCACAATCAATGAACGAGCCTTTAGTAAGATTCGCGCTTTCAAGATTGCATTTGTCAAACGTGCAACCGTCAAACTCCGTTTCGCGCCACTCATCATCAAGGATTTTATCCTTGCTATATGTCTCGTCAATGTTCACCTTGCTCATCTTTTGAACATGCTCTTCATTATAGTGTTCAATCCTTTAAACGCGTAAAAAATCGCAAAAAAGCAGGCCACTATTCCGACCGCGAGGACGAGCCAATGCCAAGGATTGTCCTCATTTGCAAAAGCGTTGTAAATAACCGTTGGTCCCACAAACATCAACAATAGCGAGATTGACATCAGCTTAATGCCTTGATTGAGCACATTTCTATCAGTTTTTTCTGTCTCCATTTTCAGAATTATATTTATCGACCGCGCTTCTCACGCTGCCGTGTTCCATTAAAAGTTCGCGGGATGCAAAATTGTCGAGCCCCGTTTCGTCGGCAATCATTTTTGTGCCGCGTTCCACGAGCTTGTCGTTGCTCAACTGCATATCGACCATTTTGTTGCCCTTCACTTTTCCGAGCTTTATCATGGCAGTCGTGGAAATCATATTCAGCACCATTTTCTGCGCTGTTCCCGCCTTCATACGAGAACTTCCGGTCACGAATTCTGGTCCAACGGTCACGATGACCGGGAATTTTGCGACAAGCGCCAGCGGACTTCCTTCATTGCAGGTAATGCAACCGCTAACGATATTATTTTTATTGCAAACTTCCAGACCTTTGACAACATAAGGCGTCGTTCCCGATGCGGCAATTCCCACTACGACATCTTTTGTAGAAATATTGTGCTTTTCAAGATCCAAAAACGCTTGTAACGTTGAGTCTTCAGCGTTCTCCACAGCTTTTCGGATTGCTGCATCGCCACCGGCAATTATTCCATTCACCAAATCGTGCGAAACCCCAAAAGTTGGCGGACATTCCGATGCGTCAAGAATCCCAAGTCGGCCAGAAGTTCCCGCGCCGATATAGAAAAGTCGACCGCTATCACTGAGTTTTTCAACAATCGCATCGACGAGATTTTCAATTTGCGGCAAGGCTTTTTCGACCGCGATCGCAACTTTTTTATCCTCCTTATTGATGCTCTGTAGAATTTCGCGAACGTCCATTTTGTCCAGGTCGTTGTAGTGCGATGAAAGTTCGGTGGTTTTGATAAAAGACATTTGCAACATTTTCGTCCAACGCGAAGTTACGAAGTTTTGCGGTGAATTTTTGGCGAAAGCCTTTCAAGAAACCCGTTTGATTAAACCAAAAGCGCAATAGCAATTCCCGCAATAATCATAGAGATTTTGGCAACATTGAATTTGTGACCTTCGCTCGCCTCGAAAATTATCGTTGACGAAATGTGAAATAGAATTCCGATCACAACGGCAGTAATTTCTTTATAATAAAGATTCAATTCAGAAAAATGCTCGGAAACAAATGTCCCGAGTGGCGTCATTACTGCAAACGTCAGCATAAATGCCAAAATCTTTACCGCGGAAAGCTTTGCATTACGCAAAAACAGCGTCAAAATAATGGCTATCGGAAAATGATGAACAGCTATGCCAATGGATATATCGTGGTGATGGCTTACGGGAAAACCCTCAAGAAAAGCGTGCAAGCAAAGGCTAAGGAACAAAGACCACGGAATTTGTGAAATTTCGCCATGACCATGAACGTGGCCATGTTCGGCGCCGCGCGAGAAAAATTCGAGCACGATCTGCAAAAGGATTCCCACCATTATAAAAAGGCCTATTGGAACGGCAGTTTCCATTCCGGTAAAAACCTCGGGCAGCAAATGCATAACGGTGAGCGAAAGCAGAAATGATCCGCTAAAGGCAAGCAGAAGTTTTAGGACTTGTTTGTTTTCGGGCTTCACGAAAATCGCGATGCCATAACCAGACAAAACCGCGATCAAAGGCCAAAAATATTCCATTATTTAAATATCATGATCAGCCGTTCGCTATCGTTCTTGTGGAATTTTTTGAGCTTGTAATCGCCAAAAGTATCGAGCAGAAAAATGCCCGCGGTTTCCATCATTGTTTGAAAGTCTTTGAGCGTTAGAGCTTTTACTTTTTCTGTAAAGTGAAATTTCTTGCCATTGTCCTCAAACTGTATCTCCTTATAAATATGGTCGTCGATGTAAAATCTGCGAATATGGAAATCAATCCCGTCAACAACTTTGTGCTCTTCGGGAACAATATTGCGAATCACTTGGTTGACATTCATAAAATCTATCACGGCAAAACCATACTCCGAAAGGCTTTCTTTCATCGAGATCAACGTCGTAATATTGTCGTTGTCATCCTCAAAATATCCAAAGCTGGTAAAGAGATTGAAGATCGCATCAAACTTTTCCTCAAATGGTATTCGCATATCGTGAACCCGAAAATGCAGGTTGTCGTTGGTATTCTTTTTTGCTTCTGCAATGCTGTTCTCGCTAAGGTCAACGCCTAGCACGTCAAATCCAAGTTGGTTGAGATATATGGCGTGGCGGCCTTTTCCGCAGGCAAGGTCGAGGACTTTTGCTTTTTCTGGGAGATTCAGGTATTGCGTAAGGTTGTCCATGAACAATTGCGCCTCACGGTAATTTCTGTCTTTATAGAGAATATGATAATAGGGCGTATCAAACCACGATGCAAACCAATTTTTGCCGGTGCTTTTAGAATCGTCGGAAGTACCCGAAACATGTTCTGCCATTGCGGATCAAATGAAATTCCTGCAAATTTAGCGTATTTTTGCAGGGAAACGTAATGATATAGATGGAAAACAACTTCACAATGGTCGCCAAAACGTTTTTTGGTTTCGAGGAAATCCTAGCCAAAGAACTTCGCGATCTCGGCGCGCAAGATGTGGAAATGGGCGTGAGAATGGTTCGCTTTGTTGGCGATAAAGGTTTTATGTACAAATCGAACCTCGCGCTCAGAACTGCTTTGAAAATCCTGAAACCAGTCTATAATTTTCGGGTCACAAACGAGGACCAACTATATCGCGGAATATATACGATGGACTGGACAAAATATATGGCGGAGAACCAGACTTTCGTAATAGATGCTACCGTTCATTCGGATATGTTCAATCACACCGAATTTGTGGCCCAAAAAACAAAGGACGCTATCGTGGACCAATTCCGCAGCAAATTCGGGCAACGGCCGAGCGTGGACAAAGTGCATCCCGATCTATCAATAAATATTCACATAGACCGCGATCAGTGCACGGTTTCACTCGACACTTCGGGCAGTTCGCTTCATCACCGAGGTTATAGAACCGTCACGAACATCGCGCCGTTAAATGAAGTTCTTGCCGCTGGAATGGTGATTCTTTCGGGGTGGAACGGCGCTGGCGATTTTCTGGATCCAATGTGCGGCAGCGGAACGATATTGGCCGAGGCCGCGATGATCGCCTGCAACATTCCCGCCAACATCAACCGGAAAGAATTTGCTTTTGAAAAATGGAACGATTGGGATCCCGACCTTTTTGAGACCATTACGGATTCTTGTTTGAAGAAGGTTCGCGAGTTCCATTATACGATCAAGGGTTATGACAAAGCACCTTCTGCCGTGGCAAAATCTCGGGAAAACATTGAGAATGCAAATCTTTCTGAATATATAAAAATCGAGGAACGCGATTTTTTTGATAGTAAAAAAGAAACCGTCGGTCCATTGACTATGGTTTTCAATCCACCTTATGGCGAAAGACTGAACGTTGATATGGAACGATTCTATCGTGAAATAGGAGACACACTCAAGCAAGATTATCCTGGAACCCATGCGTGGTTCATCACGGCAAACCTTGAAGCGCTGAAATTTGTGGGATTGAAACCTTCACGAAAAATCAAGATTTTCAATGCCGGTCTCGAAGCGCGTTTTGCAAAATATGAAATGTACGAAGGCAGCAAAAAAGCAAAGCACAATCCCGAAAACACCCGGATATGAACACAAAAGTAAAAGCATTCTTGTTCCAGCTTATGTGTTTTGCGGTGCTCTTTATTTCAAGTCGCTATCTCATAGACAAATACACTTTGATATCCGAATTTTGGGTCGCGGGAATGGCCTTTGTGATCAGTACGCTGCTTTCGCCAAAATTTCAAGCGGTTCGAACTCCGGACGGTGAGAAGCTATTTATGAGATGGCTTTTTATTAAAGGAATTAGGGAAATCAAATAATCACTTCGCAATTTTCTTCACAACTTTTGCCTTCGATTTGTAGAGCGGCAAAAAATACGAAACGGTGTAGTTGAAACCGACACCAAAATCGCCGTTGTAAGTTCGGTTGAAGCCTGGAATATAAAGGTTGTCGAAATTTTCGGGCTTGTTGTTGGTCACGAGTTTTTTGACGGAAACACTTAATCCGAGGTAAAAATTATTGATGACTTTTGCTTTCGTTCCCACAACAATCTCCAGCCATTGTGCGGTCAATCCGCTGTATTTCTCACTGACATCAACAGGCGGTTGTTCCGCAAAATATGAATTCCGATTGTATATTTTGTAGCTGTTGAGCGTTTGCGACATGGTGCTGAAACCATAACGTGCACCGATGTACACCATATTTTCCATATCGAGCCAATTCTCGTAGGCATTGTAATCAAAACCGCCTTTTATGAAAGTTCCGGAGGTTGTAAAGTTCAACCGATCATCGTCAACAGTGATCTTTTCGTTGCCCATTTCTGCCGCGACATAATAATTTTTGGCGATACGATAATCTCCAACAATCTCAAGTCCCTGATAATCTTTATCGTAAATACTTCGCGCGATTTTGTACAAATCGGTGCCAACACGAAGTCCATAGCGATTCTGCTTGACATTGATTGTCACGCTGTCCTTTTTTGGCGCTTGCGCAAAAACGCATGCAAACGAGAAGATTGCGATTACGCTAAAAAAATACCTTGACATGCGTTGTGTTTTCGGTGATAATGGTTGGTTGGACCACTCGAATTGATTTTATCCATTGCGATCCGTCCGGGTCGGATAGGACGATTCCATTGCCTTGATTTAATAGAAAATCAATTTTGTAACCGCAGGCGCGCGAAATGTAGACCTCGTTCCTTGCATAATTGAAAACAAGCCTGTCCACATTGCGGACTGCGGGATCTTCGCTTGACGCAAAAATCGTCAAATTGAATTCCACGGTATCTTCGGTGGTTTTGAGCGGAACAAGAATCTTGCTTGCATTATTATAAGTAATCGCAGAAGTTTCGCCCGTTGCCGCAATTTGAAGGTCGGTGACATTCTTATTGTCGGAAGGAATTGCGCTGTTGAAGAATTCCATCAACAGGCGTGGAGTTGTCTCGGTTGTCAAGGCGCAGATGTCGTCTTTTTCGCATGATGAAAAAGTGGTGGCAAGTGCCAGAATGAACAACGGTGCAAGTAATCTCTTTATCATTTTCGCTTGCTCAAAAGTACGACATTTTCGACGTGGTGCGTTTGCGGAAACATATCTACGGGACGAACGCGCGACACATTATAGTGCGAATCCATCAGCGCAAGATCTCGCGCCTGCGTTGCGGAATTACAGCTAACGTAAACTATTTTTTCGGGCAATATTTTCAGCAATTGTTCCACAACATCCTTGTGCATTCCGTCACGCGGCGGATCGGTGATGATCACATCGGGCTTGCCCTGGAGCGCCACAAAATTGTCATCGAGAACCGAGCGCATATCCCCGACAAAAAATTCGCAGTTGCTGATGTTGTTGCGCTCCGCGTTTGTTTTTGCATCTTCTATGGCTTGTGGAACGGATTCGATACCGACCACTTTTCGGGCATTTTTTGATACGAACTGCGCGATAGTGCCGGTTCCAGTGTATAGATCATAGACGACCTCACTGCCCGTCAAACCCGCAAATTCACGCGTGATTTTATAAAGATTGTAGGCTTGGAGGGAATTTGTTTGATAAAAGGATTTTGCACTGATACTGAATTTCAATCCTTCCATTTCCTCAAAAATATGGTCGCGGCCGCTGTACAACAGAATCTCTTGATCATAAAGCGTGTCGTTCGCTTTTTGGTTTATCACGTATAATAAGGATGTCACTTCTGGAAATTTTTGCGCAAGGAAAGCCAAAACAAGATTCCTCGCTTCAATATCATCATCGCAGAACTGTACTAGCACCATGACTTCGCCTGTTGAAGCGGTTCGAATCATCAATGTCCGCAGCAAACCTTCCTGCGTTCGCGGGTTGAAGAACGTGAGGTTATTTGCATTGGCAAAAGCGCGGATCTCATTGCGAATCGCATTTGAGGGATCGGGCTGAAGATGGCATTTTTTGATGTCGAGGATTTTGTCCCACATTCTGGGAATGTGGAAACCGAGCGCGTTGCGGTCATCGAGTTCTTGATCACTGTCGATTTCCTCGGGCGTGAGCCAGCGAGAATTTGAAAAAGAAAATTCCATCTTGTTGCGGTAGAAATAGATGTCGTCAGAACCAAGGATGGGCTCAAATTCTGGAAGTTCCACTTTTCCGATCCGCTGAAGGTGGTTTCGTACCTCATTGTTCTTGTAGAAAAGCTGGCGGTCATATTTCATGTTCTGCCATTTGCAACCACCGCAGGTTCCAAAATGGATGCACACTGGATTTGTGCGATGTTCGGAAAGCTTGTGGAAATGAACCGCCTTGCCTTCAAAATATGACTTTCGTTTTTTGAATGTCTGGATATCGACAACATCTCCAGGAACGGCGTTTGGCACAAAAACAACCCTTCCATCCGGCGCTTTGGCAATGCAGACGCCCTTTGCGCCGGCATCGAGAATCTCTATTTCGTGGAACACCGCACGTTCGGTACTTTTTTTGCCCATTCGGCAAAAATAGCGCATTGTTGGATTTGGTCGAAACAATGACCGATTTATTTAATTGGTTCGCCAAATAGCCCCGACGGAAGCGGCATCCTTTCTTTTCGGCCTTTTATGGCCGAAAGAAAGATATAGCGGACGGCGGGAAAATGGACGGCTGAAAATGCGCAAACGATTCGCTCCAACCATCCGATTTATATCAGTATTTGATATCGAACCTTCCGGTCCTTACTTCTTTGCTGTTGCTATCGAAGTCTGACAAGACGCCTGAGAAATTGCCGCGCACCACGCCCGGAGAATTTCGGGTCACATCGACATTGAAAACGTAGTCATAATCTGTGTTGTCAAAATCGCGCTCGCCGTTGTTATAGGCAAAATAGTAGCATGCCTCGATTCCCGTTACATATTCGGTCATTTCCATGCGAAGACTTTTTCTGGAGTCGTTCTTCATCGTGGCGACGATGATGATGTCCGTGTAACCTTCATAATATTCTCTAGTGACGACTGCCTGGTCAAAAACCATTTCCTGCTCGCCTTCAAAAATTGTGGTGATCTTTGTCGACGTTGGATGGTAATAGATAAAAGGGGGGTCTTCGTCTTTGGTGCAGGAAGAAAAAGTTGTGCAAAAAATAACAAATAGAATCGAGGTGATGTAGGTTGTTTTCATGATTTTAGTAGGTTTTTATGGTACGAATATAGGATAGCGCAATTTCAGTACAATTCATTTATTTCACAAAACTTTTATAAGATTTAAATGACAAAACCTGGCGATTTTGTAAGGGCGATTTCACATTTAAGAGTTCCGCGCTGTGAAACGATAAGATTCAGTTCGCGCTACCGTCTATTTTACAGACTGTTGAGCAGAAATTATACCAATATTGCATTGCACGGACCACTTGTCGATTTCCGGAACTGGTGCAACAGCACGAAGAAGTCCTCAAAATTCAAAAAATCCAGATGGACAAGATCGACAGCATCTTCTTGTGCGTCAAGAAACCCGAATGATTGGGCATAAATCTGTTTTTAATTGCTTAATTTTGATGCCCATGAAGGGTTTTTAGGTTTAGGAAAATCCATTAGCATTACTAAAAAGCTTATGAACAACGTACTCGAAAAAATGGGCTCACAGGCCTTGATGGATCTTGAAGAAAACTATGGCGCGCACAATTATCATCCATTGCCGGTGGTCCTGAACCGCGGAAAAGGAGTTTTTGTTTGGGATGTCGAAGGCAAGAAATATTATGATTTCCTCTCGGCATATTCTGCCGTGAACCAAGGGCATTGCCATCCAAAAATAGTTGGCGCGATGATGGAACAGGCGCAAATCCTTACGCTGACATCCCGAGCATTCTATAACGACAAGCTTGGCCCGTATGAAAAATATCTTTGCAAATATTTTGGTTTTGACAAGGTCTTACCAATGAATACTGGCGCTGAAGCTGTTGAGACCGCGCTCAAGATTGCCCGTAAATGGGCTTATGAAGTAAAGGGAATCGACGAGAACCAAGCGCAGATTGTGGTCTGCGATGGCAATTTTCACGGTCGAACCACAACAATAATCTCGTTTTCAAATGATCCCAATGCGCGAAAGAATTTTGGTCCGTTCACAGCGGGCTTCATTTCGATAGATTATGACGATCTTGACGCGCTAGAGCAAACTTTGGCAAAAAACCCCAACATCGCGGGATTTTTGGTGGAACCAATTCAGGGTGAAGCCGGTGTTTTTGTGCCTTCCGACGGATACTTGTCGAAAGCAAAAGCACTTTGTGAAAAGCACAATGTCCTATTTATGGCCGATGAGGTTCAGACAGGAATCGCCAGGACAGGAAAGTTATTGGCAGTGGATCACGAGAACGTAAAACCTGATATACTGATTTTGGGGAAAGCGATTTCTGGTGGTGTTTACCCTGTTTCGGCGGTTTTGGCGAACAATAATATTATGAACGTAATTACACCGGGAAGTCACGGATCAACCTTTGGCGGAAATCCTGTCGCGGCAGCGGTTGCAATTGCGGCGCTGGAGGTTGTGAAAGAAGAAGACCTTGCGAACAACGCCGAATATCTTGGTAAAATATTCAGGAACAAAATAGACGCGTATATCAAAGAGAGCAATATTGCAACGCTGGTTCGTGGCAAAGGACTGCTCAACGCGATCGTGATCAACGACACCGATAACAGCGACACCGCCTGGAATATCTGCCTGAAACTTCGGGACAATGGACTGTTGGCCAAACCAACGCACGGCAACATCATCCGATTCGCACCGCCTTTGGTGATGAACGAAGAAGAGCTACTGGATTGTGTTTCGATAATAATCAGGACGTTGAAGACTTTTGAGAAATAAAAAAATCCGCTGAAGAGCGGATTTTTTATTGGAAGATAATGGAATCAATAACCGTTCTCTTGATTGTACTTTGCTTTTTCCATAAGGTTTTTCTGCATTTTCAAAATGCCTTCCTGGCCAACAAAGATGAAGAGGTAAAGAAAAACCATCAGGGAGATCGTGGAAAGTGTTATTCCGATAATGGACAGCACGCGGCCAACGTTCAGCTGCGAATAGTTTAGGTACAGTTCGGGCTCGTTTCGGTAAGATTGCAGATCTTTTTTGGCGAGGACCAAAGCGACGATACCTAAGATCAATCCGAAAATCCCGTAGCAACAACACGTCACGATGGACAGGATTCCTAATATGAGCACAGATTGGGCGTTTGGCAAGCGTTGTTTTTCCATGGGTTTGTTTATAGGGTTAGATAATAGATTTTAAATAAATAAGAAAAGAGAATGATTGCGCCATTGATGACCGCCAACGGAATAATTCCCTTGGACATATTTCTTTTGTACAGCATATCAAAGCCAATCCATCCAAACAGAAATATCGTGGTATATATAGCGGGAAACATAGTGAACGCCGCGCCAAAATGTCCCTCAAGCACGAGCATTGCCGATCGCTGGAGTCCGCAGCCGGGGCAATCAAGACCAAAGAATTGTTTGGAAAGGCACGGAAGCATAAATTTTTCCCAGATCACTGTTTGCTTATTTGGTGCAATTTTACGAAAAAATGTTTGTTGGTCTAGAACGCCGATCGATAAAAAATTGTCGCTATTTTTACCTCATAGATATTTGAACATGAAGAAACCAATATTGATAACCTCTGTCCTGATCGCGTTCGGGATCGCTTTTTACGAGCAGTCTTTGGAAAAACCCAATCTGATCATCAGCGTGCTTTGCGTGGTGGTTTTCATGCTTGGCATAATGCAGTTGAGCGCGAAGATTCCTAGCAAACATAAAGAAAACGAAGATGGAAAAATTTGAAGTGGGAGATAAGGTCGAAGCATTGGATGACGACTTCAAAGGTGTCGTAAAATCCATTGAAAATTCTGAAATTACGATTGAAACCAGTGATGGATTTACGATGACTTTCAATGTCAATGATTTGCTTAAATCAAAAGAATCCAGTAATTTATACGGTTCTATCTCAAATCATAGTATAAGAGAAGCAAAACTTGCAAAAGATTCAAGCTCGCCCAAAAAATCAGCACCGCTTTTTAAATCTCGAGGTGAAATCCCGCCACCGGAGTTCGATCTTCACATCGAGAAGTTGGTGAAAAACCACAAAGGACTTTCTAATTTTGACAGGCTGAACTATCAAATGGACACTGCAAAACGGCACGTTGAATTCGCGATAAAAAATCGAATCCCAAAGATAATCTTGATCCACGGCGTTGGCGAGGGAATCTTGAAAGCTGACCTGGATTTTCTGCTCGGTCGTTACGAAAACCTAACTTACAAGGATGCCAATTATCAAAAATACGGCGTTGGCGCGACCGAAATCATTTTCAAGCAGTCGTGAATCAATTGGTTATGATCACCCCAAAATCAAAAGTATCGCCGAGATAGAATGTGCTGGTGCTATTATTTCTTTGAAAGCTGGCCCGCTTCAGCACAACGGTGTGACGAAAAACAGAACCGACGGCCGTTGTTGTGACTTCGATGATGCCCGTTGCCAATGGGTCGTTAACATCACCTGCAGTTGGGATTCCCGTATAGATTTCCGCCCCGGCCATTAAGAATGCTGGTCCGCAAAAGAAATCTGCCGGAAAGCCAACATATGGTGCAATGAACAATCGGTATTTAAGAATGTTCACTTCGGGCGTGATGGCTTCCCGACGAACACCTTCCATATTTTGTAGTAATGTTGGAGAAATATTTTGTATTGTAAGTCCTTCAACACCATTCTCAATACCGTTGTAAATTAAAGCTGAAGTTGGACAGAATCCTGCATTCTCCAAAGTCAGAAAATTGAAAGGCAAGTTGTTGGCGGGTGTCGAATAATTCCCAAATGCAAAGTTTTCATACTGTTGATGCACGCCGTCCTGACGAACAAAATCAACGTTCTTTAAACTTATAGTATGCGTATAGCCGGTTATTTTAGTCCCGCCGTTCACACCATTTGGAGCGCTCAGTACTTGTATCGTTGCAACGTTTATCGTTCCCGAAGTCGCAATCCATTCGCCGGTGGCAACGGGAAAAATTGGCGGAATCGTGCCGCCGCCGCAGAAGTTTTCGGCGGTCACCTTCCCATTGTAGAATCGGTAAACCACTCGATTTGTTGCCGTGATCGGTAATGTGGTGCTTCCGTTATCGTTAATGAACAATCCGTTGAGATTAGCAGCGTCAGTAAACTGGATTATAAGCGCTTCATTGTTGTTCAGCAAGTACAGAATGTTGCTTGTTGGGCATTTCGAAGCAGTCGCGTCTTGGGGAAAATCAATGTTTTCAACGGTTATGTTTCCATCATCGCAACCCAACGAAATCGTCGATATAAACAGTAGCAACAAAATCTTTTTCATTCTTTTTTTATGCAAAAATAGACTTTTTACACGCGGTAGTCAATTGGTGGAAACGGGTTTGCCTAAAGGGTTTTTTTTATTTGGACGTGCTTAATGCTCACTTTTAAGCCGTTCCATTTTGCCGTACCTTTGTGGCCATGCAAAAAATCTACCTCGACAACGCCGCGACAACATCCGTACGACCAGAAGTAATAACCGAAATGGTGCGTGTTCTTGAGTCAGAATATGGCAACCCATCATCAAATCATTTCGCCGGACGGAGCGCCAAGGGTATTGTTGAAAATTCCAGAAAATCGATTGCAAAATTGTTGAACGTCACCGCCAACGAGCTTGTTTTTACATCGGGAGCGACCGAGGGCATCAATTGGATCATCAACGGCGCGGTTTCACAGCACAAAATCTCACGAATCATCACATCCAAGATCGAGCATCACGCTATTCTGGATGCTGTGGCCAAACTTTCGAAGAACAACAATATACAGATTGATTGCGTCAAGATAAAACCCGACGGACTAATTGACTATGAACATTTGGACGAACTGCTTTCGGAAAATCTCCAAACATTGGTCTGTTTGATGCACATCAACAACGAAATAGGAACAATCCTCGACCTCGAAAAAGTGGGCACGCTTTCGCGAAAATACAACGCTTTGTTTTTCTCAGATGCGGTTCAATCGGTCGGGAAAATGCCGCTGAATATCTCAGAATTGCCAGTCGATTTTATCTCGAGCAGCGCGCACAAATTCCACGGCCCAAAAGGCGTTGGCTTTATATATATGAGAAAAGGACTTTCGATGCCATCGATAACTTCGGGCGGTTCGCAGGAAAAAGGCTTGCGCAGCGGAACGGAATGTGTCCATAATATTGCCGGAATGTCAAAGGCTTTGGAAATATCGATCGAGAAACTTGACGAAGAAACGAAAGTCATTTCCGAACTGAAAGAATATGCGATCGATCAACTTGAGAAAAATTTTCCCGGTGTCAAAATAAATGGAAATCCAAAGAATACGCTCTACAATATTCTCAATGTCTGTTTGCCTTTTGACGAACAAAAAACATTGATGATTCTTTTTCATCTCGACCTAAAAGGCATTGCCGTTTCGCGCGGAAGCGCTTGCCAGAGCGGAAGCATTTCGCCATCGCACGTTCTTGCCGAGTTCCAGTTGCTCGAAGACCAACGCAAACCGTCAATCAGAATTTCGTTTGATCACCACAACTCCACATCCGATATCGATGCGCTCATCGATGCGCTAAAGACGGTATAGTTTTACTCCAAAAATTTTTATCAGCCATTTAGTTTAAATAAAAAAATCTTCAATCATTTCGACTTTCAACAAAAAGTAAATTACAAAACCGAAGTCCTTTCTGGTCTTACCGTTGCCCTCGCGCTCGTTCCCGAAGCCATTGCCTTTGCGATTATCGCCGGACTTTCGCCATTGACCGGACTTTATGCCGCTTTCGTTATGGGATTTGTCACCTCCATTTTCGGGGAAAGACCGGGAATGATTTCGGGCGCAACTGGCGCTATTGCCGTTGTGATCGTGGCTTTGGCAAAGACCTATGGTGTCGAATATATTTTTGCCGCCGTCGTTTTGGCGGGCGTTATCCAAATGATCGCCGGTTTTCTCAAGCTCGGTAAATTCATTCGTCTTGTTCCGCATCCAGTCATGTTCGGGTTTGTGAACGGGCTTGCGATCGTGATCTTTATGTCGCAGCTCGTGCAGTTTCAGGACAAAACCGGCAATTGGCTTTCGGGCAACGCGCTCTATATCATGCTCGGTTTGGTCTTGTTCACGATGTTGATCATCTGGCTTTTGCCAAAAGTCACCAGGTCGTTTCCGGCTTTATTGGCGGCAATCCTCACGATTTTTGCGCTTGTCGCGATATTCAACATCGATACCACAACAGTTGGCGATGTTGCTTCCATTTCTGGACACTTCCCGCCATTCCACATTCCAAATGTGCCATTGGTTTGGGGAACACTGCAAATTATCGCGCCATATTCATTGATCATTGCCGGTGTCGGTCTTATCGAAAGCCTGCTCACGCTGAACCTTATAGACGAAATAACCCAAACAAAAGGGCGTGGCAACAGAGAAGCCGTTGCGCAGGGTTTCGCAAATTTCCTCAGCGGACTCTTCTCTGGCATGGGATGCTGCGCAATGATCGGGCAGAGCCTTATCAATATTTCCAACGGGGCGCGTGCACGGCTTTCGGGGATTATTGCTTCGGTTATGCTGTTGGTTTTTGTGATGTTCGACAGTTCTTTGATTGAAAAAATGCCAATGGCCGCGCTCACCGGACTGATGATAATGGTTGCCATCGGCACGTTCGAGTGGATCTCCATCCGGATGATCAACAAGATGCCCAAGCACGACATATTTGTCGGCATTTTGGTCGCCGCCATGACCGTCTATCTGCACAACCTCGCCCTTGCCGTCCTCATCGGCGTCATCATCTCGGCGCTCGTTTTCGCTTGGGAAAGTGCCAAAAGAATTCGCGCCCGCAAGTTATAGATCCAGACGGCATCAAGCATTACGAGATATTCGGCCCGTTGTTCTTCGGGAGTGTTTCGGCATTTACCGAAAAGTTTGATATCGGCATCGATCCAAGCGAAGCTATCATAGACTTTGCCGAAAGCAAAATCGCCGACATGAGCGCAATCGAGGCCGTGAACAAACTCACCGAGCGGTATGCAAATGCCAAAAAGACCGTCCACCTCAAGCACCTAAGCCCAGACTGCCGCACATTGCTTCACAACGCCAATGATCTGATCGATGTCAACATTATCGAAGATCCAACTTATAATGTGATGGCAGATTAGGGAAGGCGTAGTGGAAGAGTGTTGCGAAACCCATAACTCATAACTCATAACTCTTAACTTGAAGCTCTTTCCCGCTATCCACTTGTAGTCCTCGGGTCTCCCCGGCGTTGCATCGGTCTGCGGTGGCTTCAGTTGGTCGCCCCCGCAGCCCGTGCACCGCTCGGGTTTCCCGCTGTGGGCTACCGCAAGTCCCGATTGCTATCGGGAGGGCTAGGCTTTCTGCAATCGACAGTTATGTATCCAACTTAAATCACCATCGGCTAACTTCAAAACCATTAACAATTTAAAAACATAAAAGATTTCTATATTTGAGAAATCAATTAAACATATACATATACAACTATATTGAAGATATATGTACAACTAGGTTGGATATATAAACGAGTTGTATGCAATTGGTTTGGTCGCGGAAGTATTCCGCACAATGAATCCGTTAAATTTTGATGGAATTATAGTTCAGGACAGAGAAGAATTCTGTTGTCCCAAGTCTTTCG
>JBBSUW010000068.1:0-16551 GCA_038234025.1 Flavobacteriales bacterium
CGTGCGACAGCACAAAGAGACAATTATCATAACAAAACATACAATATGAAACCTGAAGACATGGACAAAGACCCCGAGTTTGTTGACGAAACACTGGACGAAACCACTTTGGACGAGCAAACCGATGGTCCGCAACTTTCAGAGATAGAACAACTTCGAGAAGATTTGGGAAGAGAAAAGGACAAATTCCTGCGTTTATTTGCAGATTTCGAAAATTTCAAGAAGCGCAACGCAAAAGAGCGTATGGAACTTTTCAAGACCGCAAATCAAGAGGCGATTGTGGCGATGCTTCCCGTTCTCGACGATTTTGACCGTGCGCTGATCCAAATCAAGAAATCAGATGACGATGTGCTTTTGAAAGGTGTTGAATTGATTCACGATAAGTTCAAAAGTACGTTGGTTTCCAAAGGTCTTGAAGAAATAAGCGTTCGCCCCGGCGATGTTTTCAACGCTGATTTTGCGGAAGCGATCACACAGATTCCCGCGCCCGAACCGAAATTGAAGGGCAAGATCGTGGATGTTATTGAAAAAGGTTATAAACTTGGCGACAAGATTATCCGATTCCCAAAAGTGATCATCGGCAATTAATATGAAAACCGCAGAAATGAAGAAAGATTTTTATGAGTTATTGGGCATCACCAAAGGTGCGACCGAAGCGGAGATAAAGAAAGCCTACCGCAAAAAAGCGATAGAATTTCACCCAGACAAAAATCCGGGCGACAAAACGGCAGAGGACAATTTTAAGCTCGCGGCGGAAGCGTATGAAGTATTGAGCGACCCGCAGAAGAAAGCTAAATACGATCAATATGGCCATCAGGCTTTTGAGAGTGGCGGATATGGCGGCGGCCATCACATGAACATGGACGACATCTTCAGCCAGTTCGGCGATATATTTGGCGGTGCGTTTTCAGGTTTTGGCGGCGGCGGTGGCGGCGGTCAACGAAGGGTGAAAGGTTCGAACCTCAGAATCAAGGTCAAATTGACACTTGAGGAAGTGGCCAACGGCGTTGAGAAAAAAGTAAAAGTCAAAAGGAAAGTGCAGGCAAGGGGCGTGACGTTCCAAACTTGCAGCACTTGCAACGGTCAAGGCCAGGTGATGCGCGTGACCAACACGATTCTTGGTCGTATGCAATCGGCTTCAACGTGCCCATCGTGCCAAGGTTCGGGGCAAATTCTCGACAAAAAACCCGCAGATGCGGATTCGCAGGGAATGACAACGGCGGAAGAAACCGTGTCGATCAAGATTCCGGCGGGCGTTGTGGACGGAATGCAGCTGAAAGTTTCAAATAAAGGAAACGACGCACCGGGCAACAATTCAATTCCGGGCGACCTTATCGTTGCCATCGAAGAACTCGAGCACGAATTCCTGAAACGCGAGGGAGAAAATCTTCACCATGACCTTTATATAAGCTTTAGCGAAGCTGTGCTTGGTATTTCAAAAGATATCGAGGCAGTGAATGGAAAGGTTCGCATCAAGCTCGAAGAAGGCATTCAATCTGGTAAGATACTGAGGTTAAAGGGCAAAGGTATTCCGAGCATCAATGGATATGGCAGTGGCGACCTTTTGGTCCATGTGAATGTGTGGACGCCGCAAATCTTGACGAAAGAGCAAAAAACTTTTTTCGAGAAAAACCTTGACAACGAGAACTTTGTGCCCAATCCGGAGAAGTCCGACAAATCTTTTTTTGAAAAAGTGAAGGATATGTTTTCATAATTCCACAAATATGTTATACATTTGAAATGTACTAGTTCGCTAGTAATTTTCTTTTTCATAGCAATTTTTCCCATCCTTGTTTTTAATAAGGGTGGGTTTTTTTTTGGTGCAAATCGTGGCGCATTTATACGTATTCTTTACATTTACACATAACTTTTTTGAATGGACAATATTCTCGAAGTCCGCAGTGTCATCAAGACCTACGGCGAGTTCATGGCACTTGACAACGTTTCGCTCAGCGTTCCAAAGGGAAGCATCTACGGACTTTTGGGCCCAAATGGCGCGGGCAAAACGTCGCTCATCCGTATCATTAACCAGATAACCTTGCCCGACAGCGGCGAGATTATCTTCGACGGCGAAAAACTTCAATCGAAGCACGTTCGCAATATTGGATATCTGCCCGAAGAGCGCGGCCTTTACAAGACGATGAAGGTTGGCGAGCAATGCCTTTACCTCGCGCAAATGAAGGGAATGAGCAAGATCGACGCCAAGAAACAGCTCGATTATTGGTTCGACCGACTGGAAATCAAAGGTTGGTGGAACAAGAAAATCCAAGAACTTTCCAAGGGAATGGCGCAGAAAATCCAATTTGTGGTCTGCGTGCTCCATCAGCCAAAACTTCTGATTTTTGACGAACCGTTCTCCGGTTTTGATCCCGTCAACGCCAACCTTATAAAGGACGAAATTCTTGAACTCAAGAAACAGGGCGCGACAATCATTTTTTCGACGCACCGAATGGAAAGCGTTGAAGCACTTTGCGACGATATCGCGCTGATCGACAAATCGAAGAAGCTGATCGAGGGAAAACTCGACGACGTTCGAAGAAAATACCGAACGAATACTTTCGAGGTCGGCATTCTCACGAGCAATCTGGAAGGTTTGATGTACGACCTTTCGCAGAAGTTCAAGTTTGAGAGCACCAATTTCAAATCGCTCAACGACGTGCTCAAACTAGATGTTTCGCTGGACCAATCATCGCCCAACGATTTGCTGAACCTGCTCACACAGCGCGGACAGGTGACACATTTTGTGGAAAAAATCCCGAGCGTGAACGATATTTTTATTCAAACCGTAAGCAAGAACTGACATGGGACTTTTACCGATCATCATCAAAAGGGAATTTCTGGCCAAGGTGCGCAACAAGTCGTTCATCGTCATGACGTTCATCAGTCCGCTCATTTTCGTCGGCATCGGCGTGCTCATCGGTTACCTAACCAACGTGAAGCCCGACCTGAAAACTATCGCGATCAAAGATCAATCCGGACTTTTCATACATCAATTCAAAAGCGACGACGAATATAGATTTGTAGACGTCAATAATGTCGATTTAAAAATCCTTACCGACAGCGTGATTTCAACGCATTACAATGGAATTCTGAACATTCCACCGACGGTCGAGAACGGCGGCAGCGGCGACAAGATTACCTACATTTCCAATGACAGTCCTAGTATGACCTTTATCGGAAGTCTTGAGCGCGCGATTTCAAAAAAGATGACCAGCGATAACTTTATTGCCGCAAAACTCGATACAGTTGCCATCAAAAATGCCCAGGCAAAAGTTAACATCAAGCTTGCCAAGGCCAGCGGCGAAAGCAGTCTCAAAGGGCTCAATGAAATAAAGATCGCCATTGGCGGCGCGTTCGGATATCTTATTATGATGTTCATTATCATTTACGGCAATATGGTGATGCGCAGCGTGATAGAAGAAAAAACCAGCCGCATTATCGAAATCATAATCTCGTCGGTCAAACCATTCCAATTGATGATGGGCAAGATTATCGGAACGTCATTGGCGGGCATTCTGCAGTTCTGTATTTGGGCGATAATCGGGCTGTTGCTGCTCTTTGGCGCGTCGATGTTCTTTGGTGTTAATATGGCGCCAAGTTCAAGCGTTTCGCCCGAAGTGATCGCGGCGGCTCAGGACGAACTTGGCGGCACGATCCAACTATATCTGCAGGAGATCTGGAACCTTCCGATCGCGGCGATGATCTCGGCGTTCTTTCTTTATTTCATCGGCGGCTATTTTCTGTACAGTTCATTCTACGCCGCAATTGGCGCCGCTGTGGACAACGAAACCGACAGCCAGCAGTTCCTTTTCCCGATAATAATGCCATTGATTCTGGGCGTATATATCGGGATTTTCACGGTCATCAACGATCCGCACGGCACGATCGCCACCGTGTTTTCGATGATTCCGCTCACCTCGCCGATCGTTATGCTTATGCGGATCCCGTTCGGCGTGCCGTGGTGGCAGGTCGTGCTGTCGCTGTCCATTTTGTTCGGCAGTTTTATGATCGTGGTGTGGTTTGCGTCAAAAATCTACCGCGTCGGCATATTGATGTATGGCAAGAAACCGACCTGGAAAGAATTGATAAAATGGATGCGATATTCTGGATGACATAGGAGCAGATCATTTTCTTTAAATCTAGATTCGTCCTGCTTTCCACTATATCTTTTTCTTTCGCTGAAATGACGAAAGAAAAAGGATGCCGCTGCAATCAGGGCTAAATTTGGTGGTAGTAGGTTTTTTTGATGGGGCGGTTTTGTGGAATCTGCGTTGAACAAAAGATTTTGTTGGAACAAGTCGCGACTTGTTCGCACGTTATGGATTTGAAATCAAAGCAGAATTCAAAAGACCGCATTGCTGAAATTACAATATTGCAACAGTGAAACAAGCGACAAGTTGTCGACGTTATAGATTTGGACGCTGCCGCGCAATTCCCTTCGGGTGGCAATTTTAAATTTAAGTTTATCGTCTCAATTATGTACGCACATTTCGAGTAAGGGATAGAAGTGGAAATCCTTTTATTTTCGCTTTTTAGCGACAATAAAAGATTGCAACGGATAGCCCGACCCCGTGGCGTGCCGCCCCAAAGGGCGCGCCACGGGGTTACGCCCAAAATCTTATCTTTACAAAAAAACTTTTTCTATGCCCAAAATACTTGTGATTGAGGATGAAGCTGCGATCCGGCGCGTCCTCACAAAAATACTTTCTGAAGAGAATCCAGCGTATGTTGTTGAGGATGCGGAAGATGGCGTGAGCGGATTTGAGAAAATAAAAGCGTCTGACTATGATCTTGTGCTGTGCGATATAAAGATGCCAAAAATGGATGGCGTGGAACTTCTCGAGGCCGTGAAAGCGATTAAACCGGAGATTCCGATGGTGATGATCTCGGGCCACGGCGATATGGAAACCGCGATTCAGACCATGCGTTTGGGCGCGTTTGACTACATTTCAAAACCACCTGATCTCAACCGACTTTTGAACACCGTCCGAAATGCGCTGGATCGGAAACAGTTGGTCGTGGAGAACAAAATCCTCAAGAAAAAGGTTGGAAAAAACCAAGAAATGGTCGGCGAGTCTGAAGCGATCAAACTGATTCAGGAAATGATTGAAAAGGTTGCGCCAACAGATGCACGGGTTTTGATCACGGGTCCGAACGGCACCGGAAAAGAACTTGTTGCACACGGATTGCACAATAAAAGCGAACGTTCTAGCGCGCCAATGATTGAGGTCAATTGTGCCGCGATACCAAGCGAACTTATTGAAAGCGAACTTTTTGGCCACGTAAAAGGTGCTTTTACATCAGCCGTGAAAGATCGTGCGGGCAAGTTTGAGGCAGCGGACAAGGGCACGATATTTCTGGACGAGATCGGCGATATGAGTCTATCGGCGCAGGCCAAGGTTTTGCGAGCGCTTCAGGAAAATAAAATTAGCCGTGTGGGCGACGAAAAGGAAATAAAAGTTGACGTGCGCGTTGTCGCGGCCACAAACAAAGACCTGAAGAAAGAAATTGCCGAAGGACGTTTTCGCGAAGATCTTTACCACCGGTTGGCGGTGATTTTGATAAAAGTTCCGGCGCTCAATGACAGACGAGAGGATATTCCGATGTTGATCACGCACTTTGCAAATAAAATCGCTGAAGAGCAGGGCAACGTGGTGAAGAAATTTACAGATCCCGCTGTGAAACTTTTGCAGGAATATGATTGGACCGGAAATATTCGCGAGTTGCGAAATATAGTGGAACGATTGATAATTCTTGGCGGAAGTGAGATCAGTGAAAAGGATGTGCGGTTGTTTGCGAGTAAGTGAGTTGAATTATGAGTTATGAATTATGAATTTTGAATGAAAACCTTTCTTAGAAATATATTAGTTGTTGTAGCGTTTGTTTTTTCAATTTGCTCTACAGGTCAAAACTTTGAACAATCACTTCCAAGTGGTTATGTTAAAGTATTGGAAGCAAAAGGAGATTTGGATAAAGATGGTGTCGAGGAAATTGTGTATGTTTTTAATACGGATGTCAAAGTCGCTGAGAAGGGCTTTGAACGTGAACTTTTTATTTGCAAAACATTTAATAATAATGTCAAAGTGTGGAAAAACAACAAATCGGTTTTGTGGTATAGCAATGATAGTTTTTATAGTGAAAATGGAATCACTTTATCTGTGGAAATGTCTAATAACACTTTAATCATTTCTCAAACTCGCAATACAAACTCTAGACATACCCAAACTTCAAAAACTATTTTTCGTTATCAAAATGAAGACTGGTTTTTAATTGGTTCAACATTTAATTTTGATGATACTTGCGCCTTCAGTTACCAGTACGATATAAATTTCTCAACCAAAAAAGTAATTGTTGATGAAACGTATGACAGTTGCGATGATGATGATGATAAGAATCAACCAAAAGATTTAAATAAAGGTTTTAAATATCCCTTTCTAGCAATTCCGAGAATGGACGGTTTCACACCGGGAAGTTGTAATCTTAAGATTCCGAACTCAGACAGATATTTCTATTATTAAAATCTTTATAGATATCATCATTTTTTGAAATTGTATTCCAATGCCCAAAACAATAGCCGAAAAAGTAATTAATTTCAATAAAACACTTCATTATTCAGGCAAATTGCCAGACGGTTTTCAGGTGCTCAATCCTTATATTGACAATCCCGAAACGCTGGAGGTGATGACCAAGTTTTACCAAAAGTTTTACAACGATTCAAACCCTCGCAAATTTATTGTTGGCATCAACCCAAGTCGCCACGGCGCTGGAGTCACGGGCGTTCCGTTTACCGATACCAAACGTTTGGAAAACATCTGCGGCATCGAGATGAAATCTGCGCACACGCACGAAATTTCGTCGGTATTTGTTTATGATATGATCGAGGAATTTGGTGGCGTTGCTGAATTCTACAAATCCTTTTATATCAATTCCCCATTTCCGTTGGCCATCGTCAGAAAAACAAAGGAAGGAAAATGGCTCAATGCAAATTATTACGATGACAAAGAACTGTTTGAAACGGTCATGGAATTTATAATTTGGTCGCTCAAGCAACATATTGACGTTGGGCTTGATACGTCAAGAATATATGTTCTGGGAAAGAAAAACGCTGAATTTATCCACAAGCTCAACCAGGAGGAAAAATTGTTTGACAACATTAATGTTCTCGAGCATCCGCGATATATTCAGCAGTACAAATCGAAGGAGAAAAAGTTGTATATTGACAAGTATATTCTCACGCTCAATAATTTGTTGTGAACGCATCTTCAGAAAATATTATTTACACCATCGGGCATTCCACCAGAATAATTGAGGAATTTCTGGAAATGCTGCAATCTTTTGAGATCAAGACATTGGTTGATATTCGAAAAATGCCCGGTTCTCGAAAATATCCGCAATTTAATCAGGACGCTATAAAACAATCTTTGGAAGGGATTGGCATTGAATATATTTACGAAACCGATCTTGGCGGCGGAAGAAAAGCAAATCCTGATTCCAAAAACACAACTTGGAACAATCTCTCCTTCCGTGGTTACGCCGACTATATGGAAACGGAGCAATTCAAGAATGCCGCTGCGGAACTCAAGAAGATTGCAATTAGAAATCCGACCGTTTATATGTGTTCCGAAGCCGTTTGGTGGAGGTGCCATCGCTCGATGGTGTCAGATTATCTTATGGCAAAAGGCTGGAAAGTTTTGCACATTATGGCAATTGGAAAAGCGCAGGAACACAAATACACGGCGCCGGCAAAGTTGAAAATGGCGAAGTTAATTATGAAGCCGACAATTAATTAAAATTAAACATTATGTCCACAAAATTTAAAGTAGGCGACAAGGTAAGTTGGAATTCAGAGGCCGGCAAAGTTTTGGGAACGATCATCAAAGTACATTTATCAGATTTTGACTGGAAAGGCTACACGCACCACGCCAACAAAGATGATCCGCAGTACGAAATCAAGAGCAGCAAAACAGATCATATTGCGGCCCATAAAGGAACCGCGCTGACTAAAATGTGAGTATATCTTTTGGATACCTTTATGATTTATAAATTGTATTTAACCTTTCAGGCTTCAGACTCCACTTCCGCACTTATCGCGTAAATTCGCACCATGCTTTTCAAAAAAATAAACGCGCAACTCAACATCAACCTTACAAACGGAGAGATCACTGATGACAACGAGATGCAGTCCGAGACATTTCCCATCCTTAAAAGTGGCGCCGACTGTGTGATTGCTTCGACAGATGGTAGCGGAAAGTCAACGCTTATCGCTATTTCGGTGCTGCAGAATCTGGCGGGAACATCGCTTGAAAGCATACGCGCGCTCATTATCTGCAAGGATCGCGATGCCGTTGTCGAGATGGTCAAGATCATCGAAAGCTTGGATTATGATCTGAATCTTTTGGTCTATGGCGTGCACAGCAAGGGCGACACCGACTATGACAAGAATGTTATTTCGGCAGGGCTTGATATTTTGGTCGGCACGCACCAAAAGATAAACGCGTTATTTTCGAACGCCGGATTCAATATGAACACCGTAAAGATGTTTGTGGTGGACGATGCCGATATTATCTTCAAAAATCGCGGCGACGCCATTGTACAAAGGCTTTCGATGAGCATAATCAAGACGCAGCGCATCTTTTTCACGTCGACATTAAGCGAGCGCGTCGAAAATCTCGCAGAAAAAATCATGATCGAACCACGATATTTCGAATACGAACCGTAAATTTATAACCCAATAAAAAATCAGGCATAATGGCAATGGTAAAAATATTCAGCGGCAGCGAAATCCTCGCAAATGCACTCAAGGAACAACTCTCGACCGTGGACATCGTTCCGGTGGTAAAGAACAACATCCAATCGGCCAGACTTGGAGGATTTGGAAACACTGACCTCGCGGTCGAACTTTTTATCGACGAAAGGGAAAAAGAAAAAGCAGAACCGGTGATCGAGAATTTTAGAATGAATCTGTAGAAAAGTTATGAGTTATAGGTTATAAGTGATGGGTTAATGACATTATGGTCGTCGCTTAAATCAATTTCAACATTTTTAATAATTAACGCCCAGCTTCGATATATTATTTCCTAGTTGGGTTTTTTTAATGGAAAAGATTTTAATTGCTAACTGTAAATTATCACAATCGCGAAGCAACTCATAACTCATAACTTATAACATATAACTCATAACTTATTTTATAATTTCCTTCTCTTAAACATTATTTTGGCCGAAAGGCTGCAAAAACTTTCTATCTTTTACTAAAATCCTCATAAACGCGCAGCAACTCATCACTCAAAACTCATAACTAGACTGTGATCACCATCAACGACATAGCCGTTCATTTCGGCGGCACAACTTTATTCCAGGACGTTTCTTTCGCCATTAACGAGAACGACAAAATCGCGCTTATGGGCAAGAACGGCGCGGGCAAATCGACTTTATTAAAAATAATTGCGGGCGAATCCAATCCGTCAAGCGGAAATGTGAGCGTGCCAAAGGATGCCGTTGTTGCATATCTGCCGCAGCATTTACTGACAACCGACGACGCCACGGTTTTTGAGGAAACATCGAAAGCTTTTGGCAGTGTTTTCAAAATGAAGAACGAAATCGACGAAATTAATGAGCAGCTCACCATTCGCACCGATTATGAAAGTGATGCTTATATGAAGCTTATCGAGCGCGTTTCGGACCTTTCAGAAAAGTTCTACGCCATCGAAGAAATAAACTATGAGGCCGAAGTCGAAAAGATTTTGGTCGGACTTGGGTTTGAGCGCAAGGATTTCACTCGACCAACGTCCGAATTTTCGGGCGGTTGGCGAATGCGTATCGAGCTTGCCAAAATACTTTTGCAAAAACCCGACCTCATTCTGCTCGATGAGCCGACAAACCACATGGACATCGAAAGCATAATGTGGCTCGAGGAATTCCTGATAACAAGCGCCAAGGCGGTTGTCGTTATTTCGCACGACAAAACTTTTGTGGACAACATTACCAACAGAACCATCGAGGTCACGCTCGGCAGAATCTACGATTACAAGGTAAAGTACACACAATATCTCGAGCTGCGAAAGGACCGAAGAATTCACCAACAAAAAGCCTACGATGAGCAACAGCGGATGATCGCCGACAATATGGAGTTCATCGACCGTTTTCGTGGCACGTATTCAAAGACATTGCAAGTACAATCGCGGGTCAAGATGCTAGAAAAGATCGTGCCCGTTCAAATCGACGAAATCGACAACTCCGCGTTGAAAATAAAGTTCGCGCCGGCGCAACGCTCGGGGCAATATCCGGTAATCGCCAAAGATTTGGGGAAAACCTATGGCGAACATATCGTTTTCAAGGATGCAAACCTTGTGATCGAGCGCGGTCAAAAGGTGGCCTTTGTCGGCAAGAACGGCGAGGGAAAATCGACAATGATCAAGGCGATAATGAAGGAAATAGGTGTAGAGAGCGGCTCGGTGGAAGTTGGACACAATGCACAGATCGGATATTTCGCGCAGAACCAAGCGGCGCTGCTTGACGAAAGCCTAACAATATTCGAGACGATCGACAACGTCGCGGTGGGCGAGGTGCGCACGCAGATCAAGAACATTCTGGGCGCTTTTATGTTTCAGGGCGACGATATTACCAAAAAGGTCAAGGTACTTTCGGGCGGGGAGAAAACGCGTTTGGCGATGGTAAAATTACTGCTCGAACCTGTCAACCTGCTGATCTTGGATGAGCCATCAAACCATTTGGACATCAAGACCAAAGACATTATAAAGGACGCGCTTCGTAACTTTGACGGCACGCTTATCTTGGTTTCGCACGACAGGGATTTTCTTACAGGATTGGCGACGAAGGTCTTTGAATTCACCAACAAAAGGGTCGTCGAACACTTTGAGGACATTCACGGGTTTCTGGCGAACAAAAAAATGGAAAGCATGCGGCAGGTCGAAATGAAAAACTGATAATATCAGAAGTCTGATATATTATATTTTTTTTAACTTTTATTAATATAATATTAAACAAATAGGAGAGCAAAATTATCATTCGTGGAAATCTGGTATAAAATCAATTTAATTTTGTAGCATATTTAATTGGCTGATTCCAAACTTTACGTCGTGGAAATTCTTTCACCAATTAAACTATTTTATCATGGAAAACAATCACAACAATTCAGGCAATGGTAGCCGTCCAATGCTTACCGGAATGTTCTCTGACCGCGACAGTACAGAAAATGCCTACAAGGCGCTTCACGAGCGAGGGTATTCAAAAGACGACATCAATTTGGTGATGTCGGACGAAACGCGCAAGAAACATTACTCAGATAAAAATGACCATTCAGAACTCGGAACCAAAGCTGCCGAATCGGCCGGAACCGGATCTGCAATAGGTGGAACAATAGGAGCAATTGTAGGCGTCATCGCCGCAATTGGAACGAGCGTAGCAATTCCCGGACTGGGATTGATTATTGCCGGACCTATAGCTGCGGGTCTTGCCGGAGCTGGCGCTGGAGGAATCACAGGTGGACTCATAGGGGCACTTGTGGGATCAGGAATTCCTGAAGACCGTGCTAAAATCTACGAGTCGGGAATCAATGATGGTCATGTGGTAATGGGTGTCCATCCTAGAAATGACGATGATGCCGACTATTTGGAACGAAATTGGAGAGCCAACAGTGGCCGCGAAATCTACAGATAAACAAGCTTTTCGATCCGCAAATTACCCGCTATTATGGCGGGTTTTTTTTTACTTTCCAATATGTTTGACGGTGCATTGTATTATCGAGCCAAATCTCTCTGCCTGCTTCGTTATTACATTATTAATCCACCACCAGTTTCTTTGTTACCGAAGCTTGATTGTTGGTCATCGTAATAAAATAAAATCCTTTGGTGAGATCAGTGATCTGCAATTTTTGATCTATAAATTCTGGTCGGTCTATCTGTTTGGTGATCTGGCCGCTAATGTTGGTGATGGTTATCTTGGCCCAATTTAAATTTGTAGAGATATTCACAGCATTATCACGCGTTGGATTTGGATACACGGTGACGGATTTTGCGAAATCAAAAGTTGATGTCCCTAAAAAGATTTCCGGCCATCTGTTCTCCGCGATCGGTCCGCCCCAGATTATTGTTGCCAGATAAGGGTTGTCGATGAATGGATTTCGATTTCCCTGCCCATAATAGTTGGAGGCATCGCCTAAATAGCTATTTCGATTGTCCTCATACTGCGATACGGGGTCGTCGGCATTCCACTGCAGGAACAATTGGATCATGCTCGTGTCAGTTGAGACAGTTGCTCCCGTTCCTATATTTGTTGGCTTGCACTGTGACGGATAGCGCAGGTACATGTACATCATCATTCTGGCGACATCGCCTTTCCATTCGTCGCCTGGATACCAATAGGCACCAACAATGGCTGAGATGCCAGAACCCTCGGCAAATTTTCGGTTGTATCTCATCGTGTTTCTGTCAACATCGGCGGTGCGGATATGGTGTGCGTCGGTGCCCGCGCTTGGGTAGCTATCATCGAGGTTGGGCGTGCCACGGCTTTTGGCATACACGTGTTCCCTGTTCCACATGCATTCTGTGGCGGGATAGACTTGATCGGCTTCCTTGTTTCTTTTTCGGTGCTCGTTCCAGTTGGGGAAGGTTCCGTAATTGCTCTCGTCGGTATATGTGCAAATATTGCTGCTAAAGCCATAGATCAACAGTACGTTGCTCAAATCCGTTGGGTCTCTGTCAACAATTTTCAGGGCATTCTCGGCCTGCCCGTAGGTCAATAAGTTGGTGTGCGTGGTCTGGATTTTTGTGGCCAGGGCAGATTTGAGCGCGGCGCCGTTCAATGTCCAATCAAAACCAATGTAATATGGATTTGCGGGCGCGCCATTTTGTGCAAGACACAATAGATTTGTTATCAAAAGGAGCGCGGTAAATATTCTTTTCATGGGTTATTTTTTAATTTGTGTTAGCCAATCAATACCAAACTTTTGTGGCGATATTATGATGTTGGCGCGCAAATATAATCAAATACCAAAAGCAAAATACAGCTAAACAAACCCGAATCCGGCGACGAAACTGCTGTTGCAGGATTATGGTCTTATTCTCAAGTGCTTGGTTTGTAAGGGATTTGTGAGCGGCAGGCGAATTTTGAAAACTTGGCGCAGCACCTGAAAACTTTTATCGGACTTTACTGCGTTTTCTTTTTTATCTCTTTTACGCCACCTTTTGTCAACGCTATAGCAAACACGTTCCCCCTTTTATTTTTCAGAAATTCAAAAGTTCTGTCATTATTGTCTTTCCTGAAGAATTTGGTACTGCTTTCCGGCACGAGTTCGGTCTCAAGATTGTTCAAATACAGCTTTTGGTTTCTGGTCAATATCTCAATGTCATCATATCGACCAACATAGTTTTGAAGCAACTTACCATCTATTGTCGCGGCAATATGCTTGTACGGAATTTCTACTTGTTTTTCAAAAAGAATCCCCGCCAAGCCATAGCTGATCATGTGTGATTCAGATCCATTATTTGAAAGCACGACAATAAAAACGTTGTCATCGGGATATCGGTCGAAGGTTGTCATTGTGCCAATAAAACCTCCGCTGTGCGTGAGAAGATGGTGACCTTGGCGGAATCGCGGGTCTATTAATATGCCATATCCATAAGAATCGATAAACCCGCCGTCGGGATATTTTTTGTTGTATTGTGCATGCATCATTGCCTTTGACTTTTCGGATATTAAAACATTGCCGTACAAAGCCCTATCGAGTTTATATAAATCCTCGACCGTAGCGTAAATCCCATCAAGTCCAGTGTTCAAGTTCCAGTTTATAAACGGATTAAGTGCATAACTGTTTCCATTTCGGTAATAGATGCTCGACTTTTTGGGCACAATGGAATCGTTGTTGCTTACGCCGCTATTTGCCATTCCTGCTTTTTCAAAAATGTTGTGCTTAATATAATCAGAATAGGTTTCTCCCGATACCTTTTCGATTATTTGAGAAAGCAGAAAATACCCAATGTTGCTGTATTTTAAATCGGTGCCAGGCTCGAACAGATATGGTTTTTTCTGGATAATCGCAATTGCCGAATCCTTGGTCATTGCTGTAACGTCCATGTACAGTTCTTCAAAATCTAGGGGCAAACCCGCAGTGTGCGTAAGGAGCATATGTATTGTTACTTCTTCTCCCTTTGGATAAGAAGGAAAGAACTTGCTCAACTTGCTGTCCACCGAAAGTTGCTTTCTTTCAATGAGCTGCGTTATGGCCAGTGCGGTAAAATATTTGGTGATCGAAGCCAGTACAAACTTGGTGTCAACGGTATTTTTTATTTCCCATTCCATATTGGCATAGCCGTATGCTTTCTTCAGGACAACGGAGTCGTTCTTCATGACCAGAACGGTTCCTCCAAATCCATTTATCTCATGCTGTTTGTCCATATAATTATTCAGTTTATTGTGGTCCACTTTTTGCGAAAAGCCCGCAATCGACAACAGCAGCAAGATCAGGATTGGTTTCATTGTAATATATTTTGAGGTATAAGGGCAAACGTTTCGTGCCGATGCAAGTTGTAAAATAGCAGTGAGCAATTACGTTCCACGGTCTGGGATTTTCAGTGGCCTGAAAACTCAGCACGAGAAGTACATTTTTTAAAAATAGTGCTTTCTCGCAAAGCGATACGCAAGATAAACGCAAACCAACCACGCCAAACAAATAAAAAATATTATAATCCAGTTCAATTTCCATTTTCCCGGTGGCTGGTTTTTTATATGTTCCACAGCATCTGACCAAACATCTTTCGGGATTAATTTTATTGTTAGGGCAATCAACATTGGGACGATAATAATATCGTCAAGTAATCCCAGAACAGGAATGAAGTCAGGTATCAGATCGATGGGACTGAATAAATAACCAAGGGTTATCCAAATAAGGATTTTGGCTTTATCGGGCGTGCGTTTATCCTGATAAACAATCTGCAACACGCGCGCTTGTCGTTTTAATGCAGAAGCCCACGATTTGATTTTGCCAAGCATAATATTCATTGGTTGCTTTCGCGAAATTGCCCATCAATAATTAAATTGCGCGGCAATTTATATCATCCTTATTTAACATAATTGGGCGACACGCAGGTCTGCCAATATTCCACAATGGTTTTCATTGTTTGCTTGATCTCGTCAAAATTTGAAGGCTTTATAAAAAAACCTTGAATTGATTTTGAATAAGCATCGATCACATGTTCTTGCTCGGCACTTGTGGAGAAAAACAGATAGGGTATGGATTTGATCCTCAGATCTTCGTTCTCATGTATTTTTGCCCGCAGTGCTATGCCGCTCAATTTTGGCATATTGATATCGGAAAATACTATAAAGGGTTTTTCATCGGTTTCGATCAAATATTCCAGCGCCAGCTCGCCATCCTCAAAAAAAATAATTTCGTTACTGAAATTCAACTCATTAAAAATTTCACGAAAAATATTCTGATCATCCTGATCATCTTCAATCATCACTATAGGGCCGGACCTATTCATCAAAAGTTCATTGAAAAGTTAGTGCGCGAAGATAGGTCTTTAAAAACTTAATTCTTTTTTGGCTGAATTGCGCCCTTGAGCCCACTATCTGTCCGCATAAGTAGTAATCATCATGAGGCGATACGTCGCCGCCATTTAGTAAGATTGGGTTTTCAAGGTTCCTTCGCTCACTGCGCGAATGGATATTTCGCCCACCGTCGATCCTTCGTTCTCTCTATGGTTGCTCAACTTTATGGCACGGGCCAATCGTGGTCGGTTATAGCGTTGCAGAAAAATAGGATATAGATTTAGCAAGATGTTCAGAACAAGCAACCACAACGATTCGGCAACACCAATTTTATAGACAACAAAAACATTGAAACCGAAAACGATAACCAATATGATAATATGCCCGAGCTCGGATTGTTTTGTTCGATAATGCAGATGAATCAAAGCTTTGGTGTTTTTTTCAACAGGAGAACTTTTTTTGTTCAGCTTTTCCCATCCGATCCATACCAGCACCTTTCTAAAGAAATTGATTCCGATCTTCGCATACATCTTTCCGTTTCTTTCCCAGGGTTTTGCATCATAGTAGGTAGAAGTAAAACCGCTTTTTAAGGCCTCGGTAAACATGAACACGCACATCATCAATAGCAAATTCAGCATCCAGGCAAATAAAAATCCCTGCATCCCTACGTATGAAATCAGCCCATAGATCAGCGCGAGCGCGTGGATCGTGATCAATGATAAAATAGATGCTTTTAGCATGGTCTAAAGATTGTATTTCTTATTCAAAATGTCGATATGTGGAACTGCACCGCTTTGAGGAAATCGTGCGGCAGCGCGTAAATTATATTATATCATACTTCTCAACGGTCATTGCATGCTTTACGTCGCCGGTGTGCTTTATGCCCTTTGGTTCGATCAGCACGACCCAGACTTCATCATCGGCAATGGGCCTGTGTTCCACGCCTTTGGGAACGATCAACATTTCGCCCTCATTTATTTGCACGGTCATGTCACGGAACTCAATTTTCAGGATTCCTTTCACGACCAAGAACAATTCGTCCTC
>JBBSUW010000069.1:0-16390 GCA_038234025.1 Flavobacteriales bacterium
GCCCCCGTTCTTTGTCCAATACTTTTTGATGCGATACCTTTGCCGCACAATTGAAAAGCAGCCAAAATTGCAATTGAACGCCACCGCGCCAAGCATCACTTTCACGTCAGTTTGTACCGATTTTAAGGAGATCACAAAGGCGGGTCTGGCCATCAGCGTGCTCTTTTCATCGATCGCCGGTTATCTTCTGGGTTTTGATGCCGCGCATCCTTTTGGTTGGCAGGTTCTGCTTTTCCTCATCATTGGCGGTTATTGTATGGTGGGCGCCTCAAATGCGTACAATCAGGTGATCGAAAAAGATCTGGACCGAATGATGGACCGCACCAAGAATCGACCGGTGCCTTCGGGAAGAATGTCGTCTGCCACTGCGCTGATCATCGCGACTTTGTTGATGATCGTTGGACTTTCGCTTCTTTACTACATCAATCCCAAGACGTCAATGTTTGGCGCGATCTCGATATTTCTCTACACCTGCGTTTACACGCCGCTAAAACAGGTTACTCCGCTGTCGGTTTTTGTGGGTGCTTTTCCCGGTGCTATTCCGTTCATGTTGGGTTGGGTCGCCGCGACGGGCGATTTTGGGATCGAGGCCGGAACGCTTTTTCTGATCCAGTTCTTCTGGCAGTTCCCGCACTTTTGGGCGATCGGCTGGTTCTTGTATGAAGACTATGAAAAAGCCGGATTCTTTATGCTGCCTTCCGGCAAAAAAGACACCTCGACGGCATTGCAGACCATACTTTACACCGTTTGGTTGATCATTGCCTCATTGCTTCCGGCATTTGGTTACACAGGCCAGCTTTTTCTGTCGCCAATTGCGGCCGTCGCGGTTTTGCTGCTCGGACTTTGGATGTTGTTCTTCGCCGTAAGGCTTTACCAAAGGCGCACTTCCAAGGCTGCAAAAGTGCTGATGCTGATCAGTGTTTCGTATATCAGCCTACTGCAGATCATTTTCATAATCGATAAATTCCTACGATGATTAATCCTGAAAGAATGTCCGCTAGAGAGCACAAGCAGCGGTCTGATAGATCCTACAAACTGCTTCTTTTATTTGCGATGGTGAGCATGACAATGATGTTTGGCGGGCTTACCAGCGCGTTTGTGGTGAGCAAGTCGCGCGCCGATTGGCTCAAGGATTTTCAGATGCCGAGTGCTTTCTTTGCAAGCACCGTTGTGATAATACTTTGCAGCGTGACTTTTTATTTGGCAAAAAAATCAATAGAAGCGGACAATCGCGGTAGAACAACCGCATTTTTGTGGGCAACGCTCGGCCTTGGTGTTCTGTTTGTTTATCTGCAGTTTGCCGGCTTTCGCCAAATTGTTGACATGGGCTTTTATTTTACCGGGAGCGCGAGCAATATTACCACGACTTTTCTGTACATTGTCACCGTTGCGCACCTGGCCCATTTGGCGGGCGGATTGATCGCGCTGCTCATTATAATTTATAATCATTTTAAACAAAAATACAATTCGCGGCAAACCCTTGGAATAGAACTCGGTGCAATGTACTGGCACTTTCTCGACCTTTTGTGGGTTTATCTCTTTTTGTTCTTGTATTTCTTTAGATAAGAAAAAAACGTAAATTTGGGAACTTTTTAACGAAACACTTTTTATGGAAGCGACTGTTGGTGATGTTAAGGCAAGCGAAAAAACCTGGGGCGGCGGAAACGAACCTTTAGGGGCAAACTATGGCAAGCTGATGATGTGGTTTTTTATCGTATCGGATGCGCTTACGTTTTCGGGATTCCTTGCCGCTTACGGTTTTTCGAGGTTCAAGTTTATCGAGACCTGGCCACTTGCCGATGAGGTATTTACCCACTTTCCTTTTCTTCACGGCACCGAAGCACCAATGTACTATGTTGCATTGATGACCTTTATCTTGATTTTCTCCTCCGTTACAATGGTTCTTGCTGTAGACGCCGGACATCATATGAACAAGTCAAAGGTGGCTTTTTATATGTTCCTCACGATCATTGGCGGCATGATATTCGTTGGCTCACAGGCATGGGAATGGTCAAACTTTATCAAGGGCGAATATGGCGCGGTGGAAACAAAGGGCGGAAGTCTGCTACAGTTTGTTGATAATGAAGGACATCGCGTAAAGCTTGCAGATTTTGCATCGACCACGGCAGTTGACAGAACGCAGCTTACTCGTGGCCGCGGAAACTGGTTCGTGGAAGAAAGTTCACTGCCAACATACACGGTTGGACAGGTTCAGCAAGGTTTCAAATCGCATGCTGACCTTCGCGTGCGAACAGAAGTCATCTATAAGGACAGCGAGCGCGATAGAAAGGATATGTCGGTTGACCACACTTTGAGCAAGATGAACAAAAAGACGATTCTTACAAGAGAAGCTTCTGACAAATTCTTGGCGAATGCACATCTTGTTGTGGAAGGCGCAAATCTTGTTCGCAATGAATATGGCAGCAAATTGTTCGCCGATTTCTTTTTCTTCATCACCGGGTTCCACGGATTCCACGTTTTTTCGGGCGTCATCATCAACATCATTATATTCTTCAACGTTGTTCTGGGAACCTATGAAAAACGAAGAAATTATGAAATGGTAGAGAAAGTTGGTCTCTACTGGCACTTTGTCGATCTGGTTTGGGTTTTTGTATTTACGTTCTTTTATCTTGTATAAATTTTTAAAGCGCTAACGCAATGGAGCACGCACACGTTTCTAATTTACGAAGAATTTGGCTGGTATTTGGTATTCTATCGGTCGTGACGATAGTGGAAGTAGCGCTGGGAATCATCAAGCCCGACTTTCTCTACAACCGTCATTTTATGGGAATGCACCTGCTGAACTGGATATTTATAATCCTCACGCTGTTCAAGGCCTATTACATTGTCTGGGCTTTTATGCACATGGAAGGCGAAAAATGGAATTTGCGATGGATGGTCGTTAGTCCTATCATATTCCTCGTCCTTTACCTTCTGTTCATTCTTTTGGTCGAGGCAGATTACATTTATGAAGTCTTCAAGAATTCCACGATCAAATGGAATTTTTAACAATATATTTATGATGATTGAGGGAGGTACAAAACCTCCTTTTTTTATTTTTGCCTGCCACTTCCTTCGCGATGAAAAAAACACTTGTTCTGTTTTTCCTTTTCATTTTTCCCATAGTTGCATACCTATTTTTTGCCACTGGTGTCAACAGTTTTATGACATTGCCCACGGTAACGAAGAACATTCCTGAACTTGGCAATTGGAAATCAATAGACGGCAAAACCGTAAAACTTCAGGACAAGATCACGATTCTTGGTTTTCCCGGTGAAGATATAATGGAGTACAAAGGTGATTTTTTCAACCTGAACCAGAAAATCTACAGCAAGAACCGCACTTTTGATGATTTTCAATTTGTGATGGTTTCGCCGGAAGGCTCTCAAGAAGAGGTAAAATCGATAATCAGAAGCCTTGAAGAACTTACAGATACCAGCCAATGGATTTTTGTTTTTGCGTCAAAAGATGAGATATTCGAATTTTATTCGAAGCTCGACCTAAAGGGAAAACTTCGCCCCGACGCCGGAACGCGAAATGTCTATATCGTGGACAAAAAACGGAACCTTCGTGGCCGAAAAGATAAGGATGAATACAAAGAAGGTTATGATTCGTCATCACCGTCAGACCTTTACAACGAGATGACCGACGATGTGAAAGTAATCCTTGCCGAATATCGATTGGCGCTGAAGCGGAACAATTCCAAACGAAAAACATAGCCATGCAATTGAAAAAAACTTACATTGGAATCGCTTTCGTGGTCTTGATTTTCGGGATTTGGGCAGTGCCGAAAATCATCGAGCGGATCAAGGACAATGATGTGGTAAAAGCTGACCGATTGGACATTGACAACACGCGAAACACAACCGACGCCGAACTTCAGCTTATTGGGCCTGCGCCAAAATTCTCGTTGACCGACCAGAACAACAAGACGATCTCCAACGAGGATTATCTCGGAAAGGTTTACGTGCTCGAATTTTTCTTCTCGACATGTCCGACGATCTGTCCGAAGATGAACAAAAACCTTTTGAATGTTCAGAACAAATTTTTTGGAAATCCAAATTTTGGGATAGCTTCAATAACCATCAATCCCGAGAATGACACACCAAAAGTCTTGAAAGAACACGCAGAAGCACTTGGTGTCAAATCTTCCAATTGGCATTTTCTCACCGGCGACCGCGATTATATCTTCGACCTTGCCAACAAGGGCTTCAAACAATATGTTGGTATGAACGACAAGATCACCGCGGGCTTCGAACATTCGGGACTTTTTGCATTGATTGACAAAAAAGGGAATATTCGTTGTCGAAAAGATGCATACGGAAACCCGATTCTATATTATGACGGCATTGAACCTACTGGTGTTCTTGCGATCACACAGGACATCGAAAAATTATTGAAAGAATAGATGGAAGATAAATCGCTTACCGAACAAAGATTTCAACCGCTCATCATCATCGTCTCGATCTTGATTCCGGCAGTTGTGGTCGCGCTGTTCTCGATCAAGCTCAGCGATTTTGGGTACGACGTTAAACCTTTGACCTTCTTGCCGCCAATCTACGCGGGAATAAACGCATTGACCGCAATTATTTTGGTGCTCGGATTTCTGGCCATCAAGAACGGAAAAATCCCGTTGCATAAAAAGCTTATGACCACGGCGATCATACTCTCAATATTGTTTTTACTGATGTATGTTGCCTATCATATGACATCCGACACCACAAAGTACGGCGGCAGCAGAGGCGTAATGTTCGTGTATTTTTTTATTCTCATCAGCCATATCATATTGTCGATCGCGATCATTCCGCTGGTGTTGATCACGTATGTTCGCGCTTTGGCGGAAAGATTTGACCGCCACAAAAAAATCGCGCGTTACACTTTTCCGTTATGGCTTTACGTGGCCTGCAGCGGTGTTGTGGTTTACCTTATGATCTCACCTTATTATGCGCAGTAATAAACCATCAAATAGATTTTCGGGATTTTTGGTCATTGCCAAATGGTTTTTAATTCTCTTGATTTCTTTTCCGGCAAATGCACAGTGCGCGATGTGCCGCGCCGCGCTCGAGGGCGATTCCAATACTGCGCAGGCCGAAGCAGTGAATGATGGCATCGTTTACCTGATGATCGTTCCATACCTTCTTGTTGGAGTGATTGGTTTTGCCGTTTATAAAATGTACAGCAAGAAAAACCTGTAGCTATTCAAGTCCATCGATATTTATCTTGATGTCGCCGTTGATGTTGAGCAATGCCAGAATTGCGGAATTTGTCAATACTATTTTCTGGAATTTTATATCATCGGCGTGGCCATTGACCGTAACGCCAGACATTGGCGAATAATTGGTGAGGTATTTCATCAATGCCGATTTTCCTTCAGCGAGATTCGGCGCGATCGAATATCTGCAATTTTCCTCGATTTTCTTCAGCACGTATCCCGAAACCAACCAATTTGCCATTCTCATCAGCTTGCTCTGCGTATCGAGCGCATAGTCGAGCTTGTCAAAAAATATTTCTTTTGTGGTCTCATTGTACTGCGGAAAACCCGTTAAATAAATCGTGCCGTCAATGCTTCCGACCACGTCGAGCGCGATCACCATTTTGCCCTGTTTGTGCCAAAGGTTCACTTTCTGAACCGTCACTTTTTTGCTGCCGCTGCCAAATTCCTCGCCCTTGAAATTCCGGGTGATTATCTCCGAAGCATCTTTGTAGGAGGATGTCGCAACTATGTTCGCAGTGATGTGATCCGGCATTTTCGCGACGGGTTTCAGCACAATGTTGTTTTTGTCAAAACCATTGTTCGGCTTGCTTCCGGTGGTCGTTTCCATCTGGCACTTCAATCCCATATTGAGTGATACCTGATTTTTATCCAGCCTTGCATCAGTGGAATAAAGTTCTTCGGGCACGATCCGCAACCAAGTATCATATTCTTCGTTGAGCTGTATCGGTTCGCAGGCCATCGCCAAGGATTTCAGTACGACCGGTTTAAAATCCATTGACTTTGCCATCGTTTCATCAATAAGATTCTCGATTTTGCTTTTGAAAACCGAAATAGCACCGTTCACGAGATAAGTTATTGGCAGCGATTGGCCGAGCACGTTCACCGATGGGCTTTCCTGCCAATTGTAATCTTTCAATGTTGTCTTTGTGCTCAACTGCCAATTCTTCAGTCCGGCAACGCTTTCCAGCGACAGGATTCCGTTGAGGTTGTATTCCCTGACATCGTAAAGATATGCGCCCATAACATTTGTCCCGATCCTGTATTTGATATTCGCCTTGAGCGGAAGCTTTGTCAATATTTTTCCGTTGACGTTCGAGAGCGATATCGGCGCTGTTTTGTAGATTTTTATGGCAACATTGTCATCGTTCACGTTTTTGTCGTCATATAGCATCCCGACCAAATATTTGTTGACCTGATTCTCGATATCCTTTAGCCTTACAGCAATCGGCAACGAAATAAAAGACGGCGGCGCGTCATAGACCACGGAAACAGCATTGTCGGGCTCCGGTTTTAGCGCATTGATTTTGGAAGTGCTTCCGCAACTGGAAAACAAGATCGAAAATAAAGCGAGCACGGAAAATATTCTAAATGACATTTCTGTTATTTTTAGCGCTCAAAGGTAAGCATTGCACAATATTCCATGGCTGTAAGTAACAAATCGTGATGTTTAGGGTCTTATGGTTTGGTGTTAAACAATCACGGCTTCGGCGATTGAAAGAATTGAGCATTTCGGTTGAATGGGATTTCAGAATTTGTTAAATTTGCACCGCAAAGGTTTCTTCAATCACTTTATGAGAAAATACATTCTGCTTACGGCTTTCGCTCTGATTCCACTGATTACTTTTGCGCAGCAAAAAAAATGGACACTCCAGGAATGTGTCGAATATGCGCTTCAGAACAATATTTCGATCAAGAACTCGGCGCTGGACATTGAGCTTTCGAACATTGACAAAAAAGGAGCGTACGGAAGTTTCCTGCCTTCGATAAATGCGACGGCGAGTCATTCATGGAATATTGGACTCAACCAGAACATTACCACAGGTCTTTTACAGAACCAAACCACTCAATTTACGTCGATTGGTGGCAATGTGGGCATTGATATCTATAATGGTCTTTTGAACCAGAACAGACTTCGCCGCGCCAATCTTGCCATTATCGCATCTCAGTACCAGTTGAAGAAAATGCAGGACGATGTTTCGCTGAATGTTGCCAGCGCATATCTGCAAATACTTTTCAACAAGGAAAATATAAAAGTCCAGAACGAGCAAGTGGCGCTCAACGACAGACAACTCAACCGAACGCAAGAACTGGTTAACGCTGGTTCGACGCCTCGTGGCGATCTTTTGGACATCAAGGCAGCTTTGGCTGACAGCCGAACAAAAGTTGCTCAAGCAGAAAATGCGCTTTTGATTTCAAAATTGAGCTTGGCGCAGTTGCTTCAGCTCGAAGAATTCTCCGACTTTGACGTTGTCGATACAAATCTGGAAGCCCAACAGAGCGAGGTGATGTTTCAAACAGCAAACTCGATTTATGAGAAAGCGCTCGAAAATAGAGTGGAAGTAAAACTCGCGAATGCAAACTTGGACCTTGCCGCAAAGGATGTCAGAATCGCGCGAGCTGCATACCAACCCAACCTTCAAGGATTTTACAGTTTCAATTCTCGTATTTCTTATTCTCAACAGCCGATTTTTGACGGTACGGGAAATTTAATTGGTTTTGCGAACCCAACTTTTCTCAATCAATTTCGAGATAACAAAGGACAGAATTTTGGGCTTCAGATCAATATCCCAATTCTTAACGGATTCACTGCAAGAAACAATGTTGATCGTGCCAAGGTCGCGGTTGAACGTGCAAAAATCGGTGTAACCCAAAGCGAGACCGATCTTGAACGAACCATTTATCAAGCTTTTACCGATGCCAATGGCGCTTTCAAAACATACGAATCTGCCGAAGTTGCCGCCGAAGCAAGAGAACTTGCCTTCAACTATGCCAAAGAGAGGTTTGATGTTGGGATGATGAACACATTTGATTATAATCAGGCGCAAACTTTATATTCCAATGCGCAGTCGGAGGTAATTCGCACCAAGTACGATTATATTTTCAGGACCAAGGTGGTCGAATTCTATTTTGGGATACCAATAATGCAAAAACAATAAAATGTCTAAAAAAACAATATACTATTTGGTTGGCGGCGTGGCGATCCTTGTCATATTGCTGATCTCGTTATCCAAAGCGGGAATCATCGGCAACAAGGATGAAGGTATTCCAGTGGAAATTGCCACGGTCTCGGAAATGACGATCGTGCAAACAGTTTCGGCCACGGGCAAGATCCAGCCAGAAGTTGAGGTAAAGATCTCATCAGAAGTATCGGGCGAGATCATCCAACTTGCCGTGAAAGAGGGGCAGGTGGTCAAAAAGGGCGAACTATTGGTAAAAATAAACCCAGATCTTTATACATCGGGATACAACCGAACATTGGCGGGACTTTCGGGTTCAAAAGCAAGCTTGAGCCAAGCAGATGCAAGTTTTAATGAAGCGAAGTCGAACTACGACCGAAGCAAGACGCTTTTTGACAAAGGCATAATCTCCCGAGCCGAATGGGACAAGGCAATTTCTGGGTTCCAAAGTGCGAAAGCGGCAAAAGAATCGGCATATTTTTCTGTGCAGAGCGCTTCTGCAACAGTGAACGAGGCAAAGGACAATCTTGGCAGAACAACCATTTATGCGCCGGCGGACGGAACGGTTTCGATGCTCAATGTCGAACTTGGCGAACGTGTTCTAGGAACACAGCAAATGACGGGAACCGAGATTCTTCGCGTTGCCAATCTCGACAATATGGAAGTGGAAGTGGACGTCAATGAAAATGATATCGTGAAAATCAGCGTTGGCGATTCGGCAAAAGTTGAGGTCGATGCTTATCTCAAAAGGCATTTTCAGGGCGTCGTGACAAGCATCTCCAATTCGGCGAACACGGCGGCAACGGCAGATCAAGTAACCAACTTCAAGGTAAAAGTTCGCATCTTGAAAGATTCATACAAAAACCTTACCGACGGAAAACCCAAAAGCTACTCGCCATTCCGACCTGGAATGACCGCCACGGTCGATATCATTACGCAAAGGAAAGAAAAAGTGATCGCAGTGCCGATCAGTGCCGTTGTGATAAAATCCGACACGACCGCCGTCAAGAAATTCACCCTTGACGATCCAAATGACAAAACGGTGAAGCCAAAAAGCGACAAACGTTACGAATGCGTTTTTGTAAAAGACGGCGACAAAGCAAAACTCCGAATTATAACAACCGGTATTCAGGACGATACCAATATCGAGATCACGACCGGAATAAAAGCGGGCGATCAAGTGATTGTTGGACCATACACAACGGTGAGCAAAGATCTTTCGCCCGGCGACAGAATTTCGATTGACGGGAACAAAAAGAAATCGTAAGTTCCTACATTTAGGGCATTTTACCTAAACACCATTCAAGGTTTTGCACAAAATTGTTATCTTCGTTCGGATCACCCATAAAATCAATCCCGATGAAAACAAACAATCCCGTAGGTTGGTTCGAGATATATGTCGACGAGCTAGAACGCGCCAAATCATTCTACGAACAAGTTTTTAACCTGAAACTTGACAAGCTTCCAATGGACGGTTCGGCTGAAATGGGCAATATACAAATGCTGTCCTTTCCGATGGAAATGGACGGCAAGGGCACTTCGGGGGCGTTGGTCAAAATGGACGGCTTCAAGGCCGGCGGAAATTCAACCATCGTTTATTTCACCTCCGAAGATTGCAGCATCGAAGAGAAGAGAATTGACGGCGCTGGCGGAAAGATCCAACAGGCCAAGATGTCGATCGGTCAATACGGCTTTATTGTTCTTGCAGTTGATACCGAGGGCAATATGATCGGGGTTCATTCGCAGAAGTAGCGCTGCGATATCGGAATAACGCTATTTGGTTTACAGGAGCACAAAATATTTTTGTGTTGCGATTCTAGCCGCAAGATGATTTTTATTGCAGATGTCTTCGACTGCAGGCAAAACCCCGATAAAATCAAGCGAACGAAATAAATCCAATGTAATTTTGCCGCCAAATAAAGTTTTAAAATGCCCCTGATCCTAAACCTCGAGAGCGCCACCAGAAACTGCTCGGTCTCACTTTCCAACAACTCAGAAACCGTCGCACTGCGCGAATTCGCCGGTGAAGGCTATTCCCACGCCGAAAAACTCCATAAGTTCATCGACGAGGTTCTTGCTTCCGCAAATTTAAAATTCAACCAGATTGACGCCGTTGCCGTGAGCCAAGGTCCGGGATCTTACACCGGATTGCGCATCGGGGTTTCTGCGGCAAAAGGGCTTTGCTACGCATTAAAAATCCCGATGATCGCCCTTGATACTTTGTTGGTTTTGGCGTCAAGCGCAAATGTTCACGATGGTTTGATCGTTCCGATGATCGACGCGCGGCGAATGGAAATTTATTCCGCCATTTTCAATCCTGATTTTTCTATTGTTCGATCTGTCGAAGCACAGGTCATTACAGAAAACTCTTTTGAGGAAATCAAAGAGCACATCACGATTTTGGGCGATTGCAATCAAAAAGTTAAAGAGGTGCTTTCGCGAAAAGACATCACATATCTTGATATCGAATATCCATCGGCAAAAAAAATGGCGCGATGGTCAAGCGAAAAGTTTGCAAAAAAGGATTTTGTAGATATTGCTTATTTCGAACCTCGATACCTTAAGGAGTTTGTTGGCACTGCGCCTCGGCCTGTTAAGAATCCTTTGTAGCGCTCGTGTCTTTTATCGAAAACTCTTTTACAAAAGGCTGAAGTTCGATACCTTTTTCGTCAAACTCCATTTTGATGTTCTCAAGAACTTCCCCGTACATTCTCCAATAATTCTCCGTAGTTGCCCAAGGGCGCACCGCCAAATGTATCGCATTGTCGGTAAGTTCGTTCACAACCAAGCCCGGTGCTGGATCCTGCAAGATTTTATCATTGTTCTCGAATATCTGGAGCACTGTTTGCTTGGCCATTTGCAGGTCCGAAGTGTATGGAATCGCCAGCGTTATATTGGCACGGCGCGTCCCCGCCATCGTGTAGTTGGTGATCGCACCGTTGGACAGCGCGCCGTTCGGCACAAAAATAACCTGATTGTTGACCGTTATCAGCTTGGTCACGAATATCTGTATTTCCTCAACCGTTCCCGAAACGCCCTGACCTTCAATAAAGTCTCCAACACGAAAAGGCTTGAACATTATGATCAGCATTCCTCCGGCAAAATTCGCCAGCGAACCTTGCAACGAAAGCCCCACGGCAAGTCCCATCGCGCCAAGGATTGCAACAAACGATGAGGTTTCAACACCAAGTCGCGAGATGAACGTGATGAACAGCAAGACCCGAAGCGCCCAAAGGAGAATATCCGCCATAAATTTGGCGAGCGTAATGTCCATTTCGCGCTTCAACATCAGTTTTCGAGTGAAACGATTTATCAATCGGATCAGGTAAAGCCCAAGAAATAGTATGATGAACGCCGAGATGAACCGCGGCAAATATGAGACAACTGTTCTGGCGATCAGTTCAGAATATCGTTCAATATAGTCGATGTCAATCAAAAGGGTCATAAAAATATTTTCGTTTTTACAGTTATAAAATGTTTTGTCCTTTCGGGAAATTGCCCCGGTAGAGTTTTTCGATGGCTCCTCCAAATGAGTCGATTGGAAGTTGGCAAGCACCGTTCTCGCAGACAAAAAATTGGTCCTTGTCGGAAAATCTATCTTTCAGGAACGGCAATGTTGAAGCATTTTCTGAAGCCGCAACTATCAGTCCAGGGAAATATCGTGCATTTATTTTTTTTGCGTTCGCGAAAGCATTTGGTCCAGTGATCGCGATTTCTAACCCCGAATCAATTGTCATATGAAGGTCGAGCCAATTGGCAAAAGCCGACGGATAACTTACAGATGGCAGAATGTTCTCGAGCATTGTGTCCACGATTTCACGAAAGCGGCTTTGTCCAAAATAAATGCTCAAGGCGTACAGATTCTTTGCCATCACCGAGTTTGACGCCGGGATCACATTGTCCTCGATTTCATAATGTGGTGCAATCAATTGTTTCTCTGCTTTTGATTTGAACGCAAAAAAGCCGGTCGTTTCGTCATAGAAATCATAGAGGCAAATATCGGTGAGTTTCTTGGCCTCATACAACCAGTTTTCATCCAGCGTCGACTGGTACAAAGCTAGCAAAGCCTCGATCATAAGCGCGTAATCATCGTGAAGTCCGGCGATAAAGCCATCGTTTACTTTGCTGTGCATCAATTTTCCATTGATATAATGTTTGTCCAATAAATATTTCGCGCACGCGATTGCCTTTTCCAAATATTGATTGTTTCCGAAGGCATCAAATGCAGCGGCATAAGCGGTGATCATCAACGCGTTCCAAGAGGTTAAAATCTTGTTGTCAAGTCGTGGTTGAGGTCGCTTTTCGCGATTGTCATATAGCATTTGGCGCCAAGTGGAGATCTTGTTTTCCAACTCGTCAATTGAAATATTCTCGGCTATGGCCAAATTTGCATCGGACGAATTTCGTATCAGAACAAAATTGCCGTGTTCCCAATGTCCGAATTTGTTGATGTTGAAAACCTTCGCGAAAAGTTGAAAATCATCTTTCAAAATTTCCCTTAATTCCGCTTCTGTCCAAACATAAAACGCGCCTTCCTCAAGTTTTCCTTCACCATTCAAACTATCGGCGTCGAGCGCGCAATAAAAAGCATTTTCATTGCTGGTCAAAGATTTGGAAACAAATTCCAAGGTTTGCTCAACTACTGTTTTGTGTAGTGTAATTTGCGAAAGCTTGAACGCATTGCTGTAAAGCGAGACCAGTTGCGCGTTATCGTACAACATCTTTTCAAAATGAGCCACGTGCCATCTTTCGTCCACAGAATATCTTGAAAAACCACCGCCTATTTGATCAAAAAGACCACCGAAGGCCATCTTTTCCAATGTTAAATGGACATGATCTAAAATTGATCCCGAATTTTTCGCTGTTGCATAATGCATCAAAAAAGATTGGGCCACGGGCAGCATAAACTTTGGCGCACCAATATTTCCGCCGTTTTCTTTGTCAAAACGAGATTGCCAACCGCCGATCAATTTTTCCAGATCATCGTTGTCAAAACCGTTTTCCGAAGGTTGCAAAAGCGCCATTGTCGAGATGCCATCGTGAAGCTGTTCGGCATATTCGACAACTTTTGGACGGTCATTTTCATAAATATCAGCAAGTTGCGAGAGCGTCTGCGTCCAATTTTTCTTTGGCAGATAAGTGCCGCCCCAGATCGGGCGGCCATCGGGAAGACAGACTACGTTGAGCGGCCAACCGCCGCGGCCCGACATCAGTTGGACGGCCTTCATATAAATGGCGTCAACATCCGGATGTTCCTCGCGGTCGATTTTTATACAGGTGAAATTGGCGTTCATCACGACGGCAACATCTTCGTTCTCAAAACTTTCGTGCTCCATCACGTGGCACCAATGACAAGCCGAATATCCGATGCTGACAATGATCAACTGATTTTGCTCAAGCGCATCGGCCAATGTTTTGTCGTTCCACGGTTTCCAATGCACGGGATTGTTGGCGTGCTGAAGCAGATAAGGACTTGTTTGTTGCGAGAGTTCGTTCATCAAAAGTGTTTAGGCGTTGAGCGCTTCAACCTTGATTTCCTCATCGTTGAGCATGTCCTTCAACATATTCTCGATGCCGCTCTTCAATGTAAAAGTTGACGACGGACAACCATTACAGGCACCTTGAAGCACGACCTTAACGCGCTTTTCAATGGGATCGTAAGAGTCAAAAAGAATATTTCCACCATCAGCGGCAACGGCAGGTTTGACATATTCTTCTAGGATATTTATGATTTTTTGCGAGGTCGTATCGAGGTTGTCAAAATTTCGGATTTCCTGTTTTTCGGAACGATCGTCACTTTGCAAAAGTGTTTCATCCACAACGGGCCCGCCGTTCTCGATATAATTCTTGATGAAGGATCGAAGTTCCGTAGAAACATCGTTCCATTCGTAAACAGCGTATTTGGTAACAGATACATAATTCTCGTCGATGAAAACTTCTTTTACATAAGGAAAATTGAAAAGCTCGCGCGCAAGGGGCGAAGCTGCGGTTTCGTCAATGCTCTTGAACTCCGCGATTTTGGAAGTGAGCTTGATGTTTGCCACAAATTTCAAGGTCGCGGGATTTGGTGTCATCTCGCCATAGACGGTGGTCGCTTTTTTGGATGTTTCCGAGTTCGCAATATTGATGATCGGTTCGCCCGAATTCGCATAGGCTTCCATTTGCTCGCCAACAGCCTCTTTCACATCGTCCCATTCCACGATATCGTATCGCTCTATGGCAATAAAATTTGACGAAATGTAGACCGTTTTCACGAATGGCAGATAGAAAAGAGACGTCGCAAGTTTGGAATCTTTGGCCTCGTCAACGTTTTTGTACTCAAATGATTGGTGATTTGTAATAAAATCGGGGAAGACAAACTTAATGATGGCGGGGTTTTGCGTTTCTTGTATGTTGATTTTTATCATGATAGCTAACATTTTTGCAAATTTAACAAACATATATTCGGTGTTTGTCTATATTTGGTAATTGTGCTCGATTTAACTTTTATTGGAATCCTATGAAAAAAATTACTTTCCTGATATTTCTTTTTGCCGCTTTTACGTCCAACGCGCAGCTCACGGTTGACAATGTTACACGGTCGCCAGCGCAGCTTGTGCAACAGAAACTGGTTGGGCCAAGTGTTGTGCCCTTGAACATAAAATTCAATGGGAGCAATGCAGCGGCGAGTGTACCTCGTGATCAAGCGGCGTACTTCACCGCTTTCAATGGCACAAACCTTGGCGTTGGCATGACCGAGGGGATTTTGTTGACAACTGGTAAAGCGACAGTAGCTTTGGGACCTAACAATAGTGGTGGTGCATATATGCAAACCGCGACTACTGGTAGTGATCCGGATTTGGCTGCTATTGCAGCGCCCACGGGCCTAGGAAATGTTTGCGTAGTAGAATTTGACTTTGTGGCCAAGGGCGACAAATTGAGTTTCGACTATGTGTTTGCGTCGGAGGAATATATAGAATATGTTGGTAGTGCTTTCAATGACGTTTTTGGATTTTTCTTGAGCGGACCAGGGATTTCAGGCCCCTATACTAATGGTGGAACTAATATAGCGCTCGTGCCCGGCACGTCCACTCCAATTCGAATTAACACTGTAAATCATCTTTTGAATACTCAATATTATGTAAATAACGGAACTGGCTCAACGCCATCAGTAAACACATCCATACAGTATGATGGCTTCACAACTGTACTAACTGCAAGATCGGATCTTCAATGCGGACAAACCTATCACATCAAATTGGCTATCGCCAATGTATCGGACAATATACTCGATTCTGGAGTATTCATCAAAAACTTTAAAACCTCTGATCCCTTTGTTCTGGTAGATGCCACGGGCGCAGACGAGAATACCAATGTTTGTAGTGGGACAACGGACATTATTGACACTGGTCTTGATAGTTCATACATCTTTCAGTGGTTTGTATATAATCCAATAACAATGTTGAACGAGTTGATTGCGGGTGAAACAGGCCCAACCCTCACCGTTGACGCAAGTGGATTGTATTCCGTTTTTGTATTTACGGCAGGAGGTTGCGAGTATGGCACGGACGATATCCTCATTGAATTTATTGAACCCATTGACGTGGTTGACCCGGTTGATCTTACCATTTGTACAGGCAATAGTTTTTCCAATATCAACCAAGATGTATTGATTACCAGCAATATTGATCTTACATTGGGCAAGTATTACCTATATTATTACAATTCCACATATGACGATGCTTTGAACGGCACGGCGACAGGTTACATTCCATTTGCCGCTCAAACCAACTATGTGCCGGCAAGTTCGCCCGAAACAATTTTTGTAAGAATAGAACAGGCGTTTGGCGCGGGGTGCGTGGTTGTAGTGTCTTTTCAGCTTATCATTGGCGCACCACCTTCGGGAACTTTCAGCTATGCACAGGCAACCTATTGCTCCTCTTTATCTGGGGCTCAACCAGTGGTTTCGACCATGACGGGCGGCGGATCATATACTTCCACTCCTGCTGGATTAACCTTGAATGCAACTTCTGGATCAATTACCCCTTCATCCAGCACGATTGGAATTTATACCGTCAATTATGACATTGCCGCTGCAAATGGCTGTCCCGCATTCTCCACTTCTACAACGGTGGAGATCGAAGGTTGTGGATGCGTTCCAACCGCCACCAATTCCACAACCGCCACACCTATCTGCCCAGACGGAACGTTCTCGGTGTCATCAACAAGCGACAGCGCC
>JBBSUW010000070.1:0-16068 GCA_038234025.1 Flavobacteriales bacterium
AATAACCGCTTTCGACTGCGCGCGGGAAATTTTGCCGTAAGGCGGCCGGAAAAGTTTTGTGTCAACGGCATTCTGCAAATGCACGGTTTCACATTTATCAAAATCATCCATATACCTTTTGGTAGAATTTTGCCACCCGTTGATGTGATTGAAAGTATGGTTGCCAACCGAATGTCCGTCGCCCAGGATTTTCGCCAAAACTTCGGGATGTGCTTCAACATTGTTACCGATGCAAAAGAAAGTCGCTTTCGCATCAAATTTCTTCAGTTCTGAAAGCACAAAATCGGTGACTTCGGGAAGCGGGCCATCGTCGAATGTCAAAAAGACCGCTTGGTCGTCCGGCATTTCCCAAAGATATTTCGAGAAAATCATTTTGACCAATCGATTTGTCTTTACCCAATATGGTTTCATGCCAATGGGTTGAATTTATTCTGCATCGCGACCAAACCTTTCGAACATCGCGTTGTACTTGTTGAAAATTGGTCGGTTCCTCTCGTAATAGGCCTCGTCGCCGCGATCTTTCATGGTGTGCAATAAACTTCGATATCTTTCGATATCGGTGATGATGTCGATGATAAGATAGCTTTGTTCGGAGGCTTTTAAATGGCTGTAGTACGTCAGATTCTGCTTATATTTGACAATCAACTTGTCGAGAATGGCGCGTGCCTTCCTCATTTCGCCAACTTCATAGTAGCCTGCGGCAAACGGTTCCACCATCGTATAATAACCGTAGCCATCGATCGGCATTTGCTTCATCGCAAGGTCGATCACGTTCTTCGCCTTGTCAAGTTTGCCCTCATTGATCAGCTGTTCCATCAATCTGGCCATATTGGTTCGGTACGAAATGCTGTTCTTGCGCGTTTCGGGATCAACGTAGATGTTGTCGCTGCCGCCGTTGCCCCAATCAAACTTCTTCATCACGATGTTGTACATTTTATCGGAATCGATCATGCCCATATCCATCGGTGCATCTTTAATGACAGGCGTTTTGATCGGCACGAGTTTGTAGACCATGCCGTCAAGCTCAAGATAATCTTTCATCCACAGATAATCCTCGTCGGAAAAGCTCCCGCCGGTAAAATATGTAGGGCGTTTCCAGTTGTTGTTGGCCAGAATGTCGAGCATGATAATCCGGTTCTTGTATATGGCTTGGCCTTTAATGGTAAAATCCATAAAGGGCACGATCGAATCGTACATCGCCGGCGACACAACCTTGTTGGCGATCACGGCATTCTTGTCTACCGTTATCCGAATTTTGTCCGTTGGATAAAAATGCACCGATTGGCCATTCTGCAACTGCACCATCGTCCGCGGATCGTCGCTGCCCAAGAAATTTATAAAGTCCTTGATGTCCCAACGGTTTTCTGTTTTCGAATTGTGGAAAGCATAATCAAGCTTGTCGCCGACGTATTGCTCGTGCTTAAAACTTATCGGCAGACCATCGGCCTTGTAGGTCTTCATCTTTATCTGGTCGGTGTACCAATCGGTCATCAAAAGGCTTGTGCAAACAATCTTGATATCAGGTCTAACGTGCTCGATTTCCTGCGCGTACCAAAGCGGGAAAGTATCGTTGTCGCCGATGGTGTACAGAATCGCGTTCGGCTCGCAGGAATTGAGATAGTTCTTTGCCATCGCGATCGACGTGAATTTGTCCGAACGGTCGTGGTCGTCCCAGTTTTGCGACGCCATCAAAACCGGCGCGGCCATGAGACAGACTGCCGACACCAACGGAATCGCAATCTTTGGCTGCACATATTTTTTGAGGTAATCATAAATCGCGTAAGCGCCAAAACCGACCCAGATAGCAAATACGTAGAACGATCCCACAAGGGCATAATCGCGTTCCCGAGGTTCAAATGGCCGCTCGTTGAGGTAGATCTTCAATGCCAAACCGGTGAATAGAAACAGCGCCAGCAAGACATAGAATCCTGCCAGATTTTTTTTGGCGTGGTATAAAAGCCCTATAATCCCCAAGAGGAATGGCAGAAAATAGTAGAGATTTCGGCCCTTGTTGTTCAAGACATCGTCCGGCAAATTGTCCTGGCTGCCAAGGTGCATTTCGTCTATAAACTTGACGCCGCTCAACCAGTTGCCGTTCTGATTGTCATATTTCCCTTGAATGTCGTTCTGTTTTCCGGTAAAGTTCCACATCAGATACCGCCAGTACATATATCCGAACTGGTATTCGAACATAAATGAAATGTTGTCGATCGTCGAAGGTTTGTCAACATCGAGATAGTCGCGGTAGGTTTTCAAGAACGTCACAAAACCATCGTTCTCGATTTTCTTTGAAGCATAGGCCTTTCTGAATTCCGAAACAATATCCACAAGTTCCTTTTCATCGGCATATTCCGGCTTTATTTTAAAAGTCACCGGACTTGTAAAATTCATATAATTCTCCACATGATCTGTTGACCAAAGCCTTGGCAGAATTGTTTTATGGCGATTGTCGCTGTTCTGATTGGCGTTTTTGTAATTGTTGGTGATAATGTATTTGCCAAGCTTATAATCGCGCTCATAGTTCGGCGCCTTGTCAAGATATGGCGTGTCAGGATCAAGACCAGCAAAAGCATCGGTATATTGCGGCCCGTAAAAAAGCGGATTGTCGCCATATTGTTCACGGTTGTAATACGCCAAAACCTCGGCGGCATCAGATGGTTTGTTCTCGTTGATCGGCGTGTTCTCGTTTGCACGGATCGGCAACATCATCCAGGTAGAAAATCCAAGTAGAATAAAAAGAACGCAAAGCAAGATCGTGTTGTAAAGTGGCAGGTCTTTCTTCGCGGTATAGGTAAGCCCAAAATAAAAGAAGGCCGCAAAAAGCAATCCCACGAATATTGTCCCTGAGTTGAACGGAAGCCCGATGCTGTTGACCATAAAGATTTCCGTTTTGCCAAAAAACGACATCGTAAGCGGCAAGAGCAATTTGAATATAAATAGGAGAATCGAAACCACCACCACATTGGCGATGATAAAATTCTTGACCGTGATCACCTTCCAGTTCTTGAAATAATATAGAAAACCGATCGACGGAATCGTCAGCAGCGCCATAAAATGGACGCCAAACGATAGCCCGACCACAAGCGAGATCAAAATCAACCATCGATTACCGCGCGGCGAGTGCATATCGGCTTCCCAACGCAATCCAAGCCAGAAAAGAAGGGCGATCAATAAGGTCGCCATTGCATAAACTTCAGCCTCAACGGCATTGAACCAAAAACTGTCCGAAAAAGTAAAGGCCAAAGCGCCAACAAATGAAGCCGCCAAAGACATAATAAGGTTACTATTGTTCAGTTCGCCAATGTGCAAAAGCAGTTTTCGCAAAATAATCGTGGACGACCAGAACAGAAAAAGAATCGTGTAAGCGCTCGAGAACACAGATGTCATATTCACCATCAGCGCGATCTTGTCCGCGCTCGGTGCGAACATCGCCACAAAAGCACCGATCATCTGGAACAACGGCGCGCCCGGCGGATGCCCAACCTCAAGCTTCGCCGCCGTAGCTATATATTCGCCGCAGTCCCACCAGCTCATCGTCGGTTCCACCGTCAGCGTGAAGGTAATCAACGCAATCGCAAATGCCGCCCAACCCATTATCGTGTTCCACCTGCTGTAATTGAACGCTGTAACCATAAAATTATCGGATTTTTTTAACAATGCAAAGAAAATGTTTTTTAGCCAACACTCTAACCACTTAACAAAAAATTCTGCAAGCACTTGCGCGCTGAATCCAAGCCAGCTTCACAAGAATACCGAACATTCAAATTTTCGGGCAACAAAAATTTTAAAAATTTGCGCAAAACTAAATTTGTGCTAAATTTGCACCCGCATTCACACTTGCACTGGCCCATGGTGTAATGGTAACACAACTGTTTTTGGTGCAGTCTTTCAAGGTTCGAGTCCTTGTGGGCCAACTTTAAAAGAGAAACGCAGAACATTCATTTGTACTGCGTTTTTTTATGCCTAAAGTTTTGGGCGCGGCACCACCTTCGCTGCGCTGCGGCGCTGTCGGGCTGTTCACGCTGCAACCTGTCCGTCGTGGCGCATCCCTCGCGCCAACAACACTGCGGTTAATCTGAACGAAATAAATTGAAAAATTTTCAGAAGGTTCATCGACAGTTAAAACTATTATAGAAAAGATTTTTTACATTTACACTATAATATTTCACCAACAAATACACTACTTCATAATAAAATATTAAAATTAAACATTCTTAAAGAGTACAACCTGTTGTAATATTCTTTAATTTTACAATGAAGTGGAAACCAAAGCATTTCTCTTTTGCTAGCGTTGAGTTCTGCTATAGTCGAAATTCTCAAAATATTTTTTTTCTAATTTAATCTTTATTCTTATGAAAAGACCAGTCTTTTATCGAGCCTTGTTGTTAGTTATCCTTACTAATTTGGGGTTAAGTTCGTGCAGTAGTGAAGAAGTTGTAACAAAGCCATCAACCGTAGCAGCAGCATCAGTTGCTTTGAGAACACCTGAAGCAATCGCTTTCCAGAATGCACTTATTGTCGAAATCAAAAATCGAAGCAAAACTGATTTTAATAAATCAGAAACGTCTCAACCAATGAATTTAAATGAAAACGCAGCACTTATTGCAGCTGCGAATGATTTTTTAAAGGCATCGGGTCACACTCAAGAAGAATTGCAATCTCGCACACAGGGAAATGGTGCTAACATCATTTCAATGGCATTGAAAGTGTACGCAGGCCAATCCAGAATAGAAACTAACAATTAAAACTAAATAAAATGAAAAACCTTATTATTTTTTTAGGACTCTTTCTATATTCGTGCGGTTTCGCACAAAAAACGGTATACATTGCCAACACTTCGTCGTACAATGTAGTAGTTGGAACAATTGCAACTTATCCAAATGGCCCTATTGGTGCTGGTAGTACATATATGCGAAGTACTAACCCGGCATCGTTTACGGTAGCAGCAGGCGCCATAGAAACATTGCAGAATAATTCCAGTGCAACAAAATTTCCATTTTATTCACCTGATGGAACGTTGCATATTTATAATTGGACTCGGTACACCCCGACAAGTACTGTTTCTCTAACCGCTACAAATGCCTACACTCTTTATGGATCTGGGCAGCGATTCGGATACCTTAAACTCAATGGTGCTTCACCTTACGTAGGTATCGGCCCATCGTCAGGCCCTACCGCATACGGTTCAGGATGGGCAGCTGAATATAGCGTAAATATTGACCCAAATAATCCATCGTTGCAGGAAACAGTAATTTTAATTTACGACACGCCATAAGTTTTATAACACTAATGGTCATAATTGAATTTATGGCCATTTTTTAATTTTATTAAAATGAAAACTTTAAAATATATCTTTGGCTTTCTTCTCGCACTCAACTACACTATATCGAACGCTCAAAACTTCAACTATCAACGAACATACGCAACATATTTCGGCGACGAGTATTTATTCATAAAAGCCAATGCTATTGACAGCCAAGGAAACATTTATGTAGTTGGTCGGGCAGAAGCTTCAAATCCAAACACGCTCAATATTACAACACCGGGCGCGCATCAGCAGACTTACGGTGGAGGTCCTTCAGATGGCTTTATAGCGAAATTCAATCCAGCTGGCATCTTGATCTATGCCACATACTTTGGCGGTTCAGACTTTGACAAGATTGAAAGTGCCACTATAGATAAGGACGACAATCTATATGTCGTTGGCATGACAAAGAGCGAGGATAACATTGCATCGCCTACGTCTTTACAAACATCGCTGAACGGTATTTCCGATGCATTTCTTGCAAAATTCTCACCCGCCGGAGTTGTCATTTGGAGCACCTATTATGGTGGTGCTGGGTATGACGGCAGCAATGCAGCAAATAGCGATGAAACCAACATTTATTGCGGAATTGCCTCTGACAACGGCAGCGGAATCTATTTTTTTACTTCCTGCGGCAGCCAAGATATGGGCACACCCGGAACTTTCCAACCTGAGCGGCAGCCTACAAGCAGATATCTGATCTCAAAATTCACAAATGATGGTCAAAAAGTTTGGGCCACCTACTACGGTTTTAATAATGCCGAGGTCCGAGCCATCACTTGTACCAATGACGCACTTTACATTGCAGGACATTCATTTGACTGCCCCCTGCCAACCAATAATTTTACGCCAAACACATATTTTAGCACGCCGGGCGCACACCAGACCACCGCTGGCAGTTGTACGGATGCATTTTTGACAAAATTCTCTGCCACAGGATCTCGAATTTGGAGTACATATTACGGAGGAGCAGGGTCAGAAAGATTAACATCAGAATCTATAAAATGCAGCCGTGATTACGTTGCTTTGGCTGGATATACCGGTAGTGGTAGCGGGATCGCAACTTCGGATGCCTACCTTCCAGGTCCGCTTCAAAATCCAGGAAATTTTTTGGTAAAATTCAATATCAATGGCGTTCGTCAATGGGGCACTTATTGTGGGGATGTAACATCCAATGGAGGAGGTGATTATTTAACATTTCTAAATATCGATGAGGCTGACAATCTCTACCTTTCAGGTAGAACTCTCAATACCCAATACATCGCGACTTCAGATTCTTTCAAACCCACAAATTCAGGCAATGACGCATTCGTTGTCAAGTTCAGCCCAACCGGAGAACGTATTTGGGGCACCTACTATGGCGGAATCTCACCTGACTTGGCACTAAAAACCCTCGTGTTTGGCACTTCCTTCTACATCATCGGAGACACTTCAAGCCACGACAACATAACAACTCCAAATGCTGCACAACCCAATTTATTGTTGACTGGAAGCGAATCAAATTATATCAATAACATCTATATTGCCAAGTTTGATCCAATAGAACTTACTACAAGCCAAAATAAAAAGGATTCTTTTGCAATCTATCCCAACCCAAACAATGGGAGTTTTCAAATTTCTTTAAACAATTTAAATAAAAACTACAAACTTGAAATTTACGATACATTTGGCCATCTCTTGCAAAAGCAAAACGTGAAGAGCAATGAAAAAATCCAAACAAAAAATCTATCAGCGGGAATTTACTTTGTCCATATAATTTCTGACAGAGTTAATTTTAAAACAGAGAAAATAATTATCAAATAAACTTTTGCAAAAAAAAAAGCTGTCGTATCAGACAGCTTTTTAATATTTTTTTTTTAGCTTTTAAAAAATCAAATCTTAAAAGTAATCACCGGCCGAACCGCGTGGTTCACAAGGTCCTCGCTTATGCTCCCGTTAAAGAAGTGGGCAAAACCTGTCCGGCCATGCGTGCACATCCCCACAAGGTCCGCCTGGATGCTGTTCGAGAAATTGATGATGCCTTTCTCAACGTTCACATCATTATATATATGTACGGAGTAGTTCTCGATATCAAAACCAGATAAGAACTCGCCCATGATGTTCTCCATCACGTGTGTTGGCTTGAAACTGTTGGGCGTGTTAATCATCACCAACTGCATGTGGCTATCATAGGCCTTTGCAAACTCAAGCATTTTGGCGAAAGGCTTCTTGATCTCTTCAGAAAAATCCGACGCGAACACAAAGTTGTCAGCATTGAACGTATCGATCTCGTTCTTTACCACCAGCACCGGAACATCAGATGTCCTTACCACCTTTTCAGTGTTCGACCCAATGAACATTTCCCGATACCCGCTCGCACCGTGAGAACCCATGACGATAAAATCAGCACCATTCTTGCGGCTCACGTCGATTATGCCCTCAAATGCCTTTTCAAACTGGATCACTCGCGAAACGTTGATGCCCGTCAAATGCTCGTGTTCCATCAGGTCCTCTAGATTTGACATCGCCTTGTTCTTGAAGAACATTATCTCCGGAATATCACTGCCAGATCCCAGTGCGTCGCTGCCCTGGTGCGGCAGTTCGAGCATGTGCAGCAAAATTATCTCACTGTTGTGCTTTCTTGCGATCTGTGCCGCGGCCCTAAGTGCATATTCGGCATGTTTGGAAAAATCCGTTGGTACGAGTATTTTTTTCATGGTCTGTTGTTGGTTTTGATTAGGATTTTGATTTATAACAATAAAGGTAGTACAATTTTAACATTATCCAATATTTTCCACTTTTAAAAAAAATGGTTATATTTGCACCGTTATTTAGGAATATTTAGATAATGAGGGGACTAATTGTCCCCTCTTTTTATACAGAATATGGCATTCAGGGAAAAAGTCCAAGAGTTGCTCGAAGCCGGCCTCAACCAAAATCCATCGCTCTTCTTGATCGATCTTTCCATAAGCGAAAGCAACAAGATAATGGTGGTGATAGATGGCGACAATGGTGTGACGCTTCAGGATTGTATCGAAGTAAGCCGGGCCATCGAGCACAATCTCGACCGCGAGGAAGTGGATTTTTCCTTGGAAGTAGCGTCTGCCGGCGCCACCGCGCCTTTAAAAACGCCACGCCAGTTTCGCAAGAACATTGGCCGAAACCTCTTGGTCAAGACTATTTCCGGCGAAACATTAGAGGCAACGCTCAAAAATTCAGATGAACAGAAAATCGTGCTCGAATGGGAGAGCCGCGAACCGAAAAAGATCGGAAAGGGAAAAGAAACAGTATCACATTCACGCGAACTTGCCTACAGCGAAATAAAAGAGGCAGCCGTAACAATAGTATTTTAAACATAAGAAAAGTTGGCATGGAAAATTTAGCATTGATCGATTCATTTTCGGAATTCAAGGATGACAAACTCATTGATCGCGTAACGCTCATGGCGATACTCGAGGACGTTTTTCGAAATGCGCTGAAGAAAAAATTCGGTTCCGATGAGAATTTTGATATCATCATAAACCCAGACAAGGGCGATATGGAAATATGGCGCCGTCGCGTGATCGTGGCCGATGACGATCTGGATTTGGAGAACGAGGAAATAACCCTTACAGAAGCTCGAAAAATAGAGCCCGATTTTGAGATTGGTGAGGAAGTCTCGGAAGAAGTAAAGCTTGTGGATCTTGGCCGTCGTGCGATTTTGGCATTGCGCCAGAACCTTATCTCAAAAATACATGAGCACGACAATACTAATCTTTACAAGCAGTTTAGAGACCTTGTCGGCGAAATCTATACCGCAGAGGTCCATCATGTAAGACCACGCGTCGTTATTCTTGTTGATGATGATGGCAACGAGATCGTTCTGCCAAAGGAAAAACAAATCCCGTCCGACTTTTTCCGAAAGGGCGACAGCGTTCGGGGAATCATCGAAAGCGTGGAGCTCAAGGGCAACAAACCACAGATCGTGATGTCCAGAACATCGGAGAAATTCCTTGAAAAACTCTTTGAACAAGAAATCCCGGAGGTTTTTGACGGACTCATCATGGTAAAGGGCGTTGTGAGAATTCCCGGAGAAAAAGCAAAAGTAGCGGTTGATTCCTACGATGACCGCATCGATCCAGTTGGTGCGTGCGTCGGGATGAAAGGTTCAAGGATCCACGGTATCGTTCGCGAGCTTGGCAACGAGAACATCGACGTGATCAATTATACGAGCAACATTCAACTTTATATAACTAGAGCATTGAGCCCGGCAAAGGTGTCATCGATAAAAATCAACGAAGAGGACAAACGTGCCGAAGTGTTTCTTAAGCTTGATGAAGTTTCAAAAGCCATCGGTCGAGGCGGGCACAATATCAAATTGGCAGGACTTCTAACGGGCTACGAACTTGATGTGATCCGCGAGGGCAATAGTGCAGATGAGGAAGACGATGTGGAACTTTCAGAATTCATTGACGAAATAGACGGTTGGATCATCGACGAGTTCGCTAAAATCGGCCTTGATACAGCGCGCAGCATTTTGAAACAAGATGTCAGCGACCTTGTACGCCGTACAGATCTTGAAGAAGAAACCATTCTTGATGTGATGAAAATCCTCAAAGAAGAATTCAACGCACAATAAAGCATGCCCAAAATTTAGCCGAAAGGCGCACACCAAAGAATATTAAAAAGATTTTATGTCCGAAGAAAGAGTATTAAGAATTAACAAAGTTTTGAGAGAGCTCAATATCTCGTTGGAAAGGGCCGTCGATTTCTTGAACGACAAAGGCATTGCGATCGACAACAACCCGAACGCAAAGATTTCCAACGCGGAGTACGGCATTCTTCAGGGCCAGTTTGCTCGTGATATGAGCAACAAGGAAGCGTCTCTCGAGGTGGGCGAAGAAAAGCGCAAGGAGAAGGAAGCACTTCGGGTTGAGCGCGAGCGCGAGATAGAGGAAAAGCGCCTCAAGGACGAAGAAAGACAAAGGCAGCACGAGGTCATCAAGGCCAAGGCAGTCGTGACGGGCGTGAAGCAAGTGGGTTCCATCGATCTCAATCCAAAACCTGCCGCGCCGAAAGAAAAAGAAAAGGAGAAAGAAAAGGAAAAAGCAGCGCCAAAAGAAAAGGCTGTCAAAAAGGAAAAAGAAACGCCGAAAGAAGAAGAAGCAGTCGAAGCTGAGGTAGCGAAAGCGCCAGCGGAAAAGGCTTCTGAAACGGAAAAGAAAGCACCTGCTGCCGAGCCTGCCGAAGAAGCAATTGTCACAACACAGTATCAAAAACTTTCGGGCACGACGCTCACAGGCCAAAAAATCGACCTCTCAAAATTTGAAAAGCCAAAAAAGAAAAAGGAAGAACCAAAGATTACCCCTAACAAACCGGGCGCAGCGGCCGCGAACAAAAAACGAAAAAGAATACCCACCAAACCTGGTGATCGCGTAGCTGGAAGCCCCAACAGGATTACACCAAACGCCGGAGGCAGAGGCCGCACCGGCGCTGGCCGACCGGCAATAACAGGAAAAATAGAACCAACAGAAGAAGAAGTAAAGAACCAGATTCGCGAAACGCTTGAAAAACTTCAAGGCAAGGGCGGAAAATCAAAAGCGGCAAAGTACCGTCGAGACAAAAGGGACACGCACCGCCAGAAGTCTGATGACGAGCAGCGCTCATTGGAAGAAGGCAGCAAAACCATAAAGGTCACTGAATTTGTGACCGTTGGTGAAATAGCTATAATGATGGATGTGCCGATCACCAAGGTCATCGGAACATGCATGTCGCTTGGCATCATGGTAACGATGAACCAACGTCTTGACGCAGAAACACTTTCCATTGTGGCAGACGAATTTGGCTACGAGGTCGACTTTATCACCACCGATCTTGAAGAAGAAATGGAAGTGTTGGAAGATCGTCCCGAAGATTTGATGTCTCGTGCGCCAATTGTTACCGTAATGGGCCACGTAGACCATGGTAAAACATCGCTTCTTGACTACGTTCGAGAAGAAAACGTTATCGCTGGAGAATCGGGTGGAATCACGCAGCACATCGGCGCTTATGGTGTTACGCTTGAGAGCGGACAGAAAATAGCCTTTCTCGACACGCCAGGACATGAGGCATTTACGGCAATGCGTGCAAGGGGTGCTCAGGTTACCGATATCGCGATAATCGTAATCGCTGCCGACGACGACATCATGCCGCAGACCAAAGAAGCGATAAGCCACGCGCAAGCAGCGAATGTTCCTTTGATATTTGCCATAAACAAAATAGACAAGCCCAATGCCAACCCTGAAAAAATCAAGGAACGCCTTGCGGGAATGAATCTCTTGGTTGAGGACTGGGGCGGAAAAATACAATCGCATGACATTTCGGCCAAGGTCGGTACTGGCGTGAAAGAACTTTTGGAAAAAGTATTGCTCGAAGCTGAGATTTTGGATTTGAAATCCAACCCGAACAAACCCGCATCCGGAACAGTTGTGGAAGCATTTCTAGACAAAGGAAAAGGTTACGTTTCAACAATCTTGGTTCAGAACGGAACATTGAAAGTTGGTGATTATATGCTTGCCGGAAAACATCATGGCAAGATCAAAGCAATGCACGATGAGCGCGGTAATGTGGTAATGGAGGCTGGCCCTTCAACGCCTGTTTCTGTTTTGGGACTTGACGGCGCCGCGACTGCAGGTGATAAGTTCAACGTATTTGAAGATGAGCGCGAGGCAAAAGCAATCGCCGCAAAACGAACACAATTGATGCGAGAGCAGTCGGTGAGGACCCAGCGACACATTACGCTTGCAGAAATTGGCCGTCGTATAGCGCTTGGCCAGTTCAAGGAGCTCAACATTATACTAAAAGGTGACGTTGATGGTTCCGTCGAAGCACTTTCGGATTCATTCTCAAAACTTTCGACAGAAGAAATTCAGATCAATATTATACATAAAGGAGTAGGCGCGATTACCGAGACCGACGTTATGCTGGCTTCTGCATCAGATGCCATAATCATAGGTTTCAACGTTCGACCTGCCGGAAATGCCCGTCAATTGGCCGACAAAGAAGAAATCGACATCAGGAACTACTCCATTATTTATGATGCCATCGATGATCTCCGCGATGCAATGGAAGGAATGCTTTCGCCAGAGATGAAAGAGGAAATCACAGGTACGGCCGAGATTCGAGAACTTTTCAAAATCTCCAAAGTTGGAACGATCGCAGGTTGTATGGTCACTGACGGAAAAATCTTCAGATCATCGCGCATCCGGATCATCCGCGAAGGAGTCGTGATCCACACAGGAGAACTTTCGGCGCTGAAAAGGTTCAAGGACGATGTGAAAGAGGTTTCAAAAGGTTACGATTGTGGTATTCAGATCAAAGGATACAATGAAATCGAACAAAACGATATCATCGAAGCCTTCCAGGAAGTAGCCGTGAAGAAGAAACTTAAATAGAATCAACTTTTTTAATATTGAAAAGCCGCCTGGAATGGGCGGCTTTTCTTATTTGTTGGGCTTTATCAAGAATGCAAGAGGATAATGTGATTTTATATCGTTGAGGGTTCGTTCGGCCTCGATTCGCGACTTGAAACTGCCGACCCAAACCTTATAGGTAGGCGTGCTGAAAACAATCGTTCCGTCCATGTTTTTGTAATCCCTTCTAAAGTCGGAGAGCGCTTTTTTAGCGCCGTCTGAATCGCCCGTAAAAAGTTGTATTTTGTACTTGTCGATTACGGTTATGGAGGTGATTATGCGCCGCTTCTCATCGAGCAGCTGCATAAATTTTGGATCTTGGTTTACCGTAACCGCGGCGGGCTGTGCCAAGATTTTTTCACCAAAATACAGCATGGACAAAACTGCGGCAAACAGGATTCTTTTTCTGATTTTCATGGTAACTCTATGGTTGTTATGCAAATGTAATATTTCAGATTTATACCATCTTAATATTTTATTTAGAATAGTTATAAATTAATATTTAAGACTATTTTAAGGTTTTGCAGAAGCGTCTTAAATCGTATTTTTGTCGCAGTTTTTGAAGAAACCATCGTAAAACGTGCCTTGGCGCGGTTTTTCTTGCAATTAGTCGATAATCAAACATTATATGGAAAAAGTGGATAACCATAGTTCGTTCACAAGGATTATACTGCTCAGCCTTGCTTTCATGGCCACAACTTTAGGTTCATTTGCACAAGATGCTCCGGTCGCGACTCCAACCGCGGTCACTACACCTGCAACTCCCGCACCCGAAGCCGCTACAGCATCACCAGCTTCGGCCGGTGACCCGATCAAAGGAAAGGAGCTCTTCAACTCGAACTGTGCCGCCTGCCACAAACTTGACGCCAAATCAACTGGACCAGCACTTCGTGCTGTTGCCGCAAAGCACGATCAGGCTTGGCTCTACAAATGGATTCACAACAGTTCCGAGATGATAAAGGCGGGCGACCCAGTTGCCGTAAAGCTTTTTGAAGAAAACGGTCGTTCAGTTATGACACCTTTTCCGCAGTTATCGAACGGTGACATAGACAATATAATCGCCTATACTTCACAGCCAAAAGCCGAGCCGGTAGTCAATGCAGGCACATCAGGGCCTCCGGGAACGGCCGCGTCGGCAGGTGGGGTTTCCAACGACCTTGTATTGGGAATTCTTTCCGTGGTGCTTGTAATCTTGATTTTGATGCTCGTGATGGTCAATCGTGTGCTCAACAAGATTGCCAATGCCAATGGAGTTGAGCTGGTCGAGAAGGAAGCGACGATGCCAATTTGGAGGGCTTATGCCAAGAACCAGTTCTTGGTACTTGTTACCGTCATTTTTCTGATGCTCGCTTCGGCATATTTTGTGTACGGATGGTTGATGCAGGTTGGGGTTGACAAAGATTATGCCCCGATACAGCCAATCCATTATTCGCACAGAATACACGCGGGCGACAATGGTATCGATTGCAAATATTGCCATTCGGCGGCAAGGGTCAGCAAGAATGCAGGAATACCATCTTTGAATATTTGCATGAATTGTCACAAAAATATTTCCGAGGTCGCAGAATCAACTGCTACGCCCGAATACAGCAAGGCGTATTATGACGGAGAAATCGCGAAATTGTACAACGCTATAGGTTGGGACAAGGCCGCACAAAAATATACGGGCGTGACACGACCGGTAAAATGGATCCGAATTCACAACCTTCCCGATTTTGTTTATTTTAATCACTCACAGCATGTTACCGTTGCAGGTATCGATTGCCAAACATGCCACGGTCCAGTTGAGAGTTATGAAATCCAAAAGCAATTTGCGCCTCTTACAATGGGTTGGTGCATCAATTGCCACCGCAAGACAAACGTAAAAATGGAAGGAAATGAGTACTACGCCAAAATTCACGCGGAGCTTTCCAAAAAGTACAATGTTGACAAGCTCACCGAAGCGCAAATGGGCGGTCTGGAATGCGGCAAGTGCCACTATTAATCAATTATAAAGAAGTTAATTTCATATACGATGTCATCAAACAAAAAATACTGGAAAAGTGTTGAGGAATTGGACGATAGCAGTTCTATTGTTGAGACGCTTAAACAAAACGAGTTTGTTGAGGAGATTCCCACAGCTGAATTTTTGGGGAACAAAGAGTCGTTGTCGGACACCAATACATCACGTCGTGACTTCTTGAAATTTGTTGGTTTCAGTACGGCCGCCGCCGCTTTGGCATCATGCGAAGGACCGGTGCACAAATCCATTCCCTACGTAGTCCAGCCTGATAATATCATTCCGGGCGTGCCCGATTTTTACGCCACCACGATGTTCGACGGTTTCGACTTTGCGAATATTTTGGTAAAAACCCGAGAAGGCAGACCTATAAAAATAGAGAACAATACGCTTGCTGGCGCCAATTTTAGAGCAAATGCTCGAGTCCATGCATCCGTGCTTTCTATGTATGACAATATGAGGTTGAAGGCGCCAAAAATCATGGGCAAACCTGCAACTTGGGCCCAATTGGATACCAAAGTTAAATCTTCGTTGTCTGATTCTCGCGCTAAAGGAGGTCAAGTAGTTGTCCTTACCGGTACGTTGGCAAGTCCGTCCACGGAAAAACTCATCGGAGAGTTCATCGCCCAGAATCCAAACGCAAAACATATTATATACGACGCCATATCAGAATCGGCCGCGCTTGATGCGCACGAAGCGGTTTTTGGTGATCGCGCTCTTGTGGATTACGACCTATCAAAAGCTGAGACCATAGTTTCTATCGGTGCCGACTTTTTGGGAGATTGGCAGGGAGGAAGCTACGATAGAGGTTATGCTCAAGGACGAAACCCTTCGCAGGGCAAGATGTCGAAGCACATACAGTTTGAGGCAAATATGTCACTTTCTGGCGCTGCCGCAGATATGCGCGTTCCGATGAGCACAGCGATGCAGAAACAGGCATTGCTCAAAATTCACGGTGCGATTTCGGGCGGAGCTTCGGGAAGTCTTGACGGGAAAGTGGCGGCGGCGGTAGATCAGGCGATCGCAATGCTTAAATCTTCAGGACCGCGAGGTGTTCTCGTTTGCGGAATAGATGACAAGAACGCTCAGATGCTGGCGTTGGCCATAAACCAAAGTCTTGGAAGCAGCGCAATGTCGGGAACCCGCTACATCCGTAAAGGTTCTGACGAGAAGATAGTGCAGCTTCTCGCCGATATGAATGCCGGAAAGGTCCACACCTTAATAATGTACGGTGTCAATCCTGTGTATACGTTGCCAGAAAGTGCAGGATTCGTTCAGGGATTGAAAAAAGTAAATACATCTATAGCTTGTTCTATAAAAGAAGACGAGACCGCTTCGGTGACAACCATTGCTTC
>JBBSUW010000071.1:0-16041 GCA_038234025.1 Flavobacteriales bacterium
CAAGATCCATTTGCGCCTGCTTCAGCAATCCGAACTCTTCGAACTTGTCGGTTTCTACGACGAGAATCTCGAGAGCGGTGCCAAGATCGAGAGGGAATTTGGCTACAAACAGTTCAACACGATCGCAAAATTGATGACCGCCGTGGATGTAGTGGACATAGTGACGCCAACGCTGTCGCATTATCGGTGCGCCAAAGTGGCCATCAGGAGCGGCAAGCATATCTTTATAGAAAAACCAATTGCCAATACCGTTGCAGAGGCCGAAGAAATAGTTGCATTGACAATGGTACACAATGTGAAAGGGCAAGTGGGCCATGTGGAAAGGTTCAATCCGGCGTTTATCGCGGTCAAGGATCTTATAGAAAACCCAATGTTTATTGAGACGCACCGGTTGGCGGAATTTAATCCGCGCGGCACGGATGTTCCCGTTGTTCTGGATCTGATGATCCACGATATCGACGCGATATTGAGCGTGGTTAAATCAAAGGTCAAGGAAATTCACGCGAGTGGTGTCTCGGTGATCTCGGACACGCCGGACATCGCGAATGCGAGGATTGAGTTTGAGAATGGTTGTGTGGCAAACCTTACGGCGAGCCGGATTTCATTGAAGAGTATGCGAAAGTCAAGGTTTTTTCAGAAAGATGCCTACATTTCTGTGGATTTTTTGGAGAAGAAATGCGAGGTCGTCAAGATGAAGGAAGCGCCAGAGACGCCCGGCGATTTTGATATGATTCTGCAAAATGCCGAGGGTGTGAAAAAGCAGATTTATTTTGCCAATCCGGAAGTTTCCGGCAACAATGCGATCCTTGACGAACTTGAAAGTTTTGCGAACGCGATCAATAACAATTCCACGGAAGTGGTGACGCTTTCTGACGGCACGGAAGCGCTGCGGGTGGCGCATCAGATAATAGAATGCTTGGAAAAGCGCAAATAAAACAATCAATAAATGATCAAAACAGTAGCAGTAATCGGGGCGGGAACAATGGGAAACGGCATCGCGCACACTTTCGCGCAAAGCGGATTCAAGGTCAAGCTCATCGATCTTTCGGACAAATCGCTTGAACGCGGAATGAACACGATCGCGTCTAACCTTGACCGGATGGTTTCGAAAGGAACAATGACGGAAGAATCAAAAAAGACAACGATCGAGAATATCTCCACGTACACGGATATTTCCGATGGCGTTGTTGGCGCTGAGTTGGTAGTAGAAGCCGCGACGGAAAACGTTGAGCTCAAGCTTTCGATTTTTAAACAGCTAAATCAGTTTTGTGAGGAACATACGATTTTGGCAACAAACACTTCGTCGATTTCGATTACTCAAATCGCGGCGGTTTGTTCAAGTCCAGAGCGCGTTATCGGGATGCACTTTATGAATCCGGTGCCGATCATGAAACTTGTGGAAATCATCCGAGGATACAACACGTGTGACGAAACCACGAAAACGATAATGGAGCTTTCTGAAAAACTCGGAAAGGTTCCCGTAGAGGTGAAAGATTATCCTGGATTCGTGGCCAACAGAATCTTGATGCCGATGATCAACGAATCCATCGAGACATTGTACAATGGCGTGGCGGGCGTTTATGAAATCGATACGGTGATGAAGCTAGGAATGGCGCACCCGATGGGACCTTTGCAATTGGCGGACTTTATCGGGCTTGACGTTTGCCTTGCTATATTGAACGTAATGAGCGATGGTTTCAAGAACCCAAAATATGCCCCTTGCCCACTTTTGGTCAATATGGTTCGCGCCAAAAAGCTTGGTGTGAAGAGTGGTGAAGGTTTTTATGACTATTCAGAAAGCAAGAAAGCCGAGAAGGTTTCAAGGCAGTTTTCAAAGAAATAAAAATCGATTTTATCAAATTCATTTTCCCTACGCAACAATTCTACACACTGAATAAATGCCAAGAATAATCCCATTTCAGGCCGTCCTTCCCGCCAAGGACAAGGTAAGCTTGGTGACGTCAAGATCTTTTGACGAATATTCGCCGGCCGAACTTGCCTCGCAGTTGGACTACAATCCATTTTCGTTTTTGCACGTGCTCCAGCCCGCTTATAAAAATCTGCAAAGCTTCGATCCGGAAAAAAGATTCAAGCTCGTGGCCCAGAAATACCGCGATTTCCTGTCGGAGGATATTTTGGCAAAGATCGACAAGCCCGCCTTTTTTGTTTATAAAATCGAAAATGTTGAACGAGAATTTACGGGTATCGTCGCCGCGGTTTCCCTTGAAGATTATTGCAAAGGCGTAATCAAAAAGCACGAGGACACGCTAGAATATCGTGTGGCGTTGTTCAAGGACTATTTGCATCAGACGGGATTCAATACCGAGCCCGTTCTTCTTTTTTACGACCCGTCGGCGCCATTGCAAAAATGGATCGATCTGCGAAAGCAGCAGCCCCCAACGTTAATATTTTCGACCACCAAAAAAGAAAAGCACACGCTCTGGAAAGTTGATGACGAAGAGGGCATCGAGTTTTTGCAAAATGCTTTTGGTGAAATGCCGCAACTTTATATCGCCGACGGACATCACAGGTCGGCTTCCGCGCAAATGCTTTATGAAGCGGACAGGGATTCGGGCAACGTTCACCTTGATTATTTTATGGCGTACATGCTGCCCTCAGATCAGGTTCATATATATGAATTCAACCGCGTGGTTCGAGATCTCAATGGCCATTCGATCGAAGAGTTCATCGATCTGCTAAGGAAGGAATTTATGGTAAAGGACACTTTGCATGAAATTTGGAAACCCGAAGAGAAATCGGTTTTTGGAATGTATCTCGAAGGGAGATTCTACTCGGTCATGCCAAAAGTAAGGTCGAACGAACTGGACGCAGCCTTGTTATATGCTAAAATATTGGAGCCAATGCTCAACGTCGGCGACCTAAGGACCGACGAGCGCATTGACTATATTTCGGGAAAAGAAACACCGTATGCCGTGAAACAGGCCGTTGACAGTGGTGAGTTTGCCATCGGGTTTTTGCTCTTCCCCGCAAGCATCGACGAGATAAAAAACCTGGCGGACAACAACCAAATAATGCCACCAAAATCAACATTCATTGAGCCAAAAATCAGAAGCGGGCTCATCATTTACGAAATCTAATGTCGATAAAAGAAAATCTACAATCTATTCAGAATGATATTCCCGAAAGGGTCACGCTCGTTGCGGTCTCAAAAACCAAGCCCGTGGAAATGCTGATGGAAGCTTATGAAACTGGCATTCGCGATTTTGGCGAGAACAAAATCCAGGAAATGTCGGCCAAATGGGAATCGATGCCAAAGAATGTTCGATGGCACATGATCGGCCATGTTCAGACCAACAAGGTGAAGGACATGGCAGAATTCGTGCATTTGGTCCACGGTGTTGACAGCAAAAAGCTTTTATTGGAAATTGACAAGCAAGCAAAGAAATTCGGCCGTAAAATAAATTGCCTTCTCCAAATTCACATTGCCAAAGAGGAAACTAAATTTGGACTTGACGACAATGAACTTGACGAAATTTTGAATGATGGCGACGTTTTAAACCTTCAAAATGTGGAAATAATTGGATTGATGGGAATGGCGACTTTCACCGAAAATCAAGCTGTAGTAAAAAGCGAATTCAAACATCTGAAAAAACTTTTTGAACAGCACAAAATCAAAAATCCAAAGTTCACCGTACTTTCTATGGGAATGTCCGGCGATTATCCGCTCGCGATTAATTGTGGATCTAACATGATAAGGGTTGGAAGCAGTATCTTTGGAACCCGATAAAAACAAAAATTTGTACGCAGTACTTGATATAGAAACCACCGGCGGCCAGTTCAATGAGGAAGGCATCACCGAAATCGCAATTTACCGATTTGATGGCCATGAGGTCGTGGATCAGTTCATCAGTCTTGTAAACCCACAAATCCCTATCCAGTCATTTGTTGTAAAACTTACGGGCATCAACAATGAGATGCTTCGCAATGCGCCGAAGTTTCACGAGGTCGCGAAAAGAATCGTTGAAATAACGAAAGATTGCACTCTCGTGGCGCACAATGCGGTGTTTGATTGCAGAATTCTTGCTACAGAATTTCGAAGATTGGGCTATGAGTTTGAAAAACAAAATGTTTGCACCGTGGAACTTGCTCAAAAACTTCTGCCCGAACAACCTTCTTTTAGTCTGGGCAAATTGGTAAGATCGCTCGGAATCCCCATTCCAGATCGCCATCGGGCTTCTGGTGACGCCATTGCAACACTCAAGCTTTTTAAGATTCTGCTCGAAAAGGACGTGCAGAAGACCGTGATCACATCTATGGTCAAAATGGGTCAAAGCACAAGCCTCTCGCCAAACTTGCTGCGCATTCTCGATACCGTTCCGTCCAAAACAGGCATTTTTTATGTGCACGATTCCACTGGGAAAATCATTTATGTTGGCAAAAGCAAAAATCTGCGCAAGCGAGCGAACCAGCATTTTACAGGAGATTCGTTTCTCTGCAAAAAAATTCAGGCCGAAGTGGCCAGCATAACGCACGAGCTCACAGGTTCGGAACTCATTGCGCTGCTAAAATCGCATCAGGAAATAATAGCGCTCAATCCGACATTGAACAAGCTCAAAAAAAAATCGAGTTATCCATGGTCTGTTTTTTTGCGCACAAATACACAAGGTTACAATTATTTGGCAATTGAATCGACAAATGATCAAAATGACGGTTTGCTTGCATTTTCCAAACGGTTTTTGGCGACTTCGATGGTTCAAAAGATTCGCGCGGAAAATAGATTCTGTGATAACCTTGATAAGAATCTCGATAATGCAGCTTGTTCAAATTTTGAGAATGAAAGTTGCAATGGCGCCTGTGTGGGCAAGATCTCACCCGAGGAACACAATGCAAATCTCGATGCTTTTATATCGGAAAAGATTCTGAAAGACAGATCACTTTTGATTGTTGACCGCGGTCGTCGCGCAAATGAAAAAAGCTGCGTTTATATCGAGAACGGAATTTATAAGGGCTTTGCGTTTTTTGACCTCAACTTTCAGATCACAAAAAAAGAAGTGCTCAAAAATATTCTGGTTCAGATGCCAAGTGACATTGAAACACAATATATTGTCCAGCAGTCCCTGCTTCGCGACAAACACTTCAAGATTGTATATTTGTAAAAAGCCCAACGTGGTTTTCGCCAAAATCCCATGACGCAATCCAGTAGCAACAGTTTTAAGAAGCGGCTTCATGACATAATCTACGAGGCCGAAACTCCCGCGGGGAAGCTGTTCGATATCATTCTTTTAATTCTTATTCTGCTCAGTATCGCTGCCGTGATGCTCGAAAGCGTTAGGTCGCTCAACAGTCAATACGGCATAGAACTTGCGGCGATCGAATGGGTTATCACGATATTTTTTACGCTTGAGTACATCGCACGTGTCGCTTCGGTAAAAAAACCTTCTGTCTATATTTTCAGTTTCTACGGCGTCATTGATTTGCTCGCCACATTACCGAGTTATATCGGTCTGTTCGTCAGTGGTTTCCATTTTCTACTACTGCTTAGAGCAGTAAGATTGCTGCGCGTTTTCAGGATTCTGAAAATGGGAAATTTTGTGGGCGCGAGCGACAGTCTTGCTTTGGCGCTCAAAAAAAGTCGGGCAAAAATCGCGGTATTTCTTTTTGGCGTTGTCGTGCTTTGTATCATTTTGGGAACGATAATGTACATGATCGAAGGTCCGAACAACGGTTTTACGAGCATTCCGATGAGCATTTATTGGACGATTGTGACGCTGACAACGGTTGGCTTTGGCGATATCACGCCTCAAACCGCTGTTGGCCAGTTCTTTTCTGTTGTCATTATGATTTTGGGTTATGGCATCATCGCCGTGCCAACCGGTTTGGTGACCGCGCAAATGATGGGACAAAAAGACGAAACCCGAAACACGCAATCTTGCCGGTTCTGCGGAAAAACGGACCACAAGGACAATGCGAAATTTTGTTACAACTGTGGAAATTCGCTCGGAAGTTGAGCGCAAAAAAGAAAATAGTGATCTGTGTGGTTGGCCCAACGGCAATCGGCAAAACGTCCATGGCGATCACGTTGGCACGACATTATAAGTGCGAGATTATCTCGGCCGATTCAAGGCAATTCTTCAGGGAAATGAAGATTGGAACGGCGGTTCCGAGCGATGAGGAACTTCAATCTGCAAAGCACCATTTTATCCACAGCCTTTCAATCGATGACGATTATTCTGTTGGTAAATTCGAAAAAGAAGCATTGACAAAACTCGATAAATTGTTTTTGGTGAATGATTTTGCGATATTGGTCGGTGGTTCAGGACTTTATATTGATGCTGTTTTACGAGGTTTTGATGAATTTCCAGAAGTTGACCCGACCATAAGAATAAACCTTAATAAAGAATTGGATAATTTCGGAGTGGAAAATCTTCAATTAAAATTAAAGGAATTGGATATAAAATATTTTAATATTGTTGATATTTCCAATCCACAAAGATTGGTTCGAGCGTTGGAAATTTGCATTGGAACAGGAAAACCATATTCGTCTTTCTTAAAGAAGAAGCGCAATTCAAGAAAATTCGAAGTGATCATGATTGGTCTTTTCGCCGAAAGGCCTTTGCTTAACGAAAAAATAAACCTTCGTGTCGATCGAATGCTCGATGAAGGATTGTTTGGTGAGGCAAAAAATCTATATGAATTTAAAGACAGAAACGCATTGATGACCGTTGGTTATCGCGAGATTTTTGATGCCATCGATGGTAAGCAGTCGATGGAAAATGCCATTGAAGAAATAAAGAAAAATACACGACGGTTTGCGAAACGACAAATGGTTTATTTCAAAAAGAATTTAAATATTCAATGGTTTGACCATACAATCTCCAAAAATGAAATCTTCCACCATATCGATGCAAAAATCGATGACATTCAAAATTCAAAAACTTGATTTCAGAAAATTTCAGTTCGGTTCATTCCGCAACGTGGGAAATAAATTTCACGCAGTGCTCGCCAAATGGCGAGCTTCGCATTGTTGAGCTTTGCAATCTTCTGCAACTTACGGCCGCGGAACATTCAATATCGGGCGGCCTTAGTTTCAACGATATGCAGGCGCACGATCAAGCTTGGGTTCTCGGGAAACTTCGGCTAGAAATCGATAATCTGCCGCGATGGCGAGAAAAAATCACGATCACAACTTGGATAGAAAGTCTAGAGGGTTCGCAATCTGTAAGAAATATGGAAGTTGCATTGGATGGAAAAAGAATTGCCGGCGCATCAACATTGTGGGTTGTTTTCAATACCAAAATCCGTCGTGCGCAAACTTTGGCGCTCGATCATGGTCATTTTGAAAAATTCGTCGAAAGGCATTCGACATCTAAGCCTGTTGGGAGAATCACAGTTTTAGAAGAGGCAATCACAATTTCGCAGCGCACGGTGGTTCTGTCCGACCTCGATATTGTGAACCATGTCAACAACATCAAATATCTAGAATGGTGCCTGGACAGTCTGCCTGTCAAAAGCGTTGTCAATCGCCATTTAACTTTGCTGGAAATGAACTTTTTGCGCGAGCTCAATCACGGTGAGGAAGTTGACATCAAACATTCATCTACAACAAATGAAGATGCTTTTATAATTGAAAAGGGATCAAAAGCGAGCTGTGCCATTGTTTTAAATTGGAACAGGAGTAAGGATTGAGCAAAAAAAAATCCCCCTCGAAAGGGGAATCTACTATTTTTTGACTTCGGGTTTAACCTCTGGTTTGTTTTTGACAACAAGTCTAAAACCTTCGCCATGAATGTTCAGAATCTCGACCTCGTCATCAAGCTTGAGGTACTTTCGAAGTTTTGCGATATAAACATCCATACTTCTTGAAGTGAAATAGTTGTCGTCGCGCCATATTTTGGTCAGCGCCAATTCTCGTGGCATCAAGTCGTTTTCATAGACCGCCAACATTTTCAAAAGCTCGTTTTCTTTGGGCGAAAGCTTGATCGGCTCGGTGTCTTTGTAAGTCAAAAAACGAAGCTTTGAGTTCAGATGGAAATTTCCGATCTGAAACTCGAACTTGACGTGATCATTTTTGGAATCGGTCGATTTTCGTTGAATTATCGCCTTTATTTTCATCAAAAGCACCTCGGAATCAAATGGCTTGTTAAGATAATCATCGGCACCAACCTTGTAGCCTTTAAGCACATCTTCCTTCATCGATTTGGCCGTAAGGAAGATAATTGGCACTTCCTTGTTTTTCTCTCGAATTTCCTTTGCGAGCGTGTAACCGTCTTTGTAGGGCATCATCACATCTAGAATGCAAAGATCGTAGGTGTCCTTTTTGAATTTTTCGAATCCTTCCATTCCATTTTTTGCCAAAACAACATAAAAATCGTTCAGCACTAGGTAGTCTTTTAAAATAGCGCCGAAATTCTGATCATCTTCTACAAGGAGGATTTTTTTGTTCTGCGTTTCCATATCTTTTTTATTTTTTTTAGTTTATCAATGGCAGTTTTATGATGAAGGTACTGCCCTTTCCTTTTTCACTTTCTACAAAAATCTCTCCGTTGTGGTCCTCAACAATTCTTTTAACGTACGAAAGGCCGAGACCGTGCCCTTTCACGTTGTGAAGATCGCCCGTGTGCTCGCGGTAGAATTTTTCAAAAATTCGTTTGAGCGCAACTTTCGACATTCCCGCGCCATAGTCTTGAATTTTGATGATAACAAAATCCCTGACGTTCTCTGAACAAACCTTGATGCTCGGATTTTCGGGCGAATATTTTATCGCGTTGTCCAAAATGTTCACAATCACGTTCGTAAAATGCACATCGTTTAGCAGGACGGTTGTTCTTTCGGCCTTCAAATCAGTGGTTATCACACCATTTCGATCTTCGATTATCAAATTGACGTGCTCGATGGCGTCGGTTATTATTTCGTGTATGTCATACGGTTCCTTGCTTATTTCGAGCTCTTTCTTCTCGAGTTTTGATATCCGCAGCACATTTTCGACTTGGGCGTGCATTCGTTTGTTTTCATCGCGTATCATTTGCAGATAACGCTGTGTTTTTTCCAGATCACCCACAATCTTTGGATTCTTGATCGCGTCCAGCGCAAGGTTTATCGTGGCTATGGGCGTCTTGAACTCGTGGGTCATATTGTTGATGAAATCAGTTTTGATTTCCGAAATCTGACGCTGCCTCAACAATTGGTTCAGCGCGCTCGAATAAGCTATGACGATTATCAGGGTAAACACGATCGACAAAATAGTTATTCCGACGAGCTCCGAGAACAAAAACTTCTTTTTTTGCGGAAAGCTAACAAGCAATTGATATCGATTGTTGCCCTCGTTATCGGTAAAAATCGGTATGTTGTATGTTCCATACTTGTCGTAATGAAATTGTTCAGATTTTACTTTTGTCGCAAGTCCATTGGCGTAAATGCCATATTCAAATGGCGTTTTGACCCCATATTCGTCAAGTTCGCCCGCCAACAATTTTTGGACACGGTCGGGCGCCACGCGATCGTCTATCGGTTTTATCGCTGCAATGTCCTTGAAAAAAATCTCGAACTGCGCATTGTCCAAAATATCAGATCTGCCGTCCTTTTCGATTCTAGCGTCCGGCATTGACTTTTTGTTCGTGCCAGTTTCGTCGATGCCACCGTTGTTATAAATTTCGGTGGTGCGCTTTGCCGAGAAGTTCTTAAGGCGCAGACTGTCCAGTTTTTTGTCAAAGAACGATGATGAGATATTGTAATCCTCAGCATTGATACTGTTGGAATATGTTATGATCTGGTTTGTTCTCGAATCGCGCTGATAATATCCGAATTCCAAAAAGTCGCTTTTCAGCGGAAGTTGCCCAGTACTGTCCTTGAGCTTGTTGTACTTGCTTATATAACTAAAAGCTTCTTCCTTCTGAAGTTTTTCCGCAACATTGCCAAGTACCTGTTTAACGTGGTACTTGAACTGTTCCTCATTGTTCTTGAATGAAGTGTTGAACCAATAAACCTGTACCAAGATGATTCCTATCAAGGATAAACTCATCAATATGACAAGCAATCGAAAAAACATTTTGTTCATGCTTTACAAATTTAACATTTTAACATTTACGCTTTAATAGCATTAACCAAATATTAACGAAATGAGAATCGCTTATAATTTTGACAAAATCGCGTGAATATTTTCAACCTGAACGTTAGTTTTAACAAAATCCTTATTTTCAATGACAAAATTGGCTTTCGCCTCGCGCTGAATGTCGCTCCATTGCTTGGAGAGTCGCGATTGAATGGCATCCACCGATATTCCGTCGCGTTTTTGGATTCTTTGGATACGAATTGTTTCAGGTGCGGAAACGGTTATGATGTGGTCACAATCAGCATCGGCACCGCTTTCAAAAAGTATTGCGGATTCCTTGATCACAAAATCCTCGTGCTCGTGAAGCTGGACGTATTCCTGAAAATCATCTCTGACCTTGGGATGGATTACACTGTTCAAAAATTTTAGTTTTTCGGAATCGTTAAAAACAATATTCGCCAAGACATCGCGCTGCACCTTATTATTAACAAGAATTTCTTCGCCAAAATAATCTTTGAGCACATTGATTGTTGCAACATCTTCGAGCATTTTTCTCCCAGCCTCATCAGCAAAGTAAACTGAAACACCCAAATCGCTGAACATCTTTGCCACGGTGGATTTTCCGCTGCCCATTCCTCCGGTAAGTCCGACCAGTTTTGTCATTTTTTTGTAAAAAATAATTTAGGAAACGCATCTTCGGGCTTTTGCCCAAATATTCTGATCATTACGAATGATTCCAGAAATCCGAATCCGTAGTTCCAGAATTGCACCAGTGCAGCATAAGCAGACATTATTCCTATATTGATGCTACGATGCACAAATATTGCGTGAACAATCAAAATGAGAAAATAAGCAGCATAAAAGAAACATGGCCATGTGATTCCAAAGAATGCAAGCACAAAAGCGCCAATGAGTCCCAAACTAAAAAATGAGGGAAACCAGTAGGACAATTTTTGGTGCTTTGGATGCCAACTGTCAAGAATCGGCCTTACTTTTCCGAATTTTGAAACTTGTAGCGAAAATGATTCCCAGGAAATACGACGTTTGTGATAGACGAATGCATTTTTAAAAAGCGCGGTTGAAAAACCGAGATCCCAAAGACGAAGTGCAAGATCTGGATCTTCGCCGGGATGTATGTTCCCAAAACCGCCGCTAGCTTCAAAAGCTTTTTTTGAAATTCCCATATTGAAACTTCGCGGCTGGAATTTTCCGGTTTTTTCTGAACCACCACGAACGCCACCAGTTGTAAGAATTGAAGTCATTGCATAATTGATAGCCTTTTGAACGGGAGTAAAATCCGGCATATCGCAATCTGTTCCGCCAAAACAATCCACATAATTGGATTTGAGATGCTGTGAAACATTTTTCAAATAATCCTTCGGGATAATACAATCTGAATCGAACAATAGAAAGTAATCACTAGTCGCCATCGATATTCCGAAATTTCGCGAATCTCCCGGGCCAGAATTTTGTTTTGCGAAATATCTAATTCTTAGGATTCCCTCGAAGCCATCAACAATTTTCTTGCAATCAATAATAGAGCCATCCTCAACGATAATTATTTCAAAATCACCAGTGTAATCTGTTTCGGAAATACTCTGAAGAAGCTCCTGGATTTCGTCTGGCCTATTGTAAACCGGAACTATAAGTGAAAAGGTCATTTCAAGACAATTGGTGCACTGTAAAGGTACTCATTAATGCAAAATGCGCGCTCCAATTGAAGGGCTTGCACTGAATCATTGCATAAAAAAGCCGCTTCTTTGCAGAAGCGGCTTTGATATTCGGTGACTCAAAAGTTATTGTTTGATAACTTTCAGGGTTTTGACCTGATTGCCTGAAGTTACTTTCACCAAGTAAGCTCCATTAGAGAATGCAGACATATCTATTGAAGATTGGTTCGCATTGATTGTTCTGTTCATCACCTCTTGGCCCAACAGATTGTATATCGAAACACTATCGATTGTCTTTGTGTAAGAAAGGTTCAGCACATTCTTCACAGGGTTTGGATAATAAGTAAATCCATTGCTGTCAAATGACGTTGTGGCTAGCAATGGGTCGTACGCAGAAACCATAAAGCTTCCCTGCGCAGTTGCATTGGTCCCAAATTTGGAAACCACGATATAGATTGTATCGCCTGGCGTTAGGCCTGTTAGCGACAGCATTGAATAAAGACCTGCGCCTCCATCATCATCGCATCCAATTTCTGTTAGATTACCGCAAGTCCCGCTGAACGCTGTGATAATCGAATCAGTAAACAACGATCCAGCCACCATTTGAGTCTCAATTATAATATTGCCCAAGGTAGGCACGACCAAACTATACCATACATCTTGTGAAGACAGTGTCTGACAACTTGGAACGGGTGCATCAGTAGTAGCGCCCAGAACGGTTCCCATCACTGCGTTGGCAGCAAATGTATTTCCCGCGGTGAGAGCTTGCGCGCCCTCGCAAAGATCATTAGCAGGCGCTGGCGGCGGCGCAATTGTAAGAACACCGCTTAAATAAGTTGATCCGTCCCAGAAATTACCCTCACCACTTGAATTGATCCCACCGTAAACATAAGCTCCATTGTTCAATCGGAAGCGGGTGGCATAGTAATAAGTTCCCGGTGGCAAGTTGGCACCGATTGATGCAAAATACTCATCGTTGTTGCCTACGAACGCGGGATTCCAAGCAGCAGGTACAAATGTTGTCCAAGTGCTAGGATCTGTATTTTGTCCTTCAGGACTGATTCCTACAGACGCGGTGATTCCAGGCGCTTGACCAATAATGTTAGGAACTACATCGGTAAGACCGGCTTCGTAAACTTGGCCATAAACATCTCCGCTCATTCCTTGCGAAAGGTTCAAGGTTGCAGGAAACTGCAGACCTGCATAATCGGGTGTGTCTGATGAAGAAACGCCGCATACAATAGATCGAACTCTAGCGTCGGTATTGTCCCCGCACTGATCATCAACATGGGTGTAGAATCGAATATCGCCATCCACTGTCGAAACCCATGTCACTGGGCTCGTTCCGAATGCATACGCAGTTGATCCAGCTTCATCTCCTATTGTAATAAAGTCACCATCGCCACTTGTAAAAGTGTAGGTCTGGCCATTTGTAACGGTCACAACTGAATATTCACCGGCATAGCCGACGGTGGTGATTACGTTTTCGGTAACACCGTCACACTCGGCAGGAACATACGTTGCTCCTGGCCATTGACCATTAGGCGCATTCAAGCAGAAGCCTGGTGAATCTTGAACTGTAAAGCTCCAAACTGGACAACCTGTGGCTTGCCCGCCCGAATTGGAAGGAACTACCTGCCAGTATATTGTAACACCATATGCATTAATGACAAGATCGGCTGAGTTGGTGTCGAAAGTACTTACGAGCTGAAGGTTCATTGGATCATCGCCCGCCAAAAGGTCATACGATGTTGCGGGGTCGCCCGTAGCCGGAGCGTCCCAGCTAAAAGTTATATCTCCCACGGGAACGTCAACCGCCATATCTGCCGGCGAAGGATTTGACGCACACGAAGGTGCTTGTGTCGTGTCAAACAAATATGGACCGGACCAGGTACTGAAATCCGTTGCCGAAGTGCATTCGCTTCTAACATAGAATTCGTATAAAGTTCCCGCCATAAGACCTGTTGCGCTATAGGAAGTACCTACGACATTTACGCCAGTACCATCGGCCATTGCTGGCATTCCAGCGCCCTGGAGCTGAACCAAAACCTCAAATTGAGGATTTGCAGAAATCCAGGTCAAAGTTGCGGTAGTGGAGGAAGTTACCATTGCCATTCCCGCGGATGGCGCGAGACAAGAGGGAATGGTCACGATCACTGAATAATCCTCTACTTGTCCATAAGCAGTGCCCAAGCATGGGTCAGCGTAATTGACATTTGAGAATATTTTTTTCACTCTCATCCGTGTAGTACCGCCCAAGGCCGTTGCTGGAACTTCAATTGGACCAGTGGTCATAATATCGTCTTCTCCTGTTGAACTGAAGATTGTTTGCGCGATTGGATAGGATTCACCAGCATCGGCAAAGTCGCCATCTTGGTTCCAGTCGATAAACACAATAAAACGATTTGTAAAAGGCCCGTCGGTATTGCCTTTCAAGGTAATAGTGTAAGAAGAACCTGCAGCAACATTTGCTGTAAGCGCGGTATAATCCTCATGCGCTGTCGCGCCCACCGCCGACGCATTGGAAACATTGTTAAGGTCGGCAAAATTCACCAAGGTGATCGGCTCGACATTGGTCGTGAACGTTAGAGGTCCGCAGTATGGCGCGGGAAATTGCGCAAAACATACCGTGGCAAACAATAACGTCATCAGTAACGTAATTTTTTTCATAAAATAGTTTATTAAATTAAAGTTTGCATAAAGGTACTCAAAAGTGTCGGAAAAAGCAATGCGAAATCCTATTGATTTATCATCAACCTAATTTAAAAGCGACTTTTAATCCTGTTTTTATCTTGTTGCCAGATTATTGCGGTATGCTTTCTACCTGTAACATTTCATCGGCATCTGCCTTGTAATCAACACCTTTAAAGTCAAATCCAAATAATTGGTAAAAATCCCGCCTGTATCCCTCGAGGTCGCCAATTTTTTCAAGATTTTCCGAGGTCGCTTCGTTCCAAAGCCTTGCAACTTCGGACTGGACATCATCGCGCATTTCCAGGTCGTCAATTCGAATACGACCTTCAGAATCCGTTGCAACTTTGCCACCATTGTACAACTTATCAGAGTAAAGACGATATATCTGCTCGATGCATCCTTCATGGATATCGTGCTTTTTCATTACTTTATAGAGGAGCGAAATGTAGAGTGGAATAACAGGAATCGCTGAACTAGCCTGTGTTACAAGAGCCTTGTTGACAGAAACATATGCGTGGCCGTCTATTGATTTCAGATTTTCCGTGATCTCGAAGGCTGTAGATTCAAGATGATCTTTCGCCTTTCCTATCGTTCCTTTGCGGTAAACTGGTTCGGTAACTGCTGGCCCGATGTAAGAGTAAGCCACTGTTACTGCGCCATTTTCCAAGAGGTTTTCCTTTTTAAGTGCATCCAACCACATTGCCCAATCCTCGCCGCCCATTACGAGCACAGTATTATCGATATCATCGTCCTTGCTTGGCTCGATGGATATTTCTGAAACCCTGCCTGTATGAAAATCCACGGTTTTGTTGGTGTAAGAAGTGCCAATTGGCTTTAAAACAGAACGGTGCTGCACGCCTGTTCTGGGATGCACGCGGACCGGCGAGGCAAGGCTATATATTATAAGGTCTACTTTTCCAAGATCTGACTTGATCATATCCATTGTCTGGCGCTTGATTTCATCGGAAAATGCATCACCATTCACACTTTTTGCGTAAAGACCTTTTGCCGCAGCTTCAATCTCAAATGCGGCGGAATTGTACCAACCTGGCGATGCTGTCCTTCCTTCGGTCGGCGGTTTTTCAAAAAACACACCGATGGTCGAGGCGTTCGACCCAAAAGCCGCGGTTATGCGCGAGGCAAGCCCAAACCCAGTGGAAGCGCCAATTACCAATACTTTCTTGGGTCCATCGATCTCTCCTTGCGAGGTCACATAATCGATTTGCTCTTTCACATTTTGTTTTGCACCGTCTGGATGTGCTGTAAGACAGATAAATCCGCGCATTCTTGGTTCAATGATCATATTGCTTGTTCTTTTTGTTTTGATTTCAACACAAATCTAATTAAAATCCGCGGGATTCTCATTTCAAAAGTGCTTTGGCATGAAGCAACGCCGACTCCGAAACCCCGCTTCCAGAAAGCATTTGGGCTATCTCATCGATGCGTTCCTTTTCACTGAGCACCACAATGTCGGTCCGGGTCACATTATTTACCTGTTTTTTATAAACCCTGAACTGTTGGTTTCCCTTGGCGGCAATTTGCGGAAGGTGCGTGATGGCAAACACCTGCATAAACGTGCTCATACTTTTCATCATTTCGCCCATTCTATCGGCAATCTCGCCGGAGACGCCGGTGTCGATCTCGTCACAAATAATGGGTGGAAGTTGG
>JBBSUW010000072.1:0-16013 GCA_038234025.1 Flavobacteriales bacterium
CCGGCGGCGACATCGACGACCGAGCAAAAGCCTTTTACGATAACTTTTGATCCCAGCCTGCAGGGACTCAGGACTGCTTTTGTGAACATTTTCAGTAATGATGCCGACGAGAATCCTTATGTTTTCAAAATTCAGGGTTATGGAATTATTCCGATACCAGATATTCAGGTTTATGGAAATCCATTGCCAAACAACCAGATTGTGACGCATCTGAGCATGATTCCATCACTAGCCAACAATACCTTGTTCTCGCAACAGACGGTCAATGTGACCTCAGAAACCAAAGGCTTCAGAATAAAAAACGAAAGCCCTTACAATGCGCCAGTAATTCTGACTGCAGGAACGCCATATGTTCAGATTGCCGGAAATAATCCGGGCGATTTTTCGTTGGTCACCATTCCGAGCAACGGAATCATATATCCGAATTTCGATCGTTATTTTACGATTAAGTTCTCTCCTACGGCCTCTGGAATAAGATCCGCATTGGTGATCATTCCAAATAACGATCCTGATGAGGCCCCGTTCACATTTCTTGTTCAGGGCGAGGGCGTGGCTCCCGAAATGGACGTTTTTGGCAATAGCCAGCCAATCGTGAGCGGAAGCACTGCGACAACTTTTACAAACCACACGTTTTTTGATTATGTGAACGTCGCCTCGGGTTTTAAGGATAGGGTTTTCACAATCAAAAATACAGGAACCAAGAACTTGACGATCGGTGCTACGACCATAAGTGGTGTCGCAGCATCAGATTTTACAGTGATAGCAAATCCAGGTGCGACCGTGCTCCCAAATGCACAGACCACATTGACATTACATTTTGACCCAAGCGCAGCCGGACTACGAAAGGCCACGGTATCTATTGTGAACAACGACAGCGATGAAAATCCCTATGTTTTTGCAATAGAAGGTTATGGCCTTGATTACATCCCTTGCGATTTTGGTCCGGTTCAGACAATTGCTGTTCAGGACTTTGAGGCAGTTGCGGCAACTCCCGTTTGGACATACTCCGTTTCTGGTCTATCATTGCTTTCAGCGGGAACTGCATATGGCGAAACTGGCGATGGCGGTCTTTCAAATAAATTTCTTGGATCTAGAAGCCTCCAGATTACAAATTCCTCCACAATCATAACGATGGCGGCCATCAACACAAAAAGCTTTAGCGACATTGAATTGAACTTTAGATTGGCGTCTCTTGGTATCATTGCGGCCGAAGGTTCGGACGCCACCGACAAGGTGACCGTCCTTGTGAGCTCCGACGGTGGAATTACCTATTCCAGTGAAATTGAAATACAAGGGTACAATAATGCAAAGTGGTCCTTTGCTTCGGGCGCCGGCGTTGCAAATAAAACATATTCGGGTTCGAACACACCGGCAGTTTTCAGTGCTGCTCCAGGCGATTATGTCACAACAGATGGATACAGTACAATCAGGTTGGGCGACCTTCCAAAGGTAAACAGCTTGATCGTCCGCATTATCCTCAACAACAATCTCAACGAACTTTGGGCAGCGGACGATGTTATTTTGTTTGGTCGTAAAGAAGTTACAACCACTTGGAATGGTTCAGCGTGGGCACCATTTGCACCAGCAAGTACAATCAAAGCTGTGATAGATGGCAACTATAGCACTGTATCAAACGGAAATGTCGTAGCCTGCAAGTGCGAGGTTAAACCTACGAGAACGGTTACGATTGGAAACAATAATTATTTCAATGTCGAAAGCGACCTTGACAATCAGGGAACTTTTGTAATCGACAGCGGTGGCAGTTTGGTCCAGCATGATGACTTTGCATCCAATAGCGGGCAAATCAAAAGCTCGAGAACCACGACTCCCATGCGAAAGTTTGATTACACCTATTGGTCTTCCCCTGTTCAGAACCAAAGATTGTTCGATTTGTCGCCGCTCACTCTCAGCGATAAGTATTTTAGCTGGGATCCTGTGATCGGAAATTGGGTGACCCATCCCAATGGTACAAGTACAATGAACATCGGGAAGGGCTACATCATCCGCGCTCCCAACAATTTTGATCCAGTTACACCCCAAAATTTTACGGGAGAATTTGTGGGCATCGCCAACAACGGATTTATCCAAACGCCTATCACTTCGGGCATTAGCACAATGAACCTTATCGGAAATCCATACCCGTCTGCTATCTCGGCACAGTCTTTCTTGACCTTTTCGGCAAATACAGGTGTGGTGAGCGGAACGATATATTTGTGGACCCACAACACTCCGATCACCAATAATTTGTATACTTCCAATGATTATGCGGTTTACAACGCGACCGGAAGTGTGGCGACAGCTCCGGCGGTTAACCCAGGGGTGAGCAACGGCGCGCCATCTGGATATATTGCATCTGGTCAGTCATTTTTTATAAAATCGATCAACGGCGGCGGGCAGGCAACATTCAACAACAATATGAGGATAACTGGCAGCAACAACAATTTTTTCCGTGCAAATATGGTAATGCGTTCCGATGAAACAATTGATTCAGATCCTGTGAACGGAGATAAGGTTTGGTTGAACTTAACCAATGAGCAAGGCGCTTTCAAACAAATATTGATAGGTTATATGGATGGTGCGACAAACGGCTTTGATCGCTCTTTTGATGGTGAATCCTTCAATGGTAACACAGCAATCAATCTTTACTCGTTTTCCGACGATCTAAAACTGGCGATTCAAGGTCGTGAAAGACCGTTCGTTGTCACCGATACCGTTAGTTTGGGAATGAAAGCAATGATAGCCAGTACTTTTAGCATAGCAATCGACCGAACCGAGGGCGCGTTAATTGATTTTAATATTTATGTGGAGGACAAACTTCTTAATATTGTGCATGATTTGAAAGCCTCGCCGTACGAATTCTCAAGTGAGATTGGAGTCTTCGACGACAGATTTGTGATAAGGTATGAAAATGGCTTGCTTGCCACATCATCTTTCGCTAGCGCAGATTCAAACTTTGTGGTGGCAGTAAGGAACAAGGTCATTTCGATAAAATCCCATAACAGAAGTATAGACAAGGTAGAGCTCATCGATATAACGGGACGTGCTTTGTTTTCTACAAAAGTAAATGCCGATCATTATGAATTCTTGGAACTCGATATGGCGCAACAAGCACTCCTTGTCAAAGCGTATTTTGATGATGGAACGGTCGAAACTCGGAAAATAGTCTACTAAACAGAAATGAAAAACCCCGCGATCAGCGGGGTTTTTTATGCACTGTAGTTCCGATTATTTTTTCAGGCTAGCTTCAAGATTTCGTTCGATTTTATGTTCTGGTCTGGACCATTTTGGCTTTTCACCAAGCGCCAAAAAGCGAGAATCCTCGGCTTCGACACTTGTAGGCTGTGCTTGTTTGACGAACGGAGCTTGTGGTTTCAATCCCAAGAGATCGAACATTTTCATATCTTCATCAACATTTGGATTTGGCGTGGTCAATAGCTTGTCTCCGGCAAAAATAGAATTGGCTCCGGCCAAAAAACACATGGCCTGGCCTTCGCGGCTCATGTTTGTTCGTCCGGCCGAAAGCCTTACCTGAGTTTGCGGCATAACGATGCGCGTGGTCGCCACCATTCGTATCATGTCCCAAATCTCTACCGGCTGTTCCTTTTCCATGGGCGTTCCATCTACCGCCACCAGCGCATTGATCGGCACTGATTCAGGTTGTGGGCTTAAAGATGAAAGCACCACGAGCATTCCCGCGCGATCCTCGACTTTTTCGCCCATCCCGATTATTCCCCCGCTGCAAACGGTCACATTTGTCTTTCTCACATTGGCGATCGTGTCAAGTCGATCTTGATAACCTCTTGTCGAAATCACCTCCTTATAGTATTCCTCCGAAGTGTCGAGATTGTGGTTGTAGGCATATAGCCCAGCTTCCGCAAGTCGATGCGCCTGGTTTTCGGTGATCATTCCCAATGTGCAGCAAACCTCCATATCGAGCTTGTTGATCGTGCGCACCATTTCGAGCACATCGTCAAATTCCTCACCGTCCTTTACATTTCGCCACGCAGCGCCCATGCAAACCCGTGACGAGCCCGATGCTTTGGCGCGCAACGCTTGGGCTTTGACCTGGCTTACCGACATAAGATCGTTTCCTTCCAGATTGGTGTGATATCGAGCGGCTTGCGGACAATAGCCGCAGTCCTCGGGACAGCCGCCGGTCTTGATGGACAGCAATGTTGAAACTTGAACAATATTTGGGTCATGGGACTGTCGATGGACATTTGCTGCATCGAACAAAAGATCCATCATTGGCCTATTGTAGATTTCAAGTATTTCATTCTTTGTCCAATTGTGTCGGATATCAATCATTGTATAATAAATAGTTTAGGGAAAGCACACTAAAACCTGCGTCTTTCAAGAATGAATAATCTGCAATAAAAAGCAAGTTGTTCCAAAAAAAGTTAACGGGGATCAATTTTGTTTATGTCCTCAACTTTGTTTTTCCAATATTGCATAAGCGAAAACGAAACCATGAGCGAAGCAGCGGTCGATTCGAAAAGCAGCCCGATGCAATATTTTAGCACAGAGGTTTGGCCACCGCCAAAAATGAAATCCTCACTGAGTGTTTTGAGGTATGCCTCGCCGCCCTTGAACTCCAAAAACACCATAAGTCCGGCAATGCTCAGTGCGGCACCGATCATTGATGTTATGACGGCGGAGAGAAAATTCTTGTTATAGCCACGGATTCCGTCGGCGTGATTGGCAGCAATCGTCCTGTTTACACCATAAACCACAAAAATCACATTGAAGATTCGCAACCAGAAAATGTCGGACAGGTGCAGTAAGTCAAGAATGATAAAATAAATTCCAATGCCCAAAAATATGATGCATCCGTTAATGAACTCCCGAGATAATTTCATGGTACTGATTTTAAGTTTTTTAGCAATTGCTGCTGGATTTTGACTTTTTATGTTATTTTAAGGAAATAAATTTAGGCATTTATACTTAAGTCGAGCCAATTTTTCTATAAAAAAAAGATGTATCGCTCGGCATTGGTGATTTTAATGGTCGTTCGCAAGTAATTTTTGCGCGTGTTTTTTGTCTCTTGCCAATTGTTCCTGAAGCTCTTCAAAATTGGCGAACTTCTGTTCATCTCTAATTCTATCGACCAGTTTTACCCGAAGCTTTTTATCATAAAGGTTTGTCTCAAAATCAAAGAAATGAATCTCGATCGATTTGGTCGCGAGATCAAAAGTGGGATTGTTTCCAATGTTCATCATACCATATACAATTTGTCCGTCAATGGTAGAGGCTACAGCATAAACTCCGTCTTTCGGTATGAGTTTATAAGGTTCGGCAACATTGATGTTGGCGGTGGGAAACCCCAGTTTTCTGCCCATTTGCCGTCCTTTGACTACGGAGCCGGTCAAGAGATAAGGGTAGCCCAAATATTGATTGGCCAATTCGATATCGCCGTTGGCAAGTGCTTTTCTGATTTTTGTTGAACTGATGGTCACTTCGTCGACTTCCTTGGGCGAAATCTGTTCTACTTCAAACCCGAATCTTTTGCCAAAACCAACGAGGTCATCAATGTTGGCCGAACGATCCCGCCCAAATCTATGGTCGTGGCCAATAACGATTTTCACAACTTTGAGCTTTTTTACCAGAATAGTTTCAACGAACTCTTCGGCGGTCAATTGCGAAAACATTTTGTCGAACGGATGAATGATAAGATTGTCAATCCCGGATTTTTTCAGGAGCTCGGTTTTTTCGTCCATAGTGTTGAGAAGTCGAACGGTACGATCGGCATCCAATATTGTGCGAGGATGCGGAAAAAACGTCAGTACAACGCTCTCATTTCGATTTCGGTCGCCATGACTGGTAAGGCGGCTCAAAATCTTTCGATGGCCGAGATGGACGCCATCGAAAGTTCCCAACGTAACAACGGTTTTGCCAGTGGCAGCAAATTCGTCAATGGAATTCCAGACCTTCAATTGTTTTTTTTGCAAAAATAGAGCATTTATCTCACTGTCGTCGGCTGATTCCGAAGATTGCGTTCATCTTGAAAATGCTACACGAAGATTTTATCACCTATTGAGGACAATATCTGTTAATTGTGTAACGTTAACAAGATAATCGATAATAAATTGCTATTTTTGAACCTCTTTTAAAAAAACTTAATGATGAAAAAAACAGTACTCTTTTTAGCACTTGCGCTTTCATTTGGTCATGCTTTTGCCCAAAAGAACAACGCGTGGAAGAAGGTCGGCATTGATGCTGCAAGAAACGCAGCCACAATCAAGGGCGGCACTTATTCCGAAAACCAACAATTTTACCAATTCAATGATTCTTTTCTCAAGCAAAGTCTCATCAATGCTTCCGACAGGCTTTCAGGAGCAGCTGGCGTTGAGGTCTTGATGCCAACACTTCTAGGTGGAACAGAACGCTTTATGGTTTGGGAAGCCTCGAATATGGCACCCGCGCTTCAGGCTCAGTTTCCCGACATTCGTTCTTATGTAGGAACGGGAATTACTGATAAAACGGCAAGCATCAATTTCAGTTTGTCGCCATCTGGAATTCAAACAATGGTATTTCGCGCCGATCACGGCACAGAATTTATCGAGCCTTACACCACTGACAGAGCGGTTTATGTTATGTTCGACTCCAAAACAAGAGTTAGGGGAACATTGCCATTTGAGTGCTCGACAGCAGATGTGCAGATCAATCAAGATCTTTTGCCAACTGCCGCTGAACTGGGAAGATCAAACAACAAAATTCTCAAGGTTTTCCGTCTGGCGATGTCGTGCACGGGAGAGTACACCGCTTATCATGGTGGAACAGTTGCCGGAGCGCTTGCTGCGATCAATGCAACAATGACACGTGTGAATGGTGTTTTTGAAAAAGATTTTGCCGTTAGAATGGATCTTATTGCCAACGAAGCGCCAATCATCTATCTCAACGCAGCGACCGACCCTTATTCGCCTGCTGCCAATATGAACAATTGGAACGGAGAGCTTCAATCAACATTGAACTCTGTAATAGGAGCGGCCAACTATGATGTAGGTCACCTTTTCGGAGCTTCCGGCGGTGGCGGAAATGCCGGTTGTATAGGTTGCGTTTGCAACGATACCAACAAGGGAAGTGGCATCACATCGCCAGCGGACAATATTCCAATGGGGGACAACTTTGACATCGACTATGTGGCACACGAACTAGGTCACCAATTTGGTGGCAACCACACATTTTCATTTTCTGCCGAAAACAATTCCGTGAACGTCGAGCCAGGTTCTGGTTCCACGATTATGGCATATGCCGGAATTACGGGTGCTACCGATGTTCAGCAACATTCTGATGATTATTTCACATACAGAAGTATTCTTCAGGTTCAAACAAATTTATTGTCAAAAACCTGTCAGGTAAACATCACTTTGGCAAACGACCCTCCCGTAATGGACGCTGGCCTAGACTACACTATTCCAAAAGGAACTGCTTTTGTGCTTACAGGAACAGGAACCGATCCAAATGGCGATACTATTCTTTACAATTGGGAAGAAAATGATGACGCAACCACTGTAGGTGCCGCAGCATCGTACCCATCATTGACAAAAACCAATGGTCCGAACTTCCGTTCATTGCCACATACCGCGGCACCTGTAAGATACTTTCCTGCTTTTGCAACTGTGCTCAACGGTCAGGTTGCATCTACATGGGAGTCGGTATCGAATGTTGGAAGAACCCAAAAATTCACCCTCACTGGCCGCGATAATGTCCCAGGACAGGAGCAAACTCAAACCGATGAGATGTTGTTGATCACCGACGCAACCAAAGGGCCGTTTGCCATCACGTCGCAAAATACCACAGGTATCGGATATCCTACCGGATCGACCCAGACCGTAACGTGGAACGTACTGGGATCGAACACACTGGCGGGAAGCGCAAATGTTGATATTACATACACAACGGACAATGGCGCAACATTCGGTCCATTGGCGATGAACGTACCCAATAACGGAACCGCAACGGTAACAATGCCAAGTGTTGCGGCGCCATTTGTACGAATCATGATCAAGCCGACGGGCAATGTTTTCTACGCTTTGAACACAGTGCCATTTGCGGTTGGTTACACCGTGACGAATACTTGCAATACCTACACCAACAACAACGTACTGGTAGTGCCAGATGGAGCAGCTCCAAACGTTGGAGGGCCAATCGTTTCAAGCATCCTCAATGTTTCGGATGCACTTACCATATCAGATGTTGATGTTACTTTGACGGGTAACCACACTTGGTTTGGTGATCTTATATTGAAGCTAATTCACCCTGATGGCACTTCATCCACTTTGGTTTCTGGAAGCTGTCAGCAAGCCTCCGCATCTTTCAACATTACATTGAATGATGGCTCACCATCAATTGTTTGTGGTGCAAGCGGCAGTGCGATCAACGGCACTTATGCTCCAAACCAACCGTTGTCAGTTTTCAATAATAAAATTAGCAATGGAAACTGGACACTCACTGCTCAGGACACATACAATCAAGATACGGGTCAGATAAATTCATGGTCTCTAATCATATGCAGTCAGACGATTACGTTAAACAAACAAAGTTTTGGTTTTGACGATTTCGCGGTGTATCCCAACCCGAGCAACGGAAACTTCAACATCAAGTTTAAGAGCAATTCTTCAAACGGTGTGAAAGTTTTGGTTTCAGATCTACGAGGACGTAGAATCCTTCAGAACGATTATGCTGGGCAAGCTACTTTCAACCAGACTATTCAGTTGAATAATGCACAAACAGGAGTTTACCTTTTGACGGTTACTGATGGTGAAAGAAAAGAAGTAAGAAAGATTATAGTAAAGTAATCTTCTAACCTTTATAAAAATTGAAGCGCTCCCTAAATGGGGGCGTTTTTTTTAACTTTTAATTTTGTAGCGATGCCAATTTGTGCGGTGGTAAAAAACTTCAGCGTTTGAAGTACAGAATTATGTACAAAAAGAAAAAATCATTACCTTAGTAAACTAATTAAAGATTGACTTAGAAACAAAAGATACACTCTGAAATATATAAGTAGATGAAAATACCGCAGTTCACAGCCGATGATATAAATTCACACAATTCTAATAACCGTGTTTGGCACTGCAGTAAATAGATTGAAAGGAATTATTTCCTCCCCTGGAATAAAAGTTATTTGGAAAATTGTTTTTTTAGTCCTGTGGTACGTATGTATTATCGGAAAAATACATTTCTGCACCATTCGTCGCAGTTTTTAGAAGAGTTACGTGCCATCCGTATGGGGAATTGAACACAGTCGTATTTCCATTTTGATTGACAATTACTGTTCCAGTACCGGCAAAACTTCCATTGATATTGTAAGCTTGAAATGTTATGGATTTTATCTGTTGATATTTGGCGACTTGTGTGTAGTTAAGATCTTGACTTGACCAAATTTCCGAGCTGTAATATCCAGTAACCTTCGTCCAAGACGTGATTACAGGTAAACTTGTAGGAGAGTAGAACGGAAAGATCGGTTCGAGGGGAGTTTTTATACCATAGGACCGTTGGGGATTAATAACAATTTGATTATAAGTGGGTCCAGTGTAATTGGAGGTATAGAATGGAAATTCAGTGAGTCCATTAGTCCTAATTTCCGCTATATAAAGTTTATAAAAGGTTGAAATATTATGTATGTTCACGTCCTTCTGTGCAACTGCCTGTACTACGATAAGTAGAACAATAAACGCGAGTGATTTTTTCAGTACCATATTGATGATGTATGTGTGTTAAGAAATGAATTAATGCTTTTATGTTAATTAAAAATGGAATGAATTTAAGATATTCAACATTAGTAAAGTATGAAAATTCCTGCGTTTACACCGCAGTGATAAAAATTAGAAATAACTGTAACGCTTTGTAAATATACAAAATATATCTATATATTTACAAACGACAATTTAAATGTTATAATGTTATGAAAAAAGTTTTACTTCTCATATTGCTCGCCCTCTTCACTTTTGGCGGTACAAACGCGCAAGGAAATGCATGGTCAAAAATTTCAAAGGACAGAGTTTCCTCTCTTGACAAGGTGGATAGAGCATCTATGCCGGTTCAATTCGAGACTTACTCCCTTGATTTTCCCGCACTAAAATCTGCGCTTCAAGCAGCACCTTCCCGCGACAGCGGTGTTTCCACTCAACTAGTTTCGTTTCCAAATCCTGATGGGAAAATGGAAAAATTCGCAATGTACCAAACACAGGTAATGCATCCAGAACTTGCCGCAAGGCATCCGGATATAAAGACCTACATAGGAAAGGGAATCGATGATCCAAACGCGACCATCAACATTTCAACTACCCTGTATGGTTTTCATGGCATGACGCTAACGTCAGAAAAAGGAACGTGGTACATCGATCCTTACACCAAGGATCTTGGAAACTATATTGTTTACCAAAAGAAAGACCTTGTTTATAACAGCACAACGCAGTGCTTGGTCGTGGATGAGCCACGAGATGCTTCGCAAGAAGTTTACGTAAATCCCGAAATGCTTCGCGCAAGCGACGGAAAATTCCGCACCTATAGACTTGCAATGGCCTGTACCATCGAGTACGCAGCCTACCATGTGAGTGCAGCGGGGGTAGGAACGGGAACTTTGGCGCAGAAAAAAGCCGCCGTCATGGCAGCAATGGTCGTCTCCATGGTACGTATCAACGGAATTTACGAGAGAGATATGTCCTTGACGATGCAGTTTGTTGCGAACAATGACAGCATTATATTTATCACTTCGGACAACTTTAGCAACGCCAATGCCAATGCATTGATCAACGAAAGCCAAACTGTCATAGATGGCGCGATAGGTTCTGCAAATTACGACATCGGTCATACCGTTAGCACGGGTGGCGGCGGACTTGCACAAAGCCCATCTGTTTGCCTGAGCGGAAAGGCTCGTGGTATTACAGGTTCCCCCGCTCCGGTGGGCGACCCATTCGATATCGATTTTGTGGCGCATGAAATGGGACATCAATTTGGCGCAAGCCACACCTTCAACGGTTTGGGCGGAAATTGCACGACCAGTACAAGAGCCAACGCTTTTGCGGTGGAGCCCGGAAGCGGAACAACCATTATGGCTTATGCCGGAATATGCGCGGCACAAGATGTCCAACCTCACAGCGATGACCATTTCCATGCCGTGAGCATAGGGCAAATGGTTGCTCACGTACTTGGTGGAGGAAGCTGCGCGGTGAGCGTACTCAACGGAAACGCTTCTCCGGTCGTTGACGCTGGCGCGGACTACTTTATCCCAAAAGGAACAGCATTCGTGCTTAAGGGAAGCGCTACGGATACTGACGGAGATTCATTGACGTACTGTTGGGAGCAGACAGACAACCAGACATTGGGCGTCACACAACCTCCAATCGCAACAAATATTGCCGGTCCAAATTACCGATCTCGAACACCCATGGTTTCTCCGAACAGATATATGCCAAGAATCCAGGATGTTATCGCAGGAAATTTAACGCCAAAGTGGGAAGTTACGCCAAGTGTTCCCCGCGTTCTCGGTTTTGCGCTGACAGTTCGCGACAATCGGTCACCGAACGGCGGTCAAACGGGGCGCGACAACACGATTATCACGGTTACCAATTCTGGGCCGTTCGGCGTAACGTCGCAAAATACGGATCAGCTGGTGTTGCCTTCGGGCTCTGCACAAACTGTTACATGGAATGTTGCCAGTACGACAGCAGCACCAATATCAACTGCGAATGTTAACATTATGCTTTCGACAGATGGTGGTTTGACTTTTCCTACAATGCTCGCCGCCAACACGCCTAACGACGGTACGGAAATCATCACATTGCCAAACATCACTCAACCAAATTGCAGGATTATTGTTGAGGCCGTAGGAAATATCTTTTATGCAATGAACAGCAAGAACATCGCAATCGGAAACTATACCTATGAGATTCAGAATATATGTACCGATTATAATTTTCCATTGAATGTCGCGATTCCAGAGAATGCCACAAACTTTACCAACTTTCCGTTAACAGTCAATGACAGTTTTACGCTGAGCGATGTAAACGTGAAGGTTAATTTGACACATCCACAATTGGGTTCTGTTTATGTAGCAATTCGCAATCCAGCTCAAACAACGACAATCGTGCGAATGGTTTCCGCGTTCTGCCCTGGTGCTGCAAATATTGATTTGATCTTTGACAGTGCCGGAACAGCTTTGGACTGCGCAAACACAACCAGTGGATTGCCAACAATTCCACAAAACTCGTTCGATGTTTTCAACGGCTTGAACTCAGAAGGCTCATGGACATTGCTTGTTGGAGATGCGGCTGTTGGAGATGGAAATACGGGAACATTGAACAATATCACCCTCAACCTATGTCAAACAGGTCTAGCACCAGTGCTCAAAACAAAACAATTCGGCCTAGATGGTTTCGCGATTTATCCAAACCCGAACAACGGTAGTTTCAAAATCAAGTTCAGCAGCTACGCAAATTCTGATGTGAAAGTTGTTGTAAATGATTTACAGGGAAGACAGATCTATAGCGAACAATTTGCAAACAACGGTTTGTTCGAACAGGATATTCAGCTTAAGAATGTTCAAAGCGGCATTTACCTTGTGACCGTTGCAGATGGCGGAAAAAAAGAAGTAAAAAGAATCGTGGTTAGATAATCTCGATTCAATTTCAAGATTGAAGGGAAGCTTAACGGCTTCCCTTTTTTTTATTTAAGATCAAAATTAATGTGATCGATTATCTGCGGAACCTCGGTTATGGTAAAATCCAGATTTACGTTTAGGATTCCATTTTTTTCAGATGATTTTAAAGTTCCATCCGTTATTGGATAATAGCCGGTCTGGCCTCTGCAAAAACAAAACCTTCCGAATAGTCCGTTAAGATTTTTTAAGGAGGCACCAGTCAGGTTTTGATTTGAAATCTTGGCGTCCAGCTCGAAAACAATTTCCTCCCGATAACCGCTGTCCGGAAGCTCTTTCTCGTTACCACGGTCGTATTCATATACAATTACGTTTGTTCCAATCTGTGGCGCGAGCTCATAAAAGATACTGCCCCAGTCTTGACGTTTTACAACGATGTGCTGGTCTTTTTCCAGACGAACCTTGCAAGTGCCCTTGTCGGGACATTTGGTTTCGGTAAGTTTTGCAGTAGATATGTTTGGTACGTCCATTTGTTGAGACTTGCAGCCTATGAATAATGGAAGCGCGATGATAAGAAGAAGTTTTTTCATTTCATTTTCCGTTAAAGGTTGACATTGTATTGGATATTCCTGCCATAACGAATGATTCTATTATCTCTGATGCAGTTTCGAGCCGTTCCGAAAGTTTAGAAATTTCATCATCATTCCATTTGCCCAGAACGTAATCAATTTGCTGGCCCTGTTTGAATTCGCTACTGATGCCAAATCGAAATCTGGCATATTCTGTTGTATTGAGCACAAGCGTTGTGTTCTTCAGACCATTGTGGCCGCCATCGCTGCCCTTTGTCCTGATCCTGATCGTTCCGAAAGCGAGGTTGAGGTCGTCGGTGATGATGAGCAGGTTTTCCAATGGTATATTTTCCTTTTGAATCCAATATTGTACCGCTTTTCCGCTGAGGTTCATATAGGTGTTCGGTTTGAGCAGAAAAATGGTTCTGCCCTTGTGCGAAGTTTTGGCCACAGCTCCAAGCTTCGCGGTCTCAAAATTGGACTCTTGCAATTTTGCAAATCGTTCAACCACCTTGAAACCGATGTTGTGCCGTGTTTCTGAATATTCGGCGCCGATGTTGCCAAGCCCTACGATGAGGAATTTCTTCATTGGTGGGATTTCTTCTGTTTGGTTGGTTTTAAAAAGTGTTTTCCAAAAACTCATTTTCAAAGTTAGAATTATTTTGTTAATGGTTGTAGGCCAAAAGTTACTTGATAATCCCGAAGTTGCAAATGAAGTCCCTGACCCACAGCCGGAAATAGCTCCAAAAAAAAGCACCGGAATGATCCGATGCTTTCTATTAAAAATGCAATTGAAAATTATTTTTTCTTGGCAGGCGCTCCTTTTGTTGGAGTTTTCGCAGCTTTTGCAGCCTCTTGAGCAGCTTTCATTGCAGCACGTGAAATTCTCACTTGAGCTACAACGGTGTTTTCCGGGTGCATCAATTTGTAGTCGTCGTTTGCAAGCTTGGTCACATACATTTTGCTTCCCATTTCCATTTCGGAGATGTCGGCCACCACGAAATCCGGAAGGTCTTTTGGCAAAGCTTTCACCTTCAGACGGCGCTGCGCAAGACGTAGAACGCCACCAAGAAGTACACCTGGAGATGTTCCGGTCACCTTCACCGGCACTTCCATCACGATTTCCTTGTCGTCTTTCAACTGGAAGAAGTCGATGTGGAGAATTTTGTCGCTCACTGGGTGAACCTGAATGTCCTGAAGCACGGCATCGTACTGCGCAGACCCAAGGTCAATCGCTACGGTGTGCGCGTTTGGGGTGTAAACAAGTGTTTTGAACGCTCTCTCGTCCGCTGAAAAATGCACTGGTTGACCTCCTCCGTATAACACGCAAGGAACCGCTCCAGCATTACGTAACGCCTTGGTCGCAACCTTGCCCACGCTTTCTCTTTCTGATCCTTTAATCGTAATCGATTTCATTGTAAAAATATATAGTTAATAATTAAAAAAATTTACATCAAGAACTTTCCACTGATGGAATTGTTGTGCTGCACCATGTGCATTACCTCTGCAAAAAGCGGCGCACAACTCACCGTCCTTATCTTGGCAGATTCGCGCTTGAGCGGTATCGAATCGGTGATGATGAGCTCCTTCAATTTCGATTTCTCGATCTTGTCGTAAGCGTCGCCCGATAAAATGGCGTGCGTTATAATGGCCCGAACGCTCAATGCGCCCTTTTCGATCATAAGATTCGCGGCCTTGGCGATTGTCCCGCCCGTGTCGATCATATCATCCACGAGAATAACGTTTCTTCCGGCAACTTCACCTATGAGTTCCATCGTGGAAACCTCGTTGGCTACCTTGCGCTGTTTGTAACATATCACCACGTCGGACTCAAGAAATTTTGAATAGGCGTAGGCGCGTTTTGAACCGCCCATATCTGGCGATGCGATCGTCAGGTTTTTAAGGTTGAGGCTTTTTACGTAGGGCAAGAATATTGTCGAGGCAAAAAGGTGGTCAACGGGTTTCTCAAAAAATCCCTGTATCTGGTCGGCGTGAAGGTCCATTGTCATTATTCTTGTTGCGCCGGCGGCATCGAGCAAGTTTGCCACGAGCTTTGCGCCGATCGGAACGCGCGGCTTGTCCTTGCGGTCTTGTCGTGCCCAACCGAAATATGGAATCACTGCCGTGACGTGTCGCGCCGAAGCACGTTTGGCCGCATCGACCATTAGCAAAAGCTCCATCAGGTTATCGGCGCTCGGAAAAGTCGAGCAGATGATAAAAACGCGCAATCCTCGAATGGACTCTTCATAAGACGGTTGGAATTCGCCATCGCTGAACTTCGAAAAGGTCAATTTGCCCAATGGAACACCATAATCATCGGCAATTTTCTGCGCGAGGACAATGCTCTGCGAACAGGCGAAAATCTTGGCTTCCGGCTCTTGGTGCGGCATTGTACTTCGTTGTTTGTGAGCTTGTTGATCGCAAGCTTCTTTAAGCGAGGTGCAAATTTAGGAATAATATTGGAGTGGCACGGACAAAAGGCTGCATTTTTTTGTTGGGATGTTGGTTTATTTTTTACATTTGCACCGTGTTAAGGGGCAATCTCGGCTTCGGTCAAAATTGTCTTGCGAAAGAATCCAATTCGGATTTTTTTGTCTGCTGACGCCCGGATGGCGGAATTGGTAGACGCGCTGGTCTCAAACACCTGTGGGAAACCGTGCCGGTTCGACTCCGGCTCCGGGTACAAAAGCCTCTCGTAATTGAGGGGTTTTTTTGTTGGGAAATTTTTGATCTAGTTTAACCCGTTGTGCGGTTTAATTTGCCAGTGCATGCTTTAAATTGTTCAATTTTTTGTTGCTCATAAAATTTATGTACTGCATCGTCGCCACCCCGGCGATTTTGGTGCA
>JBBSUW010000073.1:0-15941 GCA_038234025.1 Flavobacteriales bacterium
TAATGGCGATCCCGTAAGGAATGTACGAAGCCAAGAATCCGAACAACGGCACGAAAATATATTTGTTGATCCATCCAAAAATCCCCCAGCCAAGTGGAACGATCTCGTCAAGATTGCGATCATAGGAGTTCAGAAGCTTGTAATCTGCCGGCCCATAATACATGTTCATGTTATAGTCCAGCTCACCATTTCGAAAAGCCAGCGGAACCGTCGCCCTAAACTCTTTGGTGTAAACCGTATCGAGAGTGGCGTCGTCCACAAGATTGTGCGAATACATCTCGGCAGTCTTGAATGGCGTTTCGGTCAAGAGCACCGACGCAAAGAAATGCTGCTTGAAGGCAATGTACGAAACATCCTGAGCGACCTGCCGTTTATCGTTGCCCTGGCCGAGATAATCATCCTTGCCATCTTCGTACTCATAAACGATCTCGGCAAACTTGCTTTCATAGTTCACGCTGATCTCATTCCTGAACGTTTTCATTTCCCAATGCATTTCCAATGGCTTGGAAGTATTAACGATTTTTGAAAGGCCTTGGGAATTTACATCAAAGCCCATCATATAGTCATCGGGTTTTAATATATAGCGATACTGAAGATATTGGTCGTCGCCGGCCTTCAATCTCATTTCTAGCACTTGGTCTGCTCCCACCTTTGACAATGTTGGCTCAAAATACATGTCCTTTGTCTCGAACACGCGACTGTCCGAAGTTTGTACCCTTATATTAAGGTCGGCGTTGCCATCGGCGATAAGCTGAACCTGTTGACCACTATTTCTACTGAAACGCGTGAATTTCTTGAGCTTTGCCTCAACAATATATCCGCCCTTGTTGGCAATCTTGAGCGTCATCACATTGTTTTCCAAAGTCGTGAAGCCACCTTTTGCGCTTGGCAATGTTTTGGAGAATGCAAAAGTTCCTCGTGATGCTTCTTGCGAAACACTTGTTGTGCTATCAGCTTGAGCAACCGCCGTTTCGTTGACAGCAACTGCTGCAGGTTCGGTTTTCTTGGCGACTGCCTGCGTTTCTTTTTTGGCTTTATCTCCCGCGATTTGTTCTTCCGCTGGTTTGTTCTGGTACATAATCCAGAGCAAAATTCCGAAAATCAACAAGAATCCTATAATCGAACTGCGGTCTAACTTTTTTTCTTCCATTTCTGTTCAGGCCATCGCCTATTTATGATTTTTCCTTTTGGATTTTACAGTGGCAGCCACAAAACTCACGAACAATGGATGGGGATTTGCGACCGTGCTCTTGTACTCGGGATGAAACTGAACGCCCAAGAAAAAGGGGTGGTTCTCAACCTCAACAATTTCCACAAGTCCGGTTTCAGGATTTGTTCCCGACGAAATCAATCCCGCTTTTTGCAAAGCATCCGAGTATTTTCCATTGTATTCGTAGCGATGGCGATGTCGTTCGACAATTCGATCCATACCATAGATTGTGCGCGCAAGCGTTCCTTTCTTCAGAACACAATCCCAAGCACCGAGGCGCATCGTGCCGCCTTTTTCGGTCACGTTCTTTTGATCTTGCATCAAATCGATTACCGGTTGCGACGTGCCCTCGTTCATTTCGGTTGAATTTGCATCGGTAAGATTCAGTACGTTTCTTGCGTATTCAATAACCTGAATTTGCATACCGAGACATATTCCAAAAAAGGGTACATTGTTTTCCCTTGCGTATTTTACGGTTTCGATTTTTCCTTCAATGCCTCGTTCGCCAAAGCCCGGAGCGACCAGAATTCCGTCCAAGCCCTGAAGTTTTTGCTTCACATTTTCCGCATCAATATATTCGGAATGAACCGAGACCACATTTACTTTTGTTTCGTTGGCAGCGCCAGCATGAATAAATGATTCGAGTATTGATTTGTAAGAATCCTGCAGTTCAACATATTTGCCTATAAGGCCGATGTTGACGGTATGTTTCGGGTTTTTTAAATGCTGAAGAAATATGTTCCAGTTGGCAAGATCGGGCGATGATTTTTTTGGCAGGTTCAATATCTTGAGCGCCACGACATCAAGTCCTTCTTCGAGCATCAAATTTGGAACCTCATAAATCGTGGAAGCATCGATGGATTGTATTACAGCCTCGCGCTTGACATTGCAAAAAAGTGCCAACTTGTTGCGAAGCTCGTCCGAAAGTTCGTGCTCGGTTCTGCAAACCAGAATATCGGCTTTTATACCGCTTTCCATCAATGTCTTGACCGAATGCTGCGTGGGCTTAGTCTTGAGTTCGCCGGCCGCTGCCAAGTATGGAACAAGCGTGAGATGCACGACTATTCCATTGCCTTCGCCAAGTTCCCAAACCAATTGCCTTACGGATTCGATGTATGGCAAAGATTCGATATCGCCAACGGTTCCGCCGATCTCGGTGATAACGATGTCGAAATTCCCCGTATTTCCGAGCTGTTGCATACGCTCCTTGATCTCGTTGGTAATGTGCGGAACAACCTGAACTGTTTTTCCCAAAAACTCGCCGCGCCGTTCTTTTTCAATTACAGAAAGATAAACTCGTCCAGTCGTAACGTTGTTGGCCTGCGATGTGGGGACGTTCAAGAACCTTTCGTAATGTCCGAGGTCAAGATCTGTTTCGGCGCCATCGTCCGTAACAAAACATTCGCCATGCTCATAGGGGTTCAGTGTACCGGGATCAACATTGATATATGGGTCGAATTTCTGGATTGTAGTGCGATAACCACGCGCTTGGAGCAGCTTGGCCAAAGAGGCCGCTATAATTCCTTTTCCCAATGACGACGTTACGCCGCCGGTAACAAAAATGTATTTTGTTTGGTTCATTTTCGAGCCTTTTGCGCTATTGTGGTTGTTTAAAAAACGCTGCAAAAGTACGATTATAATTTTGCATAATTGAATATTGGACAACCGAAACGCCGCGCACAATTTTGTCGAAACAACTCAAATAATTTTCTAGCGTTTTGGAAAATTCGTGCGAATATCACGGATCAATTGCTCGAGACCATTTAATTTAAGTTCGCTGACTATCGCGAGCTGTTCCCCAAGCTTCCCTTTTGGAAAACCCTGGCGCTGGTACCAAACCACGTAATATTCAGGCAGGTCGATGAGATTGTAATTTTGGTATTTGCCGAAAGGCATTTTGGCGTGCGCCAGATCAATGAGCTGTTGGTTGGCGTTGGGATCTATTTCCATTCAAACGTTACATCGCGATCTATTGCAGGATTCAAACTTAAATTAACGGGACAAGTAGTGGCGGTTCGTTCGAGGATCGTGCGCGTTTTTTCGTCGGCGTCGCAATTCATTTTTACAACGACAATGATTTTCGAAATCATTCTTGGTTCGGCCGACATGATTTTGGTGATCTCTGCTGATGATCCGTCCATAATAACATTCATCGCGTTTGCCTTGATTCCCATAACGGTCAGCATACAAGTGGCCAACGAGTTCGCGACCATATCGGTTGGCGAAAAAGCTTCGCCCTTGCCGTGATTGTCGAGCGGCGCATCGGTGGTTATTTTTGTGCCCGAATCTATATGTGTCGATTCAGTTCTAAGTCCGCCAATATAATTTACCGTTGAAGTCATTTAGTTGAGTTGTTTGACCGTCAAATCATCCTGAAGCTCAAGAATATAAACACCCTTGTTGATGTAACCGTCATTGTCCTTGGCCACATACTCATACTTGCTCTCCATTTCCTCGGTACGATCTTGCACGGCACATTCGGAAAACGGTTTTCCTTGCGACATCCTGATCATTGTGTCAAAAGTCACATCAAATCCGCGCGTGGCATATTGGTTTGGGAAAGATTTGTTCTTTGCTTTGTACGCATTGGCAAATGACATTGCCCGTGGCGAACTGTTTTCTCTTGTCATCGATGGATATACAAGTTTGAGCACGGCAAGTCTTTTCATCGAAATCTCATCAAAATCCAAAGTCTCGTTGGGTTCCAAAATCACAAGTTGCAAATTATAGTTAGAAAGTTCGCCCATCATGATCGTGCTCGTGGAAAGAATCATCCCGGTTTTTTCAGAATCGATGATTACATAGTTGGTGACATCCTTGCGAAAAAGCGATTTAAGATGGTCGCCGTCCACATTTCCATATTCGTTATTGATGGCGAATTTTACCGAGGGATAAAGCTGTTGTATCATCTCGCGATTGGCGGCGCGTTTTGGATCGCTCACCACGATAACGTTAGCACCTTGCCCGAACATAAAATCCAATACTGTTTTTTTGCCATATTCGGTCGATGGCATCGATTGGTATAGATTGCTATAAGGTTTAACGGTTTCTTTTGAAAGCGGAGAAACCACCGGAATGTGGTACGGATTGAGCAACCCTGCGAGTTTTTCGACATATTGTTGGTAGAATGGGCCTATCACAACGTTGGCTGTCGAAAGATTTTTCGATCTGAAGAGGTCATCGATATTTGATGATTGGGTGTTTTCTTCACTGTCGTAAATGTCCACATCGATGTTCATTCCCAAGGTCTTGGCCGAATCGATCGCCATGAGCGCGCCGGAATAAAAATCGAGCGTCATATTAAGGAATGCGTCTTTTTTGAGCCTTGCCGTGGTCGACCTCAAACTATCGTTCTGAATTTTGGAAACGTTGAACGGCAACAGTATGACCATTCGTTTCTTGACGTTGTACTGGATCGTTTTTGTTAGATCCTTAACCTTTTTCGCGTTTTCGGAATCCAAGGTAATCGATCCCGTTGCCGGAACTTTTAAGATCATTCCCGTGCGGACACCTTCCTTCAATGTTGGGTTAAGATTTATCAGTTCCTGTTGCGTTATACGGAATTCCTGCGCCAAGCTGAACAGTGTTTCTTTTGGTTTTACTTCATAGTTGGCAAAAACGGTGCTTTTAATCGTCGAGAAAACTTCGATGTTGTTCACGATTCCCTGCTCGATTTCCGCTGTTTTGGGCTCGGGCTTTTTAACAATCGCCTTGCCACTATCGCCATTTTTGACAATGAGATCGAAACCGATGGGAAGACCGTTCTTTATTTCGGGGTTCAACTTTTCAAGTTCATCAACCGTGATATTGTATTTTTTCGCAATACCAAATTTTGTTTCTTTCGCCTCCACAATATGGTGAAGCGCTGGAGTAGCTGCAACGGTTTGGGTCGGGGTCAACGCTTGGACCATTTGATTCATCTTAGTGGGAATCTTAATTTCCTGACCCACTTTCAAACCATCGCGTACAGCCTCGGGGTTGATTTTCATCAACTCATTTACATCTACTTCATATGTTCGTGCGATGCTGTAAAAAGTTTCCTTGGTTTTTGTGACATGCAATTTTTCCGCGCTTTGTTTGGGCTGCGTTTTTGGAAGGACTGGTTCGCCAATTGAAGTGGTTTGTTGGCCCGGCGAAACCGGTACAAGAATTATGTCATTGGGACTTATTCCCTTTTGCGCATCTGGATTGAGTCGGTAAATATCGTATGGCGTAACCTTGTACTTGGCGGCGATTCGTGTGATGGTTTCTCCAGCTTCGACCGTATGCCGTATAATTTTATTGTCCTGTGCATTGGCAAAAGTTGTCACAAATAGAATTATCGCCAATAAAAATGATCTTAACATTGAATGCTTTTGTTTGTGTTTGTGATTATTTTCCGAACTGCAATATTTGCCCTACTTGAAGGCCTTTTTTCAGCAAGGCCGGATTCTGGTGCTTTATTTGGTCTACCGTCGTGCCGTATTGCTTTGCAAGACTGAAAAGTGTTTGGCCCGCAAGCACAACGTGCTCGATCGTGCCACTTTCATCGGACAAATTTACCGAGTTTTGTTCGTTCTCGGACTTTTTATCCACTTTTTCTAAACTTTTTACAATTGGTTCTGATTGACGTGTTTCGGCAACATAAACTTTTTCTGTATTTGGATTGTATGGTGTTTTTTCCAAATATTCTTCAGTTTGCACAGTGTTGTCCGATGTTTTGTGCGCATTCGATTTTTCCTCTCGATATGGAACGGGAATTTGGAGGATCATTCCTTGCGATATCCCGTCGACCGCAAATTTGTTGAGTTGGTAAATATCGGCAGGACTTGTAAGGTATTTTTTGGAAATGGTCCTCACGGTTTCGCCCATTTGGACTTGATGGCTCACGATCGTGAAGTCGCCATTGTTCTGCGAGTGACCATTGGCTGTTGCCAAAATAAATGAGATTAAAATCATTTTCAACTTCATAGCCACAGTTTTATAAGTTATTCCCACTCAATCGTTGCCGGCGGTTTGCTGCTGATATCATAAACCACACGATTGACGCCTTTTACCTTATTGATGATGTCGTTGGAAACCTTCATCAGGAAATCGTACGGCAAATGAACCCAATCAGCAGTCATTCCATCTGTGGATTCAACGGCCCGGAGCGCGACCACTTTTTCGTAAGTTCGCTCATCGCCCATGACGCCAACGCTGTTTACAGGCAAAAGAATCGCGCCAGCTTGCCAAACCTTGTCGTAAAGACCCCACGATTTCAAGCCGTCAATAAACACGGCATCAACCTCTTGCAATATAGCAACTTTTTCTTTTGTAACATCGCCCAAAATTCGGATAGAAAGCCCCGGTCCTGGAAAAGGATGCCTTGCCAAAAGTTCCGGCGCGATGCCAAGTGATGCACCAACACGGCGAACCTCATCTTTAAATAGCATCCGCAAAGGTTCGACTATTTGGAGTTTCATAAAATCCGGCAGACCTCCAACATTGTGGTGGGATTTTATTGTTGCCGAAGGACCTTTGACCGAAACCGATTCAATCACATCGGGATAGATTGTTCCCTGCGCGAGCCATTTTATATTTGTGAGCAAATGTGCTTCTTCATCAAAAACCTCGATGAACGTTTTTCCGATTGCTTTTCGTTTGAGTTCTGGATCTGAGATTCCCGCAAGGGCTTTCATGAATTTCTCGGTCGCGTCCACGCCTTTCACGTTCAAGCCCATATCCTTATATTGATCGAGCACGCCAGCGAATTCATTTTTGCGCAAAAGTCCGTTGTTCACAAAAATGCAGAAAAGGTTTATTCCGATGGCTTTATGTAGCAGAACCGCCGCCACGCTGGAATCGACACCGCCCGAAAGACCTAGGACTACCCGATCATCACCAAGTTTCTGCTTCAGTTCGGCAATTTGTTCTTCAACGAAAGCGTTTGGCGTAAAATTCTGTTCGACCTTGGCTATTTTGACCAAGAAATTCTCCAGCAGCGTTTTGCCATCGGTGGTGTGAAAAACCTCTGGATGAAACTGGATGCCAAAAGTCGGTTCGTCCTCAAATCTATACGCGGCAAATTCAACATCGTCGGTGCTGGCAAGGTTTATGGTATTTGGCGGAAGCCTTTTTATCGTATCGCCATGGGACATCCAAACCTGCGAACCTTCACTTATTCCGGAAAACAAAACTTCGTTGTTCTTTATCTTTGATAACTTGGCGCGACCATATTCTCGCGTGCTTGATGGCGCTACATCGCCCCCATTGAAATGTGCCATATATTGAGCACCATAACAAATGGCCAGCATCGGTTTGAGCCCGCGGATTTTTGAAAGATCAGCGTGCGGCGCGTCATTTACCCTAACCGAAAATGGGCTTCCGGAAAGTATGACCGCATTGTAATTTTCAAGGTCGTCCGGAAAGGAATTGTACGGAAAAATCTCGCAGAAAATATTGAGCTCGCGAACCCTTCTTGCTATGAGTTGCGTATATTGCGAGCCGAAATCCAGGATGAGAACATTGTGTTGCATATGCAAAAATACTTTTAATTTTTAGATTCAAAAACCTGGCTTTCGCCAAACAATGAGTATTATAGGGTCCAATCAATTTTGTGTGAATTAGATGTTAAAAACAATCGCTGTAATCGGTCTTGGCGGCGCTTTGGGAAGCATGCTCCGATATTCGGTTGCGGTTGTGACCGAAAAATTCCTGGGCGCAACGATTCCCATTGCAACACTGTTGATCAATCTTCTTGGATGTTTATTGATTGGGGTTTTGATCGCTGTTTTTGATCGGAATATTCTTGTTTCACCACACCTCAAATGGTTCTTGATCACCGGTTTCTGTGGAGGGTTCACCACCTTTTCGGCTTTTGGGAATGATGCGCTCATCCTTTTCTCCACTGGACAACCTTTTACCGCGATCAGCTATGTCCTGGCAAGCGTGATTGGTGGAATTCTTCTGGTTTATCTGGGATTTTTGCTTGCTTCATAAAATGGTTGATCACAACAACAGCGCACACTTAAAGGCATGTTAAAGACTAAACCTTTTGCCAAAAAAACGTAACTTCGCGGGCTATGAATATGGACGCTCTACAATACGTGGAAAAATTATTGGCAACACCCAAGAAGATTGCCATTATTCCGCACCGAAACCCCGATGGAGATGCAATGGGATCATCCTTGGCGCTCTATCAATTTCTGCGGAAATTTGATCATGAAGCGGTTGTTATCGCACCAAACGATTTTCCCGAATTCCTTTCGTGGTTACCAGAATCTGATAAAGTGCTCGTTTACGAAAATGACAGAGCACATACTTCGGAAATTTTGAACAATGCAGAAATCGTTTTCACGCTCGATTTCAACGCCTTGCACCGAACGGGAGAAATGGAAGCCGTGCTTTCAAAACTTTCGGCGCCTTTCATTATGATCGATCACCACCAAAGTCCCGATGATTATGCAGTGGTAAAATACTCGAATACAGAAATAGGTTCGACATGCGAGATGATCTACAATCTTATCAGCAAATTGGGCAAGACCCAATTTATCGATATTGCTATGGCAACATGCATCTACACCGGAATTGTCACAGATTCTGGTTCATTCAAATACCGTTCGGTGACAAGCGAAACCCATAGGATTGCCGCGGCGTTGATTGACATTGGTGTTGACAATACTTATGTTCATTGCAAGCTTTTTGACGAGAGTTCATTGCAACGACTGCGTATTTTGGGCCTTGCGATAGATAGTCTAAAAGTTTTTTACAATCACAAAACCGCCTATATGTCGCTTTCGCAAGCAGATTTGGACAAGTTCCAGCATCAGAAAGGCGACACTGAGGGAATCGTCAATTATGCGCTCTCGCTAAAAGGCATAAATTTTGCAGCGCTCTTTACTGAAAATGCTGATGAAAAAATAATCAGAATGTCCTTCAGGTCCAAAGAAAACTTTGATGTCAACAAATTTGCCCGCGAGCATTTTGAAGGTGGAGGACACATGAACGCCGCCGGCGGCAAATCATATGTTTCGCTGCAAGAGACCCAGAAAAAGTTTGAACAGATTATTTCAAACGAAAAAGTTTTGCAGCAATGAAAAAAAGCCTTTCAGCAATTTTGATGATAATCGCGATTAGCATCACGGCATGTTCACAGCAGCAAGCCCGGATGCCGGTTTCGCAATCTTCGGGCACGTTTATGAAAGAATCCGTCGTGCGCAACAAAAAACTCGTGGCGGCGGAAGAAAAGAAAATCGACAGCATCATAAAGAGCGACAAGAGCCGAAAGTTTCTTGCTTCCAAAAAAGGATATTGGTATGCCTATGAAACCAAGAACGACCGCGATACTTTAAGGCCAAAGCGCGGCGACATCGCCTATTTTGACTATGAGGTCAACGATCTTGATGGCAACGTGATCTACACAGAGCTCGAGCTTAGACCGCAGGAATATCTTGTGGACAAAGAGCAAAATATGATCCGAGGACTCCGCGATGGCATAAAGCTGATGCGCCGCAACGAAAAGATGGTATTTCTCTTCCCATCGCACATGGGATACGGTTACCACGGGGACAATCGCAGGATAGGGCACAACCAAGCTTTGAAGTACACCGTTACGTTGCGCGACTTCAAAAAAGATTCCGACGCCGATAAGACAATTTCCACAGACTAAACCAACATTTACAACAATGCATAAATTTTCATTGCTTTTATTGGCAATACTTGTTTTGGGAACATCTTGCAAAAAAGAGGCAACCTATGATTTTCCTGATGGGCTTTATGCGAAAATAGAAACCTCCCGGGGTGAAATCATCGCTTCGTTGGCTTATAAAAAAGCGCCTGTGACAGTTGCAAATTTTGTGACCTTGGCCGAGGGCAAAAATACCTATGTGAGCAAGGAATTTCGCGGAAAGCCTTTTTTCAACAACCTTAAATGGCATCGGGTTATACCAAATTTTATGATCCAGGGCGGCGATCCGCTCGGCAATGGAAGCGGAGATGCGGGCTATAAGTTCAAGGACGAAATCACCGATATGAAGCACGACAAACCCGGAATGCTCTCTATGGCAAATTCTGGTCCTGGCACCAACAGCAGTCAGTTTTTCATCACGCACGTTGCAACTCCGTGGCTTGATGGACTACACACGATTTTTGGACAGGTTATAAAAGGCCAGGATGTTGTGGACAAGATTCAACAAAATGATGATATCCAAAAAGTGGAAATAATCAGAGTCGGTCCCGATGCAAAGAAGTTTGATGCCGTGAAAGTCTTTTCAGGATTTTTCAGCACCGAAGCAGAAGCCCAAGATAAACAGACCAAAATTGATGTGGAAAAATCAAAGATGTACGATCAAAAATATGCACCGATAAAAGCCAAGCTCGCACAATCTTTCGCCTCAGCAAAATCTTCGGCAAATTCATTGAAAAGCGGCGTGAAATATTCGGTTCTGGAGAAAGGCACGAAGCAAAAGCCAACTTCTGGCACGACAGTTTATATTGATTATGCCGGATACCTCGAAGATGGAACATTGTTTGATACAAGCATGCCGTCCGCGGCGGAAGATTTGGGAAAATATGACGCAAGACGCGCGGTAATGAACGGCTACAGGCCAATTGTTTACGAATTAGGATCGCAGCAATTGATTCCAGGCTTTGTCGAAGGCTTGTTGCAGATGCATTTTGGCGAAACGGCCATTCTTTTTATCCCTTCAAACCTTGCGTACGGTCAAGCCGGTGCTGGCGATGCTGTTCCGCCAAATGCGGATATAATTTTTAAAGTTACACTAAAAGAGAAACCATAATTTCAATAACTCAATAAATAAATTCACATGAAATATAATTTAATTGCAATTTGCTTGCTCGCGGTTTTTTCAATGAACGCGCAGTCCGAAAAAAAATCCAAGAAGGACAAAAAATCTGCCGACACGGAGGTCAATACCAAAATGATGGGCGACGGAATTTTTGCGGTGATGGAAACTTCAAAAGGGCCGATAACCCTCCAGCTTGAATTCCAGAAGATTCCTTTGACGGTGGCGAATTTCATTTCACTTTCGGAAGGCACCAACCCCAATGTGACAATAGACGGCTTCAAGGCAAAACCTTTTTACGATGGCCTTAAATTTCACCGCGTGATCAATGATTTCATGATTCAGGGCGGCGACCCGATGGGAAATGGTTCGGGCGGACCCGGATATAGTTTCAAGGATGAATTTTCGCCAGATCTAAAGCACGAAGCGCCGGGCGTTCTGTCAATGGCCAATTCTGGACCTGGAACAAATGGCAGCCAATTTTTCATAACTCACAAAGCCACGCCATGGCTGGACAACAAGCATACTATTTTTGGTCACGTAATCAGCGGAATGGATGTTGTGAATTCAATCAAACAGGACGATGTTATCAATCATATTCAAATCATCAGAAAAGGCGCTGCCGCAAAAAGTTTTGACGCTCCAAAGATTTTTGCTGATCATTTCAAGAGCAAAGTGGATGATGTGCGCAAGGAGACAGAGGAGAAAATGAAGAATGAGGCAAAATATATGGGAATAAAAGCGAGCAAGGCAAAATATATTGCTGAGGCAAAAGCCAGCGCGACAACTACGCCATCGGGATTGAAGTACAATGTCCTGACAAAGTCGAGCGGAAAGAAACCGACGGAAGGAATGCCTGTCTATGTTCACTACGCGGGTTATTTGAACGATGGTTCTCTATTCGATAGCTCGTATGAGGAAGTTTCCAAACAGTTTGGAAAATACGATGCCAACCGAGCTGCGCAGCACGGCTACCAACCATTTCCATTCACGGCGGGCAAAAAAGACGGGTTGATTCCGGGATTTCTCGAAGGACTGAACATGATGTCCTTTGGCGACAAATACCTTTTGCTTATTCCTGCCAACCTTGGTTATGGAGCACAAGCCATGGGGGATATCATCCCTGCAAATTCCGACCTGACGTTTGAGATCGAACTGTTGGAAAATATGCCCGTTCAGGACGGAAAATAATTCGCGAAAGCACAGTCATTATATAAAAGGAGTCTAATCGACTCCTTTTTTTATGATTTGAACTTCCAATCAAATTCGTCATTTCCCTTGATAAGTGCGCCAATTTCAATCTTTGATATTTTTCCGAACTCCACTTCGATGGTTGTCCAGACTTCTTCACAAAAGTGTCGCGAAAAAATATCATCTTTTTCGGCTTCCCATTTGTATAGTCCCTTTTTGTCGAGCAGGATCTTTACAAAATCCAGGGATTCACCAATTATTGTTTTGCCATCAAAAGTCATCAAGCCACTATTGCAAGAAATTAGTGCGAGCCGATTGTCCTCATCACTGTAGAATTCCAGTCGCAGCATCAAATCGTTATATGCAAGCACTTGGTTCCCATCGTCAGATGTGATTTTAAGCGATGGAATCCCAAGAATTCCCACTATATCAGTCGATTTCATTCCGAACAAAACCTTGCCAATTCCAAGACCGGGTCTCAAGTCCATATCAAAGTTAATTTTACGTTTGTACAATTTGGCGCAAAGGTTTCAAAATTATCATATTTTCCGTAGTTTACCATAATCTATGCAAATTAACAGACCCAAAGCGATTTTATTAACGTATGTTTAAATAATTATAAATCAAATCTTTAAATTATGAGTAACAATTTTACGATCAAAAGTTTGACGAGTGTCTTCTTTCTCTTCTTGGGAATGGGTATCGCTACGTCTCAAATTGTGACGAGCGCCGCCGATGACGGCACGCCTGGTACATTACGAAACCAAATTGCAGCTGCTCCCAATGGCGGTGTGATTCTGTTTGCACCGTTAGTGGCAAATATAACGCTTGTCAGTGGACAGATAACGATTGACAAAAATCTAACAATTACAGGTAACGGTACAGCAAGTACTACTGTGAATGGAAATGCAGCATCACGAATCTTCAATATTACCAACGGAACGGTAATCTTGGGAAATATGACGCTTACCAATGGAATGGATGCCAACGGCGGTGCAATTTCCGTTACTGGTGCAAATCTTGCCATCCAAGGGATGATATTGAGCAATTCTGTTGCCAACGCCGCAAACGGTAGTGGTGGCGCGGTTTTGGTCGGTGCTGATGCAACGCTTTCCGCCAATGGCTCAACCTTTATAAACAACAGGGCAAACCGCGCTGGTGGAGCGATCGAAATGGTAGCTTCGACTACCACGACCTTGACAAATTGCACCTTGACAATGAACAACGCCGGAGTTGCGCCTGCAACAGCAGCGCCAGGTAATGGAGGTGCGCTGCACATAACTGGTAATGCAACAGCCTTAATTATCGGTGGTTCTGTTTCCAATAATATGGCGGAATCAGAAGGTGGAGGTCTTTGGAATGGCGCGGGAAGTATGACAATCTCGGGCTCAACAATTTCCAACAATACAGCTGCAGGTCCAGATGCCGACAACGGTGGTGGAGGAATCTACAACTTGAACAATGGCTCGCTAACAATCAGCAATGCGATGATCATGGACAACGCGGCTACCGGAACCTCTGGCAGCGGTGGCGCAATCCTTAATGATATCGGTGCTTCGTTGACGATCACCAATACGCAGATTACCGGAAATATGTCAAAACGTGCTGGAGGCGGAATTGAGAACAATGCCGGTATTATAGAACTTACAGATGTCATCCTGGCAAATAACTCCACAATGAGCGCACCCGGTAATGGTGGAGGTCTCCACGTTACCGGAATGGGAACAACCACTATTACAGGTGGAATCGTACGGGCAAACACAGCAAGTGCAGAAGGCGGAGGACTTTGGAACGGAAGCGGAACAATGAACATAGATGGTACAGAAATTTCCGATAATATCGCCTCGGGCGCAGCATCGGACAATGGTGGGGGCGGAATCTACAACCTTAATATGGGAACGCTCAACATTGCCAATGCTATGGTAATGAACAACACGGCCGACGGAGACGCTGGAAGCGGTGGTGGAATCCTGAACGATATGGGCGCGACCGCGAACATCAGCAATTCAACAATCTCAGGAAACACCTCAAATAGAGCGGGCGGCGGTATCGAGAACAACGCAGGAACTGTGATTCTTGTTACTGTAATCCTCAATACCAATACTACAATGACATCGCCAGGAAATGGTGGTGGTCTTCACGTTACCGGAATGGGAACTGTTTCATTAACAAATGGGACTGTCAACGGAAATATGGCGGGATCTGAGGGCGGAGGCCTTTGGAACGGAACCGGAACAATGACGATTAACGGAACAACCATTGCTGGAAATACCGCAAGCGGCGTGGCTGCTGACAATGGTGGTGGAGGAATCTACAATTTCAATGGTGGAACGCTGATGATAATGAACGCATCAATCACCGGAAATATGGCTGACGGAACTGCTGGCTCCGGAGGTGGAATTCTAAATGACGTTGGTTCAACTCTTATAATAGAAAATACTAGCATTGTTGGAAATACTGCGGTTAGAGCGGGCGGTGGAATTGAGGATAACTCTGGAACAAGTTCCATCGCACTTTTAAATGTCACTTTAGAAAGTAATTCTGCTACTGGCGCACCAGGTAACGGTGGTGGAATGCATATTACAGGAGCAGCAAACGCAATTATCATCGGAGGTTCGGTTAGTATGAACAGCGCGGCAAACGAAGGCGGTGGTCTGTGGAACGGATCTGGGGATATGTCACTTGACAATGTAATGGTGAGTGAAAATACTGCAAGTGGAATTCTGGCAGCCAATGGCGGCGGTGGAATCTTCAACAATGGTGGTACGATGGATATAGCCAATTCTACTTTGACAGATAACAATTCTACTGGAAATGCAGGTAGCGGAGGTGGTCTTCTTACAATAGGTGGCGCTTTGAAAATTCATAATTCGACTGTTAGTGGAAATTCTGCCAATCGCGCCGGTGGAGGAATTGAAATTGTTGCCGGTTCATTATTAATTACCGACAGCATGATTAATAACAATAATGTGGATGGTGATGCTGGAACACCTGCTCCCGGGAACGGTGGTGGACTTCATGTAAGTGGGATTGCCACAATCACATTAACCAATACCGATATCTCTAACAATCTGGCACGACGCGAAGGTGGCGGACTTTGGAACCAAACGGGCTCAACAATGACCGTTAACGGCTGTACGCTTGATTCCAACATTGCACGAGGTTCTGACGCCACTCAAGGTGGTGCCGGAATTTTCAATAATGGTGGGATGTTGACTATTATGAGATCCAGCATCACAAACAACGAGCTTACCGGTGTACTTGCAAATGGCGCAGGAATTCACGTCAAATCTGGCACAGCCAATATAATGAGGTCTACAATTTCTGGAAACACTGCTCTTATGGACGGTGGTGGAGTTTACAACAATGCATCGCTTACAGTAGATATGACTACGGTTGCCAATAATGACGCTATTCGTGGCGGCGGAATTGCCAACAACAGCGCGGTAACTCCAATACTGAAAAATACCATCGTTGCCAATAACTCTGCAACGATGACAAATTCCGATGATGTTTTGAGCAGCACCGGCGTGTTGGTTTCTCAAGGTTACAATTTAATCAGAATTGCAAATCCTGCGGCCTTCACGGCAATTGCTACGGACATTGTGGGCCAAGATCCAATGCTCGGTCCATTGGCCTTGAACGGCAACACGAATTCCAATTCATTGACACACGAACTGTTGACCGGAAGTCCGGCCTACAATATGGGCGACCCGGCAGATACCTTCGATGACCAAAGAGGTTTTGCTGTATTTGGTGGAAGACGTGATATTGGA
>JBBSUW010000074.1:0-15038 GCA_038234025.1 Flavobacteriales bacterium
AACATAGTTGCGCCTGCTGTGCCGCTCCCGAACATCGTGCTTTTAAAGAAAGGACCCTACGTGGCAGAATGCAAAAAAAAACCGCCAATTAAGGCGGTTTCTGAATCAGGTCTACATATTGGGCAAGACCTTGAAATACTTGAGGAAGGTGAGCGCACCGCCGGCGTCGCTGATCACAACGTCCAGTTCTTTATCGGTGAGCCGGGTGACGTCCAGCCGATCCTCGGTGGTGTCGAGATTTGAAAGAACGATATCGCCATTCAATATTGCGTATGTGCCCGAAGTTGACGTGAGTGAGCAGTCGGCTTCTGCATAGTTATTATTGACGTACGTGTAGTTTGGTGTGAACGAAATGTTGCTGAACTCCTGGTTGCAGGCGTCCACTGCGTCATACTGTACAATTCCTGTAGAGGACAATGTTCCGCTCTGTTTCAGTTCCCAGGTGCCGACAAGATAATTGGGCGTTTCGTAATTAGATCCTTTGTCGTCCTCGCAACCTGTGTTTGTGGCCAACGCCAAAATCGCTATTGCAACACCTTTGAATATATTTTTCATATCAAAATTTGATAATTTGGCCGCCTGTTGACGGCCAATCTTTTATTTAGTTCACTACAATATTGTCAACCTGTATGGTGGTTGTTGGCCCTGTGGTTCCGTTTCCTAGGTATTCAAATACGAAGAAACCGTTGCCCGTGATCGCTGCCGGAATGGCATAAACACCACTGTCTGTAAAGTTTCCAGGATATCCTGAAGCTTGTCCTGGAGAAATCGTGAAATTTGATGTGATATCAATTAGGTCGGCATCGTTGACAACGCCGCCCGGCGTATAGTTGGAGGCCAAGATATAGTAAACTTTTAGCGCAGTTCCAAACCCAAATCCCGCCTTGCTCTGGAATGAGAAGTTATTGGCTGCCGTTAGGTCTACAGGCACAAAGAACAAAACTCTGTTTGCTTCTGGAGTACCACCAAATGATGACATCTGGATGTATTTATTGCCGCCAAATGTCACGTTAGCCCAGTATCTTGAACCCACTACAGGGTCATTGATGTATTTTGGGAAAAACTGGTTTGCAGGAGAAGTTGTTCCGTAGCTTTCAAAATTTTCTGTAAAATTGCCCGAAAAAGTGATTGCGTCACCAACTTTTGGTGGTGCAAAATCCACGCTGAAACGATCGCCTGTCAACATCACATCTCTTTCAGTACGTGCAAGGAACTGGTAGATCCCGTTGAACTTTGTAACCACACCACGAATTTTTCCGCTTCCCGCCGGAATTCTTGATGCCGCAAAATTTGCAAAACTGCTGGTTCTGAATACCAGTGTAGCTCCGGTCATATCAATGATGGTTCGGTTGGTCGCGCCTCCGACTGTATTGGGACTTCCGGCATCGTAATATGTTTTGCCAACTTCTGAATCGGCGAACTCAACATTGTCAATTTCGATAAGCTTGTTGATGAATTCATCTGAATTGGCCTGTGCAACCGTGACTTTTTGTACCAGTACATCCTCGCTCACGTTGGTGCAAGATTTAATTAGCGACGTTCTTACTTGTGACAATGGCATTCTTCCAACTTGCGCTGTGCCCGATGAGCTGATGAATATAGCGCCGATACGCACGCCGCCATTGCTGATGTCTGTATAAAGGTCCTTTAGTTTTATAAATACCTTGCGACCTGGGTTGTAAGTGATAAAAGTATTGGTAACATCAACCGGAATGCTGAAAGCATTTGATCCATCCAAGGTCTGGAATGAGATTGTCTTAAAGAAATTTCCGCCCTCATCGCTTGATGTAACGTATGCTTCGATCACATCGTCCTGCGTGTATTGTTTAACCGTACCAGTTGCTGGAACATCTGCAACTTCAAGGGTTTTTACCAAATTGGTCTCGGTGCAGGCCAAGCTAGGCGTCGAATAATCGTCGTCGTTCACGCAGCCAGAGAAGATACCCGCGGCCAGGACCGCCAAAAACGCTGATTTAATAATTGTTGATTTCATATTAGCTGATTTTATTTTTTTTAGAAATTGATATATAGGTTCACGAAATAAGTACGACCGTATCCGTAGAAATATTTGGGCGCAAAAGCAGGTGTTCCGCTGGAAACATCTTGGTTAAGCTCGCGGTAGCTTGCATTTCTGGCTTGTTCAAATCCCCCGGTTTTGTAGGTCGTGTCGAGCACGTTGTTAACGCTTGCAAAAAATCCAATGGTTTGTCTGTTTTTTGTTCTCCATGATTTTCCGCCTGTAAGGTTAAAGAGCATAAAGTCGTCAAATCTTTCCTGTTTTAGCAATTCTCTTGAACGCGCTTCGGTTGCCTCAGGATAAGGTTGTCCGCCAATGTCATCAGAATTTTTCGCAAAACTGGAGGTACGCAAGATTGGCGAAATGTCCAAATAATTTGATGCAAGATAGTTGTAGTTTGCGCCAACCCACCAAAAATGCGGATCGCGGTACTCGATACCTGCGGAATAAGCCTGTTGCGGCGTGTTCGGGAGATGGTAATTCTTCAATTGTGCCTCGCCAAAGTTGGCCACAGCCGCATTTGGATTTGCCGCAGTCGCAAACGCATCTCTATTGACACGTACCGTTGGATTGTTGGCATAGGTAAATTGACCGTATGCCGCAGATCCCAAAAGCTTTATCGTGGATGTGATCTGATATTCAATACCAAATTCACCACCAATGTTCTGTTTATCCAAGTTGGTCACGGTCTCGGCCACAAATGCATTATAACCAGTGATCACATCGGTTTGTGCATCTGACAATCCAAAGATACCTTCTGCAAAGAAGAATGAAGTCTCGGTGGCATTGTTGATTCTCGAGTAATAACCTGTTAGACGCATTTTTAGTTTAGGCATGCGTATCAAGTAACTTGCATCAGCGCTCGTAACTGTTTCATTGTCTAGTCCCGGAACCGAGTAGTTCGTTGCTCGAGCGTTGGGAAATGCGCTTCTAAGATTTGGCGCTTTTGTCATGTAGACACCATTTACGTTGAAGATGTGGTTTCCTGTAAGTTTGTACGTCAAGCCTCCTTTGAAACCAAAATTGTCATAGGTAAGCTTGTCGCTCAATCCAAATGACGTTGCTGGATAATATCCGTTTCTGTAAAGCCCTTCTCTTTGATATTCCGTACGAGAATATTCTTGACCAAGATAGAAATCAAGTTTTCTGTAAGTGAACTTGAACTGCGTGAAAGCATTGATCGTGGTTGACATGAGGTTGTAGTTGTAACCGTATGTTTCGCCAACACCAACGGTGCGGTTTGGGTTGTTAAGGTCAGATTGTTTCTGATTTCCAATGCCAAATGTATCTATATCTGAAAAGAAAGCGCCGCCCAAAAGATCCAATAGATTCTGAAAGTTGTGCGATCGAAGGCTTCTGAACAAAATTCCGCCGTTCATTGAGATATTGTCGGCCAATTGTGAGCTCACGATCGATGTTGCGGAAAGTTGCTTGTCGTCTGTTCGGTCTTCATAAAGAACGTATCTGCTCTCGCCCGGAACTCTGCCTATGTCATTGCCATTGGCATCGCTCAAGGTATTTGTGTTAGCTAGGTAGAGATTGTTCCAATTTATCTGTCTTGCGTTTGGGTCCAAGAATGTGGCATCGTTCGGGTTTGTTGCACCAAGATAATTTGGTGCGAAAACGCCACCAAGACCCCCCGGTTGATATGCTGAACCAGGAACCTGACCTACGGTAGTGTTGTAAAAAGAGGTGAAGTAGCTTGGCAAATTCCTGTAATAAGTCGGGTCAGGATTGTTCACGCCATTAAAGTCGATACGAGTATTGCCAACAGTTCCTGTCTGGAATGCCGCTGTTGTGGTAAGCGTTGTTTTGTCGCTCATTTTCCAGTAGTGCGTCAACATATTGATCGGCTCAAGAAGATCCTTATCTCGAGAATTTCTCTTCTTCCCATCTTGATAGCCCCAATATGAGTTGTATTTAACGCCAGCGATGTTGGTGACCTCGTCAGTGTTCGGCGAGCTTTTTCCACGGCTGTTCTGCGCGTAGATTGAAGTAAAGTTCAGCGAGTGCTTGTTGCTGAATCTTTTTTCGATTGATGCGAACAATGAGTTTGCGCTATAGTCGGTACCATCAAAATATCCTTCCTCTGCCCATCGGCGCGAGCCAGATACCACAAATGCCCAACCGTCCTTGTTCATGCCCGAAACGTGGGTTCCCATGGCACGGTAACTGTAGTTGGTGTTGGCGCCAGAGAATGATATACGAGTTCCTTTTCTGTACGTCGATGCACGGGTGTTGATTTCCTGTGTTCCAAGAATGCCGCCAAAAGTATAATCTGATGGTGTCGATCCAGATGTGAATTCCTGATTTCTGGTCGCATCGTTCAGCCCGCCCCAGTTGCTCCATTGAGGTCGTCCATCATAAATCTTGTTCATCGTCACGCCGTTGATCATGGTTGTACCATACTCATTGTCAAGACCGCGAACCCTGAAACGCGCTTGTCCCCAATTGAAGGCCGCCGATTGCTGGAACACGTCGCGCGATGCTTGCAAAAGTCCAGATGTGCTTTCCGAACCACTGTTTCCGTCACCTAGATCGTTCTGTGTGAGTGTAATCAGGCTGAGTTGTTGCTCTTGTGTAATGTCCTCCTCAAGCACGATCGTGCCCAAATCTAGCATCACGTCCTTGACGATGTCCACTTGAAGCAATTGTGCCTTATAGCCTTGGCTCTTTATCTGCACGATTTGGTTTCCCACTGCAACCCCGTCAAAACGGAATTCGCCAAGGTTGTTGGTCACCTGTGTTAGGTTGATGTTCTGGATGGTTGCCACAACATTGGCCAATGGCTTCTGTGTTTTCGAGTCCACTACTTTTCCTGAAAGCCCGGTGGATGTCTGTCCAAAGGCAGCAACGGCCTGTAGAAAGAGCAATGTTCCGGTTAGAAATTTTCTCATAGATTGTTTAAGGTTAATTGATTGATCGCACATAAGATTAATAATAACTTAACAGCGGGCAAATGTACTGCTTTTAATAAATAATCATACTTTTGGCACGAATTTTACTGCAAAGTTCACTATAATTTAAACTTGGAAAAAATGAGAATTAAAATGTTAATGGCCCTTATTGTTGTTATAATCGCAATTCAGTGGTCAAATGCGCAAGGAAAAAAATTTATAGTGCATACCGTGGCGTTCTACAATATGGAAAACTTCTTTGACACCATCAACCAACCAAACAATGATGACGAATGGACGCCACGAGGACTTCAGAACTGGACGTCGGCAAAATACAAACAAAAAGTGCACAACATTGCGCGCGTTGTCGCCGAGATCGGCGCTGCCGAGAATCCGAATTCGCCAACGTTGCTAGGTTGCTCTGAGGTCGAGAACCGCGGTGTGCTCGAAGATTTGGTCAAGGATCCACAGCTCATCAACAAAGAATATGGCATCGTCCATTTTGATTCGCCAGACAAGCGAGGCATAGATGTAGCGTTGCTCTATCAGAAAAAGCATTTTATCCCCACGAGCTATATCAATATTCCTCTTTATATATACAACAAAGCGACGATCGTAAAACACAAGGAAGCTGAGGAATTGACAGATGATATGGTTGCCGAGGACCTCAAGACCCGCAGGATTTATACGCGCGATCAGTTGTTGGTGACGGGATTCCTGGACGGCGAAGAAGTGAACGTAATCGTATGCCACTGGCCATCGCGCTCTGGGGGCGAAAAGAAAAGCGCGCCAAACCGTGAGCTTGCCGCCGCACTTACTCGAAAAATAACCGATTCGCTGCAAAAAATCAAGCCCGACGCAAAAGTGATAATTCTGGGTGACCTCAATGATGGCAGTTTTAATAACAGCGTCAAAGTGGTATTAGGTGCAAAAGGGAAAAAGGCACAGGTTTCAGACAAGGGAATCTACAATCCATTCGAAAGCATGGCCAACAAGGGAATGGGAACAATTGGTTACCGCGATGCCTGGGATATTTTTGACATAATTATGATCACCGAACCTTTTCTGAAAGACGATTACACGTCATTTAGATATTGGAAAGCGGGCATTTACAACAAACCCTATATGATCCAGACCACCGGACAGTACAAAGGTTATCCGCTGCGGCACTCGATGACCGATGTTGGCTACAGCGATCACTTCCCGACATATATCTATCTGATAAAGGAAAAAATGTAAACAACAAGGGTTGGTGTTTTGCCAGCCCTTTTTTTATTTTCTAAACTGTTCAAAATTCCCAAAATATGAACAAGCCTTTCAATCTTCTCAAATGGGTCGATCAAAACCGCGACCTTCTGAAACCGCCCGTTGGCAACAAAAACATCTTTGTCGGTTCGCAGGATTACATCGTGATGGTGGTTGGTGGGCCAAATGCCCGAAAAGATTATCATTACAACGAAACCGAAGAATTATTTTATCAGATCGAGGGCAAAATTGAGTTATATGTGCAGCGCGATGGCAAAAAGGAAAAGCTTGAGCTCAATCCTGGCGATATTTACCTTCATCCGGCCAAAACGCCGCACTCGCCGGTTCGACAAGCAGGATCCGTCGGCTTGGTCGTAGAAAGAAAGCGCGCGGGGCAAGGTTATAAAGATGGTTTGCTGTGGTTCTGCGAAAACTGCAACAACAAATTGTACGAGGTATACTTTGCCCTCAACGACATCGAAAAGGATTTTCTGCCGCACTTTGAGCACTTCTACAATAGTCTGGAACTTCGTACTTGCGATGATTGCGGAACTGTGATGGAGAAAGAGTGATTCAACAATATGGATTTGGGCGATGCCTTCGGCCCGGGCTTTCGGCACTCGCTCTGCCCTGTCGCCTAATCGGCACAGGGCAGGAGCTCACACAAAGCCTCAATCCCTATCGCAAAAAAATACTGCACCGAACAAAATATTTACCTGAAATTGAAATCCTCTGGATCGCTTCTCAAACAGGTCAATTCCAGCACTCACTTTTTATCGATACCTTTGCCGCACATCAAAAAATCACGTTGAAATGGCTATGATAGCATCAGAATTCGGAATGTCAAAAGCCTTGGGCGACCTTGGCATCAAATCTATAAACCCAGGGACCTCAACAGGTCAGGTCAATTTTGCCAATGGCGAAATCCTCGAATCATATTCGCCAGTAGACGGGCAGCTTATCGCAAAAGTTACAATGTCATCGCCCGAAGATTACCAAAAAGCCATGGAAAAAGCCGTTGAGGCCTTCAAGACTTTCCGTACAATGCCGGCACCGCAACGTGGCGAGATAGTGAGGCAATTTGGCGAAAAGCTTCGACAGAAAAAAGATGCACTGGGCAAACTTGTTTCTTATGAAATGGGAAAATCGCTGCAAGAAGGATATGGCGAGGTTCAGGAAATGATAGACATTTGCGATTTTGCCGTTGGACTTTCGCGCCAGCTGCACGGTCTTACGATGCACTCCGAACGCCCCGGCCACAGAATGTACGAGCAATATCATCCGCTCGGCGTAGTCGGGATTATCTCGGCGTTCAACTTTCCGGTTGCCGTTTGGGCTTGGAACACAGCACTGGCTTGGATTGCCGGTGATGTTTGCATCTGGAAACCATCAGAAAAAACACCGCTTTGTGGTATTGCATGCCAAAATATAATCGCCGAAGTATTGCGCGACAACAATTTGCCGGAAGGCATATCTTGCCTCATCAATGGCGATTATAAAATCGGGGAATTGATGACGGCCGATACCAGAATTCCATTGATTTCTGCAACTGGATCGACCCGGATGGGAAAAATCGTGGCACAAGCCGTTGCCGGAAGATTGGGCAAGTCATTGCTCGAACTTGGCGGCAACAATGCCATTATCGTTACGCCCGATGCAGATATCAAAATGACCGTTATCGGTGCTGTATTTGGCGCTGTGGGAACCGCGGGACAAAGATGTACCTCGACAAGAAGATTGATAATCCACGAAAGTATTTATGACAAGGTAAAAGACGCCGTTGTTTCGGCTTATGGCCAATTGAAGATCGGAAATCCACTCGATCAGAGCAACCACGTCGGACCGCTAATTGATACGCACGCTGTGGAAATGTACAGCAAGGCTTTGAAAAAAGTGGTTGAACAAGGTGGAATACTAATCGTGGAGGGCGGCGTTCTTTCAGGCGAAGGTTTCAATAGTGGATGCTACGTCAAACCTGCGATCGCAGAAGCTGAAGGTTCGTACGAAATCGTGCAGCACGAAACATTTGCACCGGTTCTATATCTTTTGCAATATTCTGGCGATGTCGAAAATGCAATAGAAATTCAAAATGGTGTTGCACAAGGACTGTCGTCGGCAATAATGACCAACAATTTGCGCGAAGCAGAAAGATTTCTGTCGGTAACGGGTTCAGATTGTGGTATCGCGAATGTAAATATCGGAACATCCGGCGCCGAGATTGGCGGTGCTTTTGGTGGCGAGAAAGAAACCGGCGGTGGAAGAGAATCGGGCAGCGATGCTTGGAAAATCTATATGCGACGACAGACAAACACAATAAATTATACCACGAGCTTGCCTTTGGCGCAGGGAATAAAGTTCGATCTAGATTAATTAAAGTAATTTATATTTTAAATAAATACTATGATGAATTTATATATAAATGCAAAAAACCATCCTTCGCGGATGGTTTTTTTATTGCAATAATAATAAGTCTATCAGAAATTGAACGACGCACCAATATTGAAAACAAACTGGTTGTTGAGAGTATCTGCGCCAGTAATGGTTTTGTCATATTTCGCGATTGGAACGCCGGCCTCGGCAAAAACACCAAAACCGTCCGAAAAGAAATAACGGAAACCGGCGTGCGTCCCAAAGTTCTTCACCCCAACATTGAGTCCGGGATAAACGTCCATACTTGACGGAAGCCCTATCACGCTGCCAAGATTGGCGTTGAATCTTACCTTGGCATCAAAACGATCTTGAAAGCGAGGCAGTTGAGTCCCGACATATATTCCATTTACAGAATACGGATATTCGTTCACACCTAATATATAAGTGCCTGAAAAACCAACCGAGACATTCTCGCCGATTCCGAAATCCGCGCCCGCGTGAATGCCCGTGCCACCGCTCTGGAAACTTGCGCCAACCTGCGCTTTTTTATCGCCTTTCCCCGTGAAGGCCTGTGCGCGGGTGTTTGTACTGAATAAGAACATTGCTGCAGCAAATGTTGGCAGCGCGATTTTCTTTAATAAAGAGTTTGAATGTTTCATTTTTTGTTGTTTTTGATGCCGTAAATGTAACCTTTTTACTCATTCCTGCCTTTTTCGTCGGGATAAAGTTGCGGCAAAGGATCGCTCTGCCAGAATTCCTTGCTCTCAATGTCAAGAATAGTGAGCGGACCCTCAAAACCAGCACCTGTATCAACATTCCAGACATTGGCGCGCTGCTGCGGAACGGTTTTTTCAATTTTTGTTGTCGGCGTGTGGCCAATGTATATTTCGTGGTAAACACTAAACCGCCGAGGATATATCAAACTGTCTTTATCTATTGAGGAATCGAATGACAAAGCGGTTTCCCAAAGCGTTCTGTCCCAAAAGACCATCTGCGGATAATGTTCATGATCTACGCCGTGCCAGCTCGTGAAGCCCGCGTGCACAAAGAGCCGGTTTTCTTGGTCGATGTGATAATCGTCGAGATGCTCCAAAAACTCGATGTGGCGCTTTCTGGTTTCGCCGTCCACGTTCTTATAAGCCTTAATGGTCGCTTTACCGCCGTGCTTGTGCCAGAGCTCGTTCTCATCGGCGCCGATAAGATATTTCAGAAGAAGGTCGTCATGATTGCCGCGGATATAGATGCAGTCATGCTTGTGGCAAAAATCTATCAGAAAACTGATCACCTGTGTCGATTCGCTCCAGCCATCAACATAATCGCCAAGAAAAATCAGCTTGTCGCTCTTTGTAACATCTGCGCGCTCAATGACCTGCTTCAACGCGCGCAGGCCGCCATGGATATCGCCGATCACGAAAGTTCTTTTCATGAATGCAAAGTAGGAAAATCCAGAAAAAAGAGATTATATAATTGCCAGAAAAAAAGTCCCACCGAAGCGGGACTAAAGGTTTTCACCTACGGCATATAGCCTTATTGTGATAAGATTAAAGATTAGAAAAAATTTTCTTAGGTCAAATGTATGGAAAACATTTTGAGATTACAAAGCATTTTTTTTAAAAACCACACAACAAATTGTTTAGTTTTAGATTTCAAAACAAAATTGTTATGGGAAAGATATTGGGACTGGATCTGGGGACAAATAGTATTGGATGGGCGATAGTGGATGATGAAGCTGGTGAAATCAAATTGGTCAATCAGGGCGCGCGAATATTTTCGGAAGGCGTAAAGTCAGATAATGGAAAAGAAGTTTCTCGCGCTGCCGAGCGAACTGGCTACAGAAGTGCGCGCAAATTAAAATTCAGAAGAAAATTAAGGAAGTACGAAACCCTGAAAGTTTTATCAGGGAATGGAATGTGCCCGCTTTCCGTTGCAGAAGTTGAAGAATGGAGAAAGTCGGGATTTACGAATTATCCACTAAATCCTGAATTTCTTAAATGGTTGAGAACCGACGACGATGAGAACGTCAATCCTTATTTCTATCGAGACAAATCAAGCAGACAAAAAGTTACGGGATATGAATTGGGTCGGGCACTATACCACATAACACAACGGCGAGGCTTTTTAAGCAACAGATTGGATCAATCAGCCGAAGGTGTTTTTGAAGAGCATTGCCCGCTAATTCAAGCTGCGATTGAAGATTTAGAATCTCCCGATGAAATTCTCATAGAACTGAAAAGCTATTTTATGGACACGGGCATTTTTGATGAAACCGAAAAAAGCGGTTACAAAAAAGTATTGGATGAAGGCGAGAAGAAGTTAAAATCGCTCTATGGTTCTCTAGTTGCGATAACAAATAAAAACACAAACGACTTTGACAGATGCCGAGAGCAATTGATTGCCCGATTTAACAGAAAAGAGGATTTGGGCGCGGTAAAAAAAGGGATTGGCGAGATTTCTCAAGCAATGAAAGACGGGAACTTTGCAACATTGGGACAGTATTTCAATAGCTTGTACGATAACGGCAAGATTAGAAATCACTACACATCTAGAGAAGAGCATTATCTGACCGAGTTTGAGATAATCTGCAAAGCACAATCTATTCAAGGTATATCCATGAACGAAAAATTGCCTGAAAAGAGATATACTGGTTTGGCCAAGGAATTATATAAAGCTATATTTTTCCAGCGTCCATTGAAGTCGCAGAAAGGATTGATCGGCAAATGTACGCTCGAAAAAAGTAAATCGCGCTGCGCAATTTCTCATCCAGATTTTGAAGAGTACAGAATGTGGACCTATATCAACACCATTAAGTTTGGAACCCAGTCAGGTCAGACACTACGGTTTCTTTCGCACGAGGAAAAATTACGTTTGATTCCAAAATTTTTGAGAAAGAAAGACAATTTCAATTTTGAGGATTTGGCTAAAGAGTTAATTGAAAAAGGAGCAAGCTTCGGTTTCTACAAATCCTCAAAAAGGAATAGCTACCATTATTGGTTCAATTACAGACCCACAGATACTGTTTCAGGTTGTCCAGTTTCAGCTTCGTTGAAAAATTCAATTGGAGAGGATTGGATAACAAAGGTATTTACATATCCAACTCAAAACTCAGATGGTGTTGATGTAGATAGAACTGTTGATTATCGCGATCTATGGCATTTTCTAACCGTTTCTACTTCGGATGTTTATTTGTATGAATATGCAATAAAAAAGCTACAGTTGGAAACCAAGGAAGCCAAGGCATTTAGCAAGATTAGATTGAAAAAAGAGTTTGCCAATTTGAGCTTGAATGCGATAAACAAGATTCTTCCATACGTAAAGGAAGGACTATTGTACTCGCACGCTGTTTTCATGGCAAATGTCCAGAGCATTGTCGATGATGCCATTTGGAACGATAGTCAACAAAGAAACTATATTCAGGATAAGATTGGCGAAATTATAGCGAGAAGCACTTTTGAAAATGGGCTTTTGGAAGTTGTCAACGGTTTAATCAAAGATTGCAAATCTGGCAAATCGTTTTATTCTGCGGAAGCAGAGCCAATCTACAAAAAGGAACTAGATCAAAGACTCGTTATTTTTTTTAAACAAAACAACATTCAGGACAAAAATGAGCAAGAATCTGTCGGGAATGATTTGTTTCCGGTTTTTGTCGAGCAGCTCAAGGCTTACGAGTATATAAAAGTTAAACGGTTGGACGAAAAAGTTCTGGAATTTCTAAAAGGGGAAAATGCCGACGGGGAGGTGTTTTGCAGCAATCCAAACCGGTTAGAAAAACTGTATCATCCATCAGATATTGAATTTTTCAAAAGGCAGAAAGCGAGAGATGAAAACGGAAATGAAACAGGAGAACTAATTTTAGGAAGTCCATTGACTTCTTCGATAAAGAACCCAATGGCAATGCGCGCGTTACATCAATTGCGCAAGGTTTTAAACGCATTGATACTTGAAGGACAGATAGATTCCAATACACGAATCCATATCGAAATGGCCCGCGAACTCAACGATTCAAACAAGCGCAAGGGAATTCAGGACTTCCAAAACGACATCAAGAAAGAGCGCGAAAAGCACCGAGAAGAAATCAAAAAACTCTATTTTGAAGATTGTGGAAAAGAAATCGAACCGACGGTCGATGACCTGTTGCGCTATCAACTATGGATTGAACAGGATCGGAAAGAGATTTATGAAAAAGGCAACAGTATCAGTATCTGCGATATTATTGGATCAAACCCAAGATATGATATTGAACACACAGTACCAAGGAGTATTTCGCAGGACAATTCGCAAATGAACAAAACGCTCTGCAGCCAAAAGTTCAATCGAGATATAAAAAAACAAAGAATGCCGTTCGAGCTGGTTAATCACTTGGAAATATTGCCAAGAATAGCGCGTTGGAAGGATGAGGCAGAAAACTTGAATAGAGAAATTGAAATAATTACCCGCTCCATAAAATCGGTCGCCACCAAGGAAGTTAAGGATAAAAAAATACGCAGGAGACATACATTGACCTTAAGGCGCGATTATTTGCAGGGAAAGTATGATCGATTTGTTTGGACAGAACCAGAAGTCGGATTCAAGAACAGCCAAATCCCCGATACGGGCATAATCACAAGATATGCACAAGCTTATTTAAAATCTTATTTCAAGAGAGTGGAAAGCGTCAAAGGTGGAATGGTTGCAGAATTCAGGAAAATCTGGGGATTACAAGAAAGTTATCAAAAAGACAACAAAAAGTATTATGTCGAAAAAGACAGGAGCAAACACACTCATCATACTATAGATGCTATCACAATTGCATGCATGACGAAGGATAAATATGATGCATTGGCGCATGCATGGACTTTGGAAGACAATGAGCAGATTACCAAAGCCAGAAAAATATTGGCGGAGTCCAAGCCTTGGAAGACATTCACTGAAGACCTAAAAAAGATAGAGAAGGGAATCTTGGTCTCACACTATACCGCGGATAACGTAAAGAAGCAATCCAAAAAAATTGTCAGGATTAGAGGCAAAAAACAATTTGGAGATGGGTTTTTACATAATTCAAAAGGAGAACCAATACCAGTGTTTGGCAAAAGAATCCAAGAAAATCAAATTCAAAGTCAGATTGAAAATAGAGACTATTTTAAAGTGCTTGTTGGAAAAGAGCCCAGGTATTATAACTTCTTGAAAGACGAGAACGACCAAATAATTTTTAGAAAACAACCATTATTTCAGCAAGGGGATACGATTAGAGGGTCATTGCATCTGGCGGGTATTTATGGAGCAATCAAAACTCCCCAACGCAATATTGATAACGAATCAACTACAACAAAAAGCATCCTTCCACTAGAAAAGGATAAAGACGTGATTAGGTATGTGGAAAGAAAGGCCTTGGAAAAATTAACCGAAAATGATGTCAATAATATAGTTGATGTCATCGTTGCTCAAAAAATTCAGGAAGCTATTGAAGTTGGAACTTTGACGTTTAAATTGGTTCAAGGTAAAAAGATTGCAGTTTTAAAAGAAAATGCAACAATATGGATGAATGAGGCGAAAGGCATTCCAATTCTAAAAGTCAGAGTCTTTGCATCAACAGTAAGACATCCTTTGATAATTAAAAAGCACTCGCCATTATCAAAGTCGCGCCATGACCACAAACAGTTTATTTATGCCCAAAATGAAGAAAACTATTGCATGGCAATTTATGAAGCGCAGGGCAAAAGAGATTTTGAACTAATTAACAACTTTAACGTCGCCAATCTAATCAACCAGCAACAGGGTTTTTATCCATTGTCAAAAAAGAAACGAATCAAGGATAAAATTGTAGAACTTCCAATTGCGAAAAGAAACTCACGGGATTGGGTTTTAAAAAGAGGACAACAAGTAATCTTTTACGACCCAGAGGTCGAAGAGCCTGAATATGTATCAGATTTAACCAATTTAGAGGAAAGAACATACCTAATCGAGGGTCTTTCGATACAACGAATTAAATCTGGAAATAACGAATATGAGTTTGGAGTAATAACACTGCGAAATACAAAAGAGGCAAGAAAAGCAGACGACCTTAAAAAAGAACAGTTCAAACCTGATGGGGTTTTCAGATTGAATGAGAACAAACCGTTGCGCAAAATGAACCACAACCAAATTAATGCATTTTTTGAAGGCATCGATTTCAAAGTCCTACCCACAGGGAGCATCGAAAATCTGTGAGCCTCGGATTTTTGCTGCGCTGAAAAAGTCACTCTTAAACAACCAAACCACAACGGAAAACCGACCTTCCGGTTTTTGTTGCGACGGTTTTCCGTTGTGGTTTGATTAAAGATTAGAAAACACGATATCCCCTCGCTTGCTCGTCGTTGCGGAGTTCGTGTTGTGGTTTGATTAAAGATTAGAAAACACGATATGCATATTGCTAACCTAAAAAAGTTTCTACTGGTTGTGGTTTGATTAAAGATTAGAAAACACGATATGATTCCACCACTCCTCAACCTAACCAATGAGGTTGTGGTTTGATTAAAGATTAGAAAACACGATAT
>JBBSUW010000075.1:0-15000 GCA_038234025.1 Flavobacteriales bacterium
CACGGGCTCAACCAGGTTTATCCAAAAACGCATAAAAAGTATGTTGCCAAGATGGAATCGCATGGAGGTTTTCTGACCGAATTCGCCAGCACAACCAATCCCGACAAAGAGAATTTTGTAAAACGAAACCGCATCGTTGCCGGAATCTCGGAAGCAACAATCGCCATCGAATCAGCCGAAAAAGGAGGTTCATTGATCACCGCCAGTCTTGCTAATGATTACAATCGCGATGTTTTTGCAGTGCCCGGCAGAATCACCGACAAGTACAGCCAAGGCTGCAACAATCTGATCAGGACGCAGCGCGCAAATCTGCTCCACAGCGCCGCCGATCTTATTTATATCTTGAATTGGGACATCCAGGAAAAGACGAAGACTGTTCAGAAACAAATGTTCGTTGACCTTGAACCATCGGAACTAAAACTCTACGATTTTCTGTTGGCAAATGGCAAGGAAGCCATCGATACGATTGCGCTCGAATGTGAAATGCCTGTTTTCAAACTGTCATCGATTTTGTTGAATATGGAACTTAAGGGCGTGATTAGACCGCTTCCGGGAAAAATGTTCGAGGCGATTTAAAGATCATAGCCCAGTTTTGCGCGAACGCGCGCCAATACTTTCGAGGCGGTTTTCTTGGCTCTTTCCGCACCGCGATTCAAGGCTGCTTCCACTTCTTCAGGGTTTTGGATATAATGATCGTATTTTTTTCTCGCTTCCGCGAAATTTTTGACGATCAATTCAAACAAAGCTTGCTTGGAGTGGCCGAAACCAAAATCACCAGCTTTATTGTGGTAGTTTTCGCGCATCATTTTAATTTCCTCGGTCGTTGCCAAAATTCTGTAAAGCGCAAATACATTGCAGCTATCGGGGTTTTTTGGAAGCTCGAGCGGCGTGCTGTCCGTTTCTATCGACATTATCTGTTTTCGAAGTGCCTTGTCATCCAAGAAAATATTGATGGTGTTATTCGCAGATTTGCTCATTTTTCCGCCATCAGTTCCCGGCACTAGTTCTCTGTCCTTGTCAACTTTTGCTTGAGGAATCACAAAGGTTTCGCCCATTTTATTGTTGAACCTGGACGCGACATCGCGGGTGATTTCAACGTGCTGCAATTGATCTTTTCCAACAGGAACAATTTCCGCATCGTACAAAAGAATATCGGCCGCCATCAGCATTGGATAGGTAAAAAGTCCGGCGTTGACGTCTTCCAATCTGTCCGATTTGTCCTTGAAGGAATGTGCCAATGTCAATCTTTGGAACGGAAAAAAACACGACAAATACCAAGAAAGCTCGGTGGTTTGAGGCAGGTCGCTCTGTCGGTAAAAAATCACTTTTTCTTCGTCAAGTCCGCACGCGAGCCAAGCCGCGGCGGTGCTCAATGTGTTTTTTCGCAAAGTTTCGGCGTCTTTTATCTGTGTTGTAGAATGAAGATCTGCTATAAATAAATACGCATCATTGTCGACTTGATTGGAGAATTGAATGGCAGGAAAAATCGCACCGAGCAGATTGCCCAAATGTGGAGTTCCCGTGCTTTGTATTCCGGTAAGTATCCGCGCCATATCAGCTTTTTTCCAAAGGTAAATCTTTTGGCAAAATCTAGGCGTTAATCGTTACTTTTGAAAATATGAAAATAATCAGGAACGTGCTGATTCTATTGTGGCGCATTTGGTTTTACCTTATGCTTGGCGTCCCGATAATATTGATGCTGCCATTTTTGGTGATTTCAATTCTTCGCGAAAAATGGTATCCGGCATTTTTCTTTTTGGCGCGAATTTGGGCAAAATTTATATTGATCGCCACTGGTTTTCGATATAAAATCAACTACGATTGCGCGCTTGAAAAAGGCAAAAGCTACATTTTTGTGGCCAATCATACTTCGATGGCGGACATAATGTTGATGCTCGTTTCTGTAAAGAATCCGTTTGTTTTTGTGGGAAAGGCAGAGTTGGCAAAAATTCCACTGTTTGGGTTTTTCTACAAAAGAACATGCATTCTCGTTGATCGAAAGAGCAGCAAAAGCCGGCACAATGTTTTTGAACGCGCCCAAAAAAGATTGGCGCAAGGCCTCAGCATTTGTATGTTTCCCGAAGGAGGCGTTCCCTCGGATGAAAAAGTTTTGCTCGATACATTCAAGGACGGCTCGTTCAGGTTGGCGATCGAGCATCAGATTCCAATTGTTCCATTGATTTTTCCCGACAACAAGAAACGTTTTTCGTACACTTTCTTCAGCGGAAGCCCTGGCTTGATGCGCGCCCACAGATTTTGCCCGATGTTGCCACCAACATTATCGGAGTCCATCAAATCGGGAATAAAGAATTTTAAGGAAGAAATTTTTGAATTTATGCACAACGAACTTAAAAAGTGCCAAAACAAAAAGGGCACCTAACCAAAGTGCCCTTTTCTGTTGCCGATAAGCAACGTAACCTAACTAATTAAACCACTATATTTTTAGAAAGAAAAACCAATCCCGGAATATATCCCGAAGAAATACGGCTTGAAACTCCCCGCATCACTACTGAAAGAATTTATTTGATACTTGAGCATTGGCTCCACATTTATCTTTATCGTTTTGTATATATTGTAATGAAGACCCAGGCCAACATTCGTGCTAAAGTGTACTTTGTTGAGGTTGTTGGCTTCTCCAATTTCCGAGACTAGCCCGTTGCTGACGACGGAAACCTCGTTTTTGTCAAGGAACAATGTGCTGAGCCCGCCGATAAAATTTACACCGAATTTTTTGTCGAGCAGTTTATAGGTCAGTTCCATCGGTACTTCAATATAGCCCATTTGTTGGTTGAGCACGCCATTGAATTTAGAAGTTTCCGATTCTGTCTCGAGCGAAATGGAAGGTTTTGCGCTCAATGGCTCCACAATTCCGCGATCCTCGATATTCAGGTTTCGGCTCTGCGGTGTCAGATTCACATTTTCTAGATTCTTGCTTTCTACACCGGCATATACCACCACATCATTGGTGTTGTAGCCGAGGGTAAAACGATTGACGCCGGTTCGCACCGACAGTTTTTTGTTCAAGTTATAGTTCACGCCCACGCCATAACTCAGGTTGTTCTCGTATTCTTTTGGATTGTTGGCAAATTCGCTGTTGATTGGAGAGCCGTTGGAAACAGAACTTAAATAAATAGGGGCAATGTTCGAGGAAACTTGCCACCTATTTATTTTCGGTTCCGGGCCATTCACATTGTTTTCTTTTTCATTTAACAATTCTTCCAGCGCATTTGGCACAACTTTTTCCGCGACAGCTACCACAGAGGTTGTATCCAATTTTATTGTAATATCATCGGTAATATTTTTGTTGCTTTCATCACTTTTAAGATTTTCGATGACAGCGATATTTTTTCGTTTTTCCGCTTCACGCGAAATGTTTTTATTGTTGTATTTGTCATTATCCGAAACATTGTCGTTCAACGAAATGAAAACATTATTGTTTAAAATGTTTTTTTCCGAAATGCTTTTCCCAATTAACTGAGATTCTTTATTTGGATACAATTTCCTTTTTTCCAATATCGAATGATGTGCGATTGCATCGGATGGCTTTTGCGAAAGCGCGTCGTTATTGGGCGAATCAAGTTTTGAAGAAGTTTTGGTTTTGTTTGTAAAATCAACCGCGCCATCGATTATTTCAGAATTTTCTTTAATGCCTTTGCGTTTTTCTGAAACTACAATGCTTGTTTTATTATCCGTTTTTTTAAAACTAGCATTCTGATTTTTTTCCGCTGATTTTCCGTCCTTTGAATTGCTTCTATCAACGATTGCTTCCGATTTTTTAATGGAATTTATGGAAGCTCCCGAATTATCGTTTGCTGAATTGTTCGTTTTTCCGTTGTCAGAAATATTGTCCTCGATTGACGTTCCGCTGGCAATGGTCGCATTGTCAGGATTGCCCAACGCCGGTCTAGCAGGAATTTCACTTGGCGCGACAACGACTTTGTTATCAGCAGGTTTTTGATCTGAAAAGTAATCAGCCGTTAGAAACCCAATCAATAAGGTTGCGGCAATTCCCGCCGCCTTGAACCAGAACGGGATCAACCTTCTTTTTTTCTTTTCGCGCAGTTTTTCTTCAATATTTTCCCAAACGTGTTCGGGCGGAGCGGCTTCGAAATTCTCGAATCGTTCCCTGAAAAGCTGCTCTAAATTTTTACTTCCACTCATTTTGCCGACGTTAAATTAGTTGTCGTGCTGTCTATTTTATCCTTCAAAATTGCTTTTGCCCTTGACAGATTCGATTTTGAAGTTCCCACGGAAATGTCGATCATCTCGGCAATTTCCTGATGGTTGTAGCCGTCTATAACATAAAGGTTGAAAACCAACCTGTACCTTTCGGGCAGTTCCTGGATAATCTTCAGCAGAAATTCCAGGCTCACGTTCTCATCTTCGATTTCTACATCGGGCTGATCGGGATATTCGTCCGTTACAACCTCGAGAAATTTGTTTTTTCTGTACTGCTGGAGCACATTGTTCACCATTATTCTTTTTGCCCAGCCTTCAAACGACCCGGCATTTTTGTACTGGGATATTTTTTCGAATATTATAAGAAATCCATCCTGCAAATTGTCCTCGGCCTCTACTCGACTGCGAGCGTACTTGAGGCAAACACCGAACAGTTTTCCAGAAAACATTCTGTACAATTGTTCTTGCGCACCGATGTCATTCTCTCTGCATCCGGCTAGTATTTCTTCTAATGCCACGAGGTTTCATTGATTCGTGATTAATTGACGACCGGCACTTCCACCTCGGTGAACTCTGCCTCTCCATTAGTTCCATTTCCAATATAAAACCTGAATATGTACGAATCCACGTCTGACGCCGCAAAAAAACTGAACGATTTCTCGACAAAGCTGTTTTCCAATGGTTGGCAGTCGTTGTTCTCAAAGACGATGTTCTGAATTCCTATTGTCCTAACGTTGCCATCTTTTTGGTAATAAAAATCATCAAAGCCTTGGCAAGTCGAAATTCTTCGGTACGTCATCTTGATATCATACGGCGTTTCGGCCAAGAGCGTGTCGGGCAGTTCAAAACTTTCGACAGGCACGAGCACGACATGAAACTTCGGTTCGTTGGTATCTGTGCTGCAACTTGCGACGGCAAAAATGGCCAACAATAGAACAATCAACTTTTTCATATAATCCTCCCCAATATAGTATTCAATTATCAGATGCGTAAAAACGGAAATGGTTGCGTCAATTTATAAAAAAAACCCGAATGAATCGGGTTTTTTAAATTATTGCATGTCAGCTTGTTTGATGTGCTCTTTGATTTTGGCCTCAAGTTCATCTGCAAGTTCCGGATTGTCCTTGATCATGATCTTCACGGCGTCGCGGCCTTGGCCAAGTTTGGTATCGCCATAACTGAACCACGATCCCGCTTTCTTGACGATTTCAAAGTCGACCGCGAGATCTAGGATCTCACCGTTTTTGGAAATTCCCTCGCCGTACATAATATCGAATTCAGCCACCTTGAAGGGCGGCGCGACCTTGTTCTTCACAACTTTAACCTTGGTTCGGTTTCCGACCACATTGTCGCCGTCCTTGATCTGCGACGATCGACGAATGTCTAGCCTTACCGAAGCGTAGAACTTTAGCGCGTTTCCGCCTGTCGTGGTTTCGGGATTTCCGAACATCACGCCGATTTTCTCTCGAAGCTGGTTGATAAAGAACACGGTACAATTTGTCTTGCTGATCGTCCCGGTCAATTTCCTTAACGCTTGTGACATCAGTCTGGCGTGAAGGCCCATTTTCGAGTCGCCCATTTCGCCCTCGATCTCGCTTTTTGGCGTCAGCGCCGCAACAGAGTCGATCACTACAATGTCGATCGCACCAGAACGTATTAAGTTTTCGGCAATCTCCAATGCCTGTTCGCCATTATCGGGCTGTGAAATGATAAGCTCTTCAACATCAACGTTGAGTTTCTTGGCATAATTTCTATCGAAGGCGTGCTCCGCATCTATAAATGCCGCGATGCCACCGGCTTTTTGCGCTTCGGCAATGGCGTGCAACGTCAAAGTGGTTTTTCCCGATGATTCCGGGCCGTAGATTTCGATAACGCGGCCTCTCGGATATCCGTTTACGCCGAGCGCAAGGTCTAGACCGAGCGATCCTGATGAAATCGTTTCAACTTCTTCCACCGCTTTGTCGCCCATTTTCATGACCGTTCCCTTGCCGTATGTTTTGTCCAGTTTATCGAGGGTCAGCTGTAATGCTTTGAGTTTTGCGTCTTTTTCTGAATTGTTCTTTTCTTTCATTTTAATCGTTCTTTTGGGTAAAAGTAATCAAAAATGCGCGCAGTTTTTTGATGTATCAATTTGTAATATTTCATGAATGAAAGATTGTTCTGATTTGTAACAAAACCAAGCCGGGAATGCGACCGTTGTTTTAGAAAATCAAAATATGATATATGCCCTTGAAAATATTTTGGACAAAAAAAAACCGGTCAAAAGCACTGCAATTGACTGGCTGTTTGAATCTTTGTTATCTCAGATTCCTTGAAAGTTTCAGTAATTTCTGAACACGACTTCTTTGATGCAAAAAAATAGCGCAAGCAATAAAAGAATATTACAACCGCCGATCCTTTTAGATCCTGAATTTATAAACGGTCAAAGGTATTGGTCACCTGCTCTTGCGTTCCGTCACCATCCAAATCCTGCATTCCCGAGAAAACCAACTCTGTGGCCGTCAATGTCGTGATTGTTGCCATTACCGTTCCTTCGGTCGAAATCACCGTAATAACGTTGGCAGTAACTGAGTATGTTCCGGCATCATCAACATTTTCCATACAGTCGAGAACATCTACAGACCTGTAGACCCCCAGCGTTCTGAAATTCGATAAAATCCCTTCCGCAAGGTTCGTGATCATCGTAAGGAAAAGTTACACAATTGATGCTAACAGTTCTTGGCGACCATTTTCCAACAATCGATGGCTCAGCAATAATGTTGTTATTCTTCGGCTTATCGTCCTTAGAACATGCAAAACCAAGAATGCAAACGCTGCAAGTAAAATCTTTTTCATAATTGTTCGATATTTAGATTAGCGGCAAATTTTGCAAAAAAGATTTGAGATTAACAAAAATTTAAGAAAAAACCTTGTTCAAGAATTTTTATTTCTGTTGAAGTTCATTTTACCTTTTACCCAATAATTTATATTTTTACACCGAATGGAAAAACTGATTTCGTACCCGCTTTCGTTTGTGGCACTGTTGCTGTTTTTGTTGGCTCTTATCGTCTTTCATCCCATACAATACGTTTGCTTGAATGTCTTCGGCTATCAGGCTCACAAAAAAAGCGTGGATTATCTGAATTTTGTGCTGTTGAGAATTGGCCATATGTTGTTCAGCACTTATGGCGTTTACAACCGAGAACTGATTCCAGTTGGCGTTCCGATAATATTTGTGTCAAACCATCAAAGCCTATATGATATTGCAGGGATTGTTTGGTTCTTCAGGCGGTGGCATCCAAAATTCATTAGCAAAAAGGAACTTTCAAAAGGCATTCCGAGCGTTTCGTTCAATCTTCGCCACGGCGGTTCTGTCGTTATAGATCGAAAAGCCCCGAAACAGGCATTGCCCGTTATCACAAAACTGGCCAAATATATCGAACAGTACAATCGCTCGGCGGTGATCTTCCCTGAAGGTACGCGAACGAAGACCGGAAAACCCAAGGAATTTGCGCAAACTGGAATAAAGATTCTTTGCAAATACGCGCCTTCCGCGGTCGTGGTTCCGTTGACGATCAACAACTCGTGGAAATTTGTTAAATACGGATTTTTCCCGTTCGGTCTTGGAAATCGTCTTACCTTTACGGTTCATCAGCCCTTGGCGGTAAAGGATTACTCGTTTGAAGAGCTTATGCAGAAAACTGAGAGCGCCGTCGTGAGCGCTATTAAATACCACTGATATATGTCAATAAAGAATATACGACTGGAGGTAATGAGGTTTCTTGAGGATAAAGTCGACGGTTTTGTCGAGCAATACCTTATTCCCGTTGAAAAAATTTGGCAACCCACGGATTTCCTGCCCGATTCCGAGAGCGATACATTCTTTGAAGAAGTTCGTGAGCTAAGAGAAATCGCAAAAGATCTGCCGTATGACTTTTGGGTCGCGATGGTTGGCGATACCATTACCGAAGAAGCTTTGCCCACGTACGAATCTTGGCTAATGGATGTTGAGGGCGTTGACAATGTGGAAAGAAATTCATGGTCAAAATGGGTTCGACAATGGACCGGCGAAGAAAACCGACATGGCGATGTGCTCAACAAATACATTTATCTTTCAGGCCGCGTGAACATGCGCGAGATCGAGATGACAACACAGCATTTGATTTCTGACGGTTTTGATATAGGAACAGGTCGCGATCCATACAAGAACTTTGTTTATACCTCTTTCCAGGAACTTGCCACCTACGTTTCGCACAACCGTGTTTCGCAAATGGCAAAAGCGCACGGCGACAAAAAGCTTGCAAAAATGTGCAAGATGATAGCCGGTGACGAAATGCGCCATCACAATGCTTACAGCGAATTTGTACAGCAGATCTTTAATGTAGATCCAAGCGAAATGATGCTCGCTTTCAGCTATATGATGAAACAAAAAATAGTGATGCCGGCGGGTTTCCTTCGCGAATCTGGCGAGAAAATCGGTTCCGCATTCGAGGAATTCTCAAATTCTGCGCAGCGCATCGGTGTTTATACCGCACAAGATTATATTGACATCATGCAAAAACTCATAGACCGATGGGAAATCTCCAAAATCGCCAACCTTACCGACGAGGCCGAAAAAGCCCGTGATTATCTTATGAAGCTTCCGGGTCGAATGGCGCGGATTTCTGAGCGCCTTGTTATTCCCGAAGAGGTGCAGCTTTTCAAATGGGTGGAACCTGCCAAAATTTAATTTTCTGTTTTGACTTCACATTCGGAGCTTGTTTCCAAAACAATTGATTTTGTAAAAAAAGCTTTGAAAGGTGCCGAAGGCGGACATGACTGGTTTCACATTGAACGTGTTCATAAAAATGCGGTGCTTATTGCAAAAGGCGAAAAAAGCAACTTTCAAGTTGTGGAACTTGCCGCGTTGTTGCACGATATCGCCGATAGCAAATTCCATAGCGGCGATGAACACATTGGACCAAGTACTGCTCGAAACTTTTTAGAATCTGAAAATGTAGATCAAGAAACCATTGATCACGTTGTTAAAATCATCGAAAATGTCTCTTTCAAGGGCGGACATTCTTTGAGGGATTTTCGGTCGATGGAACTCGATATTGTTCGTGATGCCGACAGACTCGATGCTATTGGCGCTATCGGAATCGCCCGTGCTTTCAATTATGGCGGTTTTAAAAACAGGGAAATCTACAATCCCGAAACTCCACCGAGGCTCGTCCAATCCAAAGAAGAATACAAAAATTCGAAAGCACCAACAATCAATCATTTTTATGAAAAATTGCTGTTGCTAAATGATTTGATGACGACAAAAACCGGTCTAGAAATCGCGGAAAATCGCCACCGGTTTATGGAAGAATATCTAGTTCAGTTTTATTCAGAATGGAATGGCGAAAAATAATTGTTCAATTAAAATAATTATTTAAATTCGGCTCTTCTTTTTTCCAAAAAGGCCTTAGTTCCTTCTTTAAAATCTTCTGTACCAAAACATTCACCAAAAGATTTTATTTCGGTTTCAAAACCATTCAAACCATGTTCAAAATTTGCGTTCACCGCTTTTATTGCCTGCGAAATTGCAGCTGAAGAATTTCTGATAATCTTCGATGCTATTTTTTCGCACGTCGAAATCAATTCAGATTGAGGCACAACATCATTGACCAATCCATAACTTTTGGCGTCCTCGGCAATAATCATTCCGGCGGTCATTATCATTTCCATCGCGCGGCCTTTCCCCACCAACTGTGGCAATCTTTGCGTTCCGCCATAACCCGGAATCACGCCGAGGGAAACTTCCGGCAGACCCATTTTTGCATTGTCCGAAGCAATCCTGAAATGGCAGGACATCGCGAGTTCAAGTCCGCCGCCAAGCGCAAAACCATTTACCGCGGCAATCACGGGCTTTGTAAAATTCGCAACATAATCAAACAATAGTTCCTGTCCTTGAGCCGCTAAGTTCGCGCCCTCGCTTTCGCTAAAATCTGCGAACTCAGAAATATCGGCGCCTGCAACAAAAGCTTTATCGCCGCTTCCCGTAAGGATTATCACCTTGCAATCAGCATCATTTTTTAGTTTTTTGAAAGCCTCGTGAAGTTCGCCGATCGTTTCTTTGTTTAGCGCGTTCAGTTTTGATGGGCGGTCGATCGTGATCGTGGTAATTTTTTCGTTTTGTGAAACCTGGATATTCTGAAACTGCATTGTTGTTTGTTTTATGATTCGATTATGGGCAATTTTACCGTGAAAGTAGTCGCGTGGCCGGGCGTACTTTCAAAAGTAAGCGTTCCGTTGTAATTTTCGATGATGTTCTTGATAATTCCCAACCCAAGTCCCATTCCGCTGTTTTTGGTGGTGAATTTTGGTTCAAAGATTCGTTCAAAATTCTGTCCTTCGATTCCCGTTCCGTTGTCGCAAACTGAAATCAAAACTGCATTGTTCTGCCGCTCCAATTTCACGATGATCCTCTTCTCTGGCTGCGATTTTGGGATTGCCTGAATGGCGTTCTTGACCAGATTGGTGATGATTCTGATCAATTGCGTTCGGTCCATTTTCGCCATTATCGTAATTTCCTCGCTCTGAAGATAGACATAATTCTCGTTGAAAATATCGAGCGCAAGATCCACGACCTGAACCACGTCGAGCGTCTCATTCTGTTGCGCCGGCATTGATGCAAAATTGGAAAATGCCGATGCAACCGCGCTCATCGTGTCGATCTGTTGTATCATTGTTTTTGAGTAATCATCAAGCTTGGTGGCAAGTTCGGGATCTTTCGGGTCAAACTTTCGCTGGAAACTTTGCACTGTCAAGCGCATTGGCGTAAGCGGATTCTTGATTTCGTGCGCCACTTGTTTTGCCATTTCGCGCCAAGCTTCCTCTCGTTCGCTTTGCGCCAATCTTATTGCGCTTTTTTCGAGTTGGTCCACCATCGAATTGTAAGCTTTTATCAGAAGATCGATTTCCTTGCTGTTGGCGTTCAGCACGATTTTTTTGTTTTGGTTCAAGCCTGTTCTGCTCAGTCGGTCAGATATTGTTTTCAGCGATTGAGTTATATACGTTGACAGAAAATATGCCAGGGCAAAGGCAATGACGAGCATAAAACCATAAACCTGACCAAGACGGATCAAAAAACCGTGAAGTTCGCGTTCGTAAAATCCGTCGTCCTCGACATAAGGAAGATTCAGGATTCCGAGCGGTTTGAACTTGTCGTCCTTGATCAATGAATATGATGATCTATTTCTTACGCCATTGATACTCGTGATGTTCACATATCGTTTGTCGATTGATTGCTGCACAAGTTTCTGGATATATTTTGGGATGGGTTTTGCCGCCGGATCGACCGAAAATGCTGCCTTCGAAGATTTTAGCAATTTGCCGTCAAGACCATAAATGTTTATCTCGAGATTGTGGATTTGCGCCAATTCGTGGATTTTGTCCTTGAATATGGCATCGAGATTCGCGGCCGTCGGCGGATAGGTCGTGGTCGAGAGCACATAATTGATGTGTTCTTTTATCGCGTTCTCCTTGCGTTCAAGCCGTTCTTGGTGGTAATCTTTTGCCTCGTTCTTGAACTGTATTATCGAGATTGATGACATCAAAAAGGACGCGATCAAGATCAGTACGATCATCGAGAGAAAAATCCGTAGCCGCAATGAAAATTTTGAAACTTTCATTCATCAATCCTTTTGGGCGCGCAATCTTTTGTAAAACTTAAAGCCGAGCATCAACAATACAGAAAATAAAATCAATCCCGCAAGCCCGAAAATCCAGTTGATCGCGCTTTTTAAAATTACGATAAAAACCACCGAAAATAATATGATCGTCGCGCCCTCGTTCCAAAGTCGCATAAAATTCGAGGAATAGTTGAACTTGTCGTTCTGCAATTGGTTGTAGATTTTGTGGCAATAAAAATGATAGGCGTAGAGCAATGCCACGAAAACCAACTTGACGTGCATCCACGGCATTTGCAGCCAAGCGTTGCCCAAAGTCGTGCCAAGAATCATCAGGAAAGCAAAAATACTGGCCAATATCGCCGATGGCCAAGTGATGATGAACCACAATCTATAGGTCATTATCTTGTATTGTTTGCCGAGGATTTCCCTTTCGGGCGATGGCATCTGGCTGGCCTCGATTTGGTAAACGAACAATCTAACGACATAAAAAAGTCCCGCGAACCACGTAATCACAAAAATCAGGTGCAAAGATTTTAAATAATCATAATAATTGTCCATTGCGCGAAAGTATTATTTTTTTGCCCAATCGCCGATCCAGTTCGCCACCGTGTCGCACCAATCGTCACTGTCGTTGAGGCACGGCAACGCGAAAAATTCCTCGCCGCCGTGATCCTTGAATTGATTGTTGGCTTCCATCCCGATTTCCTCAAGCGTTTCCAGACAATCGGACACAAAAGCTGGCGTAACGACCGCTAGTTTTTTGATGCCTTTTCCTGGCATTTTGTTGATTTCTACGTCTGTGTAAGGTGTCAGCCATTTATCGCCGGCAAGTCGCGACTGGAAAGTTTGGCTGTATTGTTCTGGACTTAGACCAAGGATTTCAACTACCTGTCGCGTGGTTTCACAGCATTGATGTCGGTAGCAAAATTGATGCGCCGGCGACGGTGTTTGGCAACAAGTTGCGTCTATTTTGCAGTGCGATTTGGTCACGTCGGTTTTTCTGATGTGCCTTTCTGGAATGCCGTGGTACGAAAAAAGAAGGTGATCGAATTCAAAAGTTTTGAGAGATTCCTTGATCGAGTCTGCCAGAACTTGGATATAATCTTTCCTGTTGTAAAATGCTGGAAATTCCGAGAACAACATTTCTGGAAAATGCTTTTTGCGAAGCTCTTCGGCCAAAACAAAAATCGTAACCGTCGATGCCATAGCGTGCTGCGGATATAATGGCATCAATAAAACTTCTGTCACGCCTTGGTCGTGAAGTTCCTGAAGTCCCGACATTATCGAGGGTTTTCCATATCGCATTGCCAATGAAATTGGAAGATTTGTTCGTTCCTGGACTTTTTTGTGCATTCTTTTGCTGATCACCACGAGCGGCGAACCTTCGTCCCACCAAATTTTCGCATAAGCGGCCGCGGATTTTTTTGGACGTGTTTGCAAAATTATGCCACGAACAAGCAGCGCCCGAAGCAGATAGGGAACGTCGATGACGAATCGGTCCATCAAGAATTCATCGAGATATGGTTTGACATCCTTGGCGGTGGGACTTTCGGGCGAACCAAGATTTACGAGCAAAACACCTTTCATTATGTATTTGGATTTAATGACATTAAATATTTTTTTGGCGTGGTCGCAAACTTCTTTTTGAACGCAGCGATAAAGTGGCTCGCCGTGCTGTAACCTATTTTCAGCCCAACTTCATTAACGTTGCTCGAACCTTCCTCGAGCATTTTTCTGGCAATTTCCATTTTGTAATCGAACAAAAAACTATAGACAGAATCGCCATAGATTTGGCGAAAGCCCATTTTGAGTTTTTTCAAATTTAGGCCAACTTGATCCGCGAGCTCTTGCAATCCGGGAGGTTCGGCCATATTAGCAATCACTATATCTTTTGCTTTTCGGATTTTCATCACGTTTTCCTCATCGATCAAAAAAGGGCATTGTTCGGCATTTGGATCTTCGGTCCTGTTGAAATAGAGGCTCAAAAGTTCGTAACCCTTTCCTTTATAATAAAGATTCTTGATCGATGGATGAAGATTATAATGAAACAATTGACTGAGAACGATTGCCATTGAAGGACTTACATCGCCTTCATTATAATATTTTTTGTCCTTGTTCTCAACGTTCAAAAATGAAATATAATCAGCTTCGGCAGAAAACAATCCATGGAATTTTTTGATGGATACCAACACGGAAATCATCCATGAATTTGGTGCGACCTCCACATTTAGCGGCAATTCTTTTTGTGGATTATATAGCAGCAACGATTTTTCCTCCCGAAGTTCTAGCGCATAACTGCCCATATTGAAAATGAATTTGGCCCGACCTTTCATCCCAAAATGGAACTGAATCAATCCCGTTCCAAGATTTTTTTCATAACGATAAACTTCATCACCGTCATTCTGAAACCGGACCATAAAAAAATCTTCATCGATTTTTATAGTTTCGTGCGAACCCATAGCGATACTTTTAATTTTAAAATCTGACAGAAATCACTTGTTGTTATTTAGAATCAATCCATATAACAACGGTATTAAAGCCCGTTATTGTTGCAAATTTATGATAAATAACGTTTGACGGTCTGATAATCCAACAAAAATCGTCAATCGATATAATTTGACCTTCTAGCGATACTTTTATGCTATGCTAACCTATAATTTTGTCCCACTTTGCCACAAGAAGTTTTATGGAACACGCAAGCAAGCAGAAACACCATTATTTTTATGCCGTCGGTATCAGCTATAAAAAAGCAGATGCCGTGATACGCGGAAAATTCAGTTTGGATGTTGTGGCGCGGCAGGCAATTCTTGATCAAGCGATTGAAGAAAATATCGAAAGCTTGATTGTTACTTCAACTTGCAACAGAACAGAAATTTACGGTTTTGCAGAACATCCATATCAGTTGATAAAATTGATTTGCCATCATAGTCAGGGAACGGCGGAGGAATTTCAGGACCACGGATTTGTGTTCAAAAACCACGATGCCATCAATCATATTTTTCGAGTTGGCACTGGTTTGGATTCTCAGATTCTTGGCGATTTTGAAATTATCAGCCAGATCAAGACCGCTTGCACAGAATCGCGCGCTTTCGGTTTGATGAACACTTTTATGGATCGCCTGACGAATTCTGTAATACAAGCTTCCAAAAAAATCAAGAACGAAACGCAGATTTCAAGCGGCGCG
>JBBSUW010000076.1:0-14779 GCA_038234025.1 Flavobacteriales bacterium
GATTGAGCTTGATTTGCGAAACCTTTTGATGAAATGCAAAAAACAGAAATCTTCGGTAATCAAAGACAATATTGCCGTAATGGATCAAAACTACCTTATCAACATTGAGGTTATTCCATTACAGTGTGGCGGATCTTATATGATGGTGCTTTTTCACGAAATCAACGTCGAAACTGAATCCAAGACCAAATCGAGTGGCTTGACCGCAAAAGACCAGAGGATCTCGGAGCTCGAAACGGAACTCACAGCGCTCCGTGGCGATATAAAACGCGTGACCGAGGAACAGCAGGCGGCGTTCGAGGAGCTTCAGACCACAAATGAAGAACTCTTGAGCACCGGCGAAGAGGTTCAGGCGCTCAATGAAGAACTCGAGACATCGAGCGAGGAAATGAAATCCAATTATGAAGAACTCTTGTGCGTCAATGATGAGCTTTTGGACAGGCAGGACCAATTGATATCGTTGCGCAACTACGCCGAATCCATTCTGGCGACCGTAAGAGAACCAATAATTGTTCTTGAACCAACGCTACGTATCAAAAGCGTGAACGCGGCATTTTATAAGAGTTTCAAAACAAGTGGTGACCAAATAGAAGGGCAATATCTATATGATTTGGCAGATGGGCAATGGCAGATTCCCGAGCTGGCCGAAGCGTTGGGCAAAATAAATAGTGACGGCGCCTTGCACGAAAACCTTGAGGTCGAAACCAATTTTAAGGGTTCTGCACGTCGAGTTCTTTCATTCAATATCAGAAAAATCAAAGATTCCCGTACCAATGAGCTGATACTCTTGGTTATTGAAGATCTTACTGAACTTAGGAAAATAAATTATGGCCTCACCGAAAAAAACAGGGAACTTGAGGCAACCAATGACGAACTTCGGATTTTTGGAGATGCAGCCAAGCACGATGTCCAGGAGCCGCTGCGCAAAATGAAGATTTATGGCAAGCTTTTGCTCGAGCAGCACAACCTCGAGAGCGAATCGCAACACTATCTCGAGCGAATCTTGATTTCGGTGGACAGTATGTACCAGCTGACCGACGACCTTCTAAGCTACACACAAGTAAGCATCAACAATGACAGCCCCAAAAAATTCGACCTCAACATCGCATTAAAAAAGGCAATGAAAAACATTGGGGAAAAGTTACAGGAGTCAGATGCTAAAGTTGAGACCGAAGAGCTTCCACAGATTGTGGGCAACCAAAATATGGTTCAAGAACTGTTCGAGCATCTAATGGACAACAGTATCAAGTTTTCTACGCCAAACAAATCCCCAATAATCCACATTCGCGCCGATTATCCGAGCACGGATGATATAGTTGAAAATTTTGGCAATGAAAATCAAAAGTACATTCGTTTAACATTTTCAGATAATGGTATGGGCTTCAACAACGCGAACAGCGATAAGATATTTGTACCGTTCTTTAGATTGCATGCAAAGGACAAATTTCGCGGAAGCGGCCTGGGGCTTACACAAGTAAAAAAAATAATGCTTAAGCACAATGGCTTTGTAAAAGCGTCGTCCGAACTAGACAAAGGCACTATAATAAAGTTATACTTTCCGATAGCTTGATAACCTTTATTCGGTTACTGGCTTTTGGATGCGCTCGTCGCGCAGCATTTTTGGGTTCTTGATAGTGTCGGTAAGGTTTGGTGAAATCCCGTTGCCTTGAACTTTGGTTTGCAGCTGCGTCTGCGATTTCCGCTTTGCGTTCAATTCAGCTTGGAATTCGCTGTTGCTTTGCGCTTTTACCGCTTCTACATTTGAGGCGGGAAGCGTTCGGTTTTCGATTATTGTTGATTGTATCGTGGTGTTGGGAACTGGTTGCGACGGAACATTCTGTACAGGATCTTGACGCGCGGGATTAACTTGTGCGAATCCGATATACGCGAAAGAACAGAGCGCGATATTGAGCAAGGTTTTCATATTGAGTTGATTTACGTAAAAATATTAAAATGAGCGACCATGATGTTACGGAATTTAGTTTTCAGATTGCAAAACCAAACGATAAGCTCCATTCTGACTTGGATTTTTTGACCTTATAAGTCAAAGTCGTACTTCCTCTCGATCGCAAACCGAACAAGATCGTTCTTGCCGTGGGCATTGAGCTTTTTCAAGATGTTTTTGCGGTTCCTATCAACAGTGCTTTTGCAGATGAAGAGCGTGTCGGCAATTTCCTGCGAGGTCTTTCCATGTCCAACGTATTCTAGAATCTGTTTTTCGCGCGGGCTCAGAAAAGAGGCGTGATTGGTTTCATCCTTTAGTACTATTTCAGTATCAAAAAATGTTCCGCCCACGGCGACGGCACGAACACCTGCCAAAAGTCTTGTGAGCGGAGAATTTTTCATGACGTAACCAGATGCGCCGGCTTCCATCATTTGCCGTACCGTGCAATCGTAGCATCTCAATTTTGAGTTTCCATAATAAAATGATCTTGTTGATTCCTCAAACATAATTCATAGACCCCTATCTAAAAATACTTATCAATGGGGATTTTTCTGGAAATTTGAATGGTTGGTTTTTAGCCCCGATTGAAATGGAAATCCTGCCGTGCGCCAGCTAAGGCAGATTGAAATGGAAAGCGGGAATATGGATTTCTGAAAACGAAACACCCGACGGCGCTGCAAAATATTACGCACAAAAAACCCCGCTGAATTGGCGAGGTTTTTTTTTATGTTCAGTGAAAGATCTATTTGATGAGCTCAAAACTTCGTTTGATGAAAGATGTCAATGCTTCGCCCTTGAGAAGATTTTGCGAAAGTTTGGCAAGATCTAGCGCTTGGTTTATAAGGCCTTCGCGAACAGTTGAATCTTCGGTGGCCAATATTGAGTTTGCAAGTTCGGAGTTGGTGTTGACCACGAGATTGTACATTTCGGGCATGTTTCCCATCCCGAACATTCCGCCGCCGCCGCTTTGGCTCATTTCCTTCATTCGGCGCATGAACTCGGGCTGTGTGATCATGAACGGCGATGCATTGCTGTCCATTGCCTCGAGCTGGACACTATAGTTTTGTTTTGGAACAACGGTCTCGATCTCGGTCTTCAACTTTTCTTTTTGATCGTCGGAAAGCTTGGAGATGGCGGTGTCCTCTTTCTTTATCAATCGGTCGACGTTGTCGCTGTCAACGCGTGTGAAAGTCAGGTTTTCGTTCTCGCTCTCGAGTTTTTGGACAAGGTGCGAAACGATTGGCGAATCGAGCAGCAAGACTTTGTAGCCTTTGGCCTGGGCCGCTTCGATGTAACTGTGCTGCGCATCTTTGTTGGAAGCGTAAAGCTGCACGAGTTTTCCGTCCTTATCGGTCTGGATTTCCGCGGTTTTCTCTTTCAGCTCGTCAATGGTGAAAAATTCTCCATCAATTGTTGGGTAAAGGAAGAACGAACCTGCTTTGTCGAAGAATTTTGGTTCGGAGAGCATTCCATATTCCAGAACAATCTTGATGTCGTTCCATTTTTTCTCGAAATCCTCTCGGTTCTCCGTGAAAAGTGTTTTGAGCTTGTCGGCAACTTTTCGCGTAATGTAGTTGGCGATTTTCTTGACATTCCCGTCGGCCTGAAGATATGATCTTGAAACATTTAGCGGAATATCGGGCGAATCGATGACGCCCTTCAGCATTGTCAAGAATTCGGGAACGATGCCCTCAACATTGTCGGTAACATATACCTGGTTCTGATAAAGCTGGATTTTGTCCTTTTGAATCTGAAGATCCTGGGTCATTTTTGGGAAATAGAGAATTCCAGTAAGGTTGAAAGGATAATCTACGTTCAAATGGATATTGAACAACGGCTCCTCGAACTGCATTGGATAAAGTTCGCGGTAGAAATTTTTGTAATCATCGTCGGATAGATCCGTGGGCTGCTTGGTCCACGCCGGTTCGGGATTGTTTATGATATTATCAACCTCGTTATCTTCAAGTGATTCTTCTTCGCCAATGCCAAAAGCTTTCTTTTCTTTTTTTGTTCCGAATTTGATCGGAATCGGCATGAACTTGTTGTACTTGTTAAGGAGTTGCGAAATTTTGGATTCTTCCAAAAACTCAAGCGAATCTTCTGCGATGTGAAGAATTACTTCTGATCCGCGCTCTGTCTTGTCCGATGGTTCCAAGGTGAATTCTGGGCTGCCGTCGCATGTCCAATGCGCCGCTGGTTCGTCCTTGTACGATTTTGTGATGATTTCAACTTTCTCGGCAACCATAAATGCGGAATAGAATCCAAGACCAAAGTGGCCGATGATTCCAGAATCCTTTGCTGAATCTTTGTACTTGTCCAGAAATTCCTCCGCGCCCGAAAAAGCAACTTGGTTGATGTATTTCTCAACTTCTTCTGAAGTCATGCCTATTCCCTGATCGATGATATGGAGTTTTTTTCCTTCCTTATCAATCTTGACCTCAATAACCGGATTGCCGTATTCAACTTTTGTCTCGCCAATACTGGTAAGGTGTTTTAGCTTGAGCGTTGCATCGGTCGCGTTTGAAATGAGCTCGCGAAGAAAAATCTCGTGATCGCTGTAAAGGAATTTTTTGATGAGCGGAAAAATGTTCTCGACGGACACATTTATTTTACCTGTAGTCATATAATATATTTGTTTATTAAGGAGATTTATACCGCTCGTTATTGTCAAAACAAGTACCAAAACAATGCTTCTGACAAATTGACCGATTGTTAATTTTAAGATAATACTGAATAATTATGTAACAACCCCATATTTAACAAAACCTACCTTTGGAACATAAAATTTCAAAACCAGACAAACATGAAAAAAGCCATATTGATTTTGGCAGTTGTATTTTTTGCCGTATCGTGCAAAAGTACTCAACCCATTGCCAACACGAAGAAAAACAGGAGTTCAGAAATCGCGCTCAAGGGCAATTGGACCATCACAAATGTTTCATATCCCGGAAGTGAATATATCAAGGTAAACTCTTTCGATATTGCAGATTCAAAATGTTTTTATGGAAGTACCTGGTCATTTGTTTCAAACAACAATAAAGGAACAATGAGTATTACAGCTCCCGATTGTCCGTCTATGGAGTCGCCTATAACTTGGTACATCAATGACAACAACCGTTTCGTGATGAAAATCCTCAATGCCGGCGTTAAAGCCAAGAAAGCTCGGGAAGGATATATTCTGGATGTCAGAAACCAGTCAGAAAATTCATTTGAGCTAGTAGATCACATTAATGTTGGAAGCACTCCCACAGATGTGGTTTACACTTTTACAAAATATTAATTCACCAACCCTTAAAACAATAATTATGAAACGCATATCAATAATTGCGATAGCAACAATATTCTGCGCCGGAACTATACTAAGTTCATGTGACGCCGTCAAAAACTCCAATAAAACGCAGCGTGGTGCCGCAATCGGAACCGTTGGCGGTGCGGTAATTGGTGGGATTCTTGGAAACAATGTAGGTAAAGGTGGCAACGGTGCGCTTGGTGCTGTTCTTGGCGGCGTTGTCGGTGGCGTTACCGGTGGCGTTATCGGAAACAAAATGGACAAGCAAGCGAGAGAAATAGACGAAGCAGTTCCTGGCGCGGAAGTTGAACGCGTTGGTGAAGGAATAAAGTTGACGTTGAAAGAAAATGCAGTGAGGTTCAATACAAACAAATCATCACTGACGCCAACAGCTCAGGCAAATCTAGATAAGCTGGTCGGTGTTTTCAAGCAATATCCAGACACGGACATTATAATCTATGGTTACACGGACAGTACTGGCCCAGCCGATTACAATTTGACATTGTCAGGAGAACGCGCGGGATCGGTCAAGGATTATTTAATATCGAAAGGTCTTTCGGCAAGCAGGTTTCAAACCACTGGTATGGGAATTGCCGATCCGATATCTTCAAACGATACCGACAAAGGACGCAGCGAAAATCGACGGGTTGAATTCGCGATTACCGCAAACCAAAAGATGATTCAGGACGCTGAGAAAGAAGGAAATTAAGTATTATTTAAATATTTTTAAAAGACTGCATTTTGCGGTCTTTTTTTTTTTCCAAAAAAACAATTGGCGATTGTTTAACTAATGTTTACAAAATGTTTTTGATCATCGGCAATACCTTTACAATTAAACATAAACCATTATGGCAGCCAAGAAAAAAGCAGCGGAGCAATTTGTTTTGGATGAAGATTATATTATAGACCACTATATGCAATATGTTCTGGCAAACAATAAAATTCCGGGCAACGTGTTCCAATTTTGCCAAGAACACAATATTGCTGAACCCGACTTTTACTCATTCTACAGTTCATTCAAAGCAATTAGGATGGAAATATGGGTTAAGTTTTTTGACAATGCGCTGTTGACCATTGCGAAAGAGCCAGAATATTTTGCCTACTCTCGGAAGGATAAATTGCTTACACTTTATTTCACGCTTTTTGAAATATTCACGCTTAACCGCACATATATTTATTATTCGTTAAAAGACAATGGCAGAGGAATTAAAAACACGCAAGACCTTACAAGGCTTCGCGAAAGATTCAAGGACCATGCTATTCATAACCTGAAGCCTGACTTGCTCAGCAAGATGCAAAAAGCATCCAAAATTGGTGGTAGCGCATTTGGCGAAAGCGTCTGGATACAATTCCTTTTCATCCTTAAATTCTGGATTGATGACACTTCACCATCATTTGAAAAAACTGACATCATGATCGAAAAAAGCGTCAATACAGCAGACACGCTATTTGATTCAGCGCCGTTGGAAAAACTTTTCGACCTTGGAAAATTTCTTTGGAAAGAAAGAAAAACCGCGTAAGCAATGAAAACATTGGACAAAATTCCCACGGGAAAAATAGAGCGCGCGGCGCAGTTGGTCAAAACGGGAATCAAGATTGGCGGAAACTATATTTCTTATTATGGCGAAAGATTTCTCGATTCGTCGTTGGACAGGACAAAGCTCAATGAGAACAATGCCGAAGATATATACGATGGCCTTAAAAATTTGAAAGGCAGCGCGCTAAAAGTTGCGCAAATGTTGAGTATGGACAAAAGCATCATGCCACAAGCGTACGTCGAAAAATTTTCATTGTCACAGTTTTCCGTTCCGCCGCTTTCGGCACCACTCGTTAGAAAGACTTTCAAGAAATATCTTGGCAAAACGCCCGAAGAACTTTTCGACACGTTCACCGATCGGGCCGTGAACGCGGCAAGCATTGGGCAAGTTCACAAAGCAACCAAGGACGGAAAAAAACTGGCTGTAAAAATACAATATCCGGGCGTTGCCGAGAGCATTTCGTCAGATCTTGCAATCGTGAAGCCTGTTGCGACAAGAATGTTCAATCTCAAGGGCAAGGATTCCGAGAAATATTTTATTGAGGTCGAAAACAAGCTGATTGAAGAAACAGATTATAAGCTGGAGCTTTTGCGAAGCCAAGAAATGGCAGCGGTTTGCAGTAGAATTCCAAATCTAAAATTCCCTGAATATTACAGATCATTGTCATCCGAGAAAATCCTCACGATGGACTGGATGGGCGGCGTTCATCTTTCGGAATTTGCAAAACGCAAAACTGACCAAAATCTTAACAACAAACTTGGCCAAGCGCTGTGGGATTTTTATATGTTCCAAATGCATCATTTGAGAAGGGTCAACGCAGATCCGCATCCGGGAAATTTCCTCATCAGCGACGATGGCCAGCTTATGCCTATTGATTTTGGATGCATCAAAGAAGTTCCCGATGACTTTTACGTTCCGTACTTTCAGCTCGTCGATCCCATTTATTTCAATGATGCAAAGCTATTTGAAGAAAAATTATATCAATTGGAAATTCTGCGAAAGGACGATTCTCCCTCAGAAGTCATCTATTTTTCGAAATTGTTCCATGATTTGCTCGCAATCTTCACGGCACCTTTCCAGGAGGAAAACTTCGATTTTGCAAACCAAGATTTTTTTGGGAAGATAGCTACAATGGGCGAAGAACTTACCAAGGATCCGCAGTTGCGCAAGATGAACGGCAACCGTGGATCAAAGCATTTTATATATATAAACCGCACGTTTTTTGGTCTTTACAATCTTATGCACCTTTTAAAAGCAAAAGTTATCGTGAACAATTTCACAAAATATATTGACTGATTTGTTTTGTTGATTGGTTAGGTTGGCTGGGCATTTTTCGTTGAAGGATGCCCAGCTTTTTTATTCTTGCAGTGCACGGGAGAAAATTTTTATTAGTATTTAAAAGAATATGTGATGGAAGTTTACGGGCAGATAATCAGGTGTCGAAAATATCGATTTCGGATGGTTAAATTTTAATACAGGAAATAAATAATATAGATATTAATATATAACGTGGAATATAAAATTATTTTTTTGCTAATGAAATACCAATTTGAACGGCACAATTCTCCCCATCGATTGCGGCCGAAACAATTCCTCCAGCATGGCCTGCGCCTTCTCCGCAAGGATAAAGTCCTTTGATCTGAAGGTGTTCCAATGTAATGGCATCGCGCGGAATCCGCACTGGAGAGGAAGTCCGGGACTCGGGCGCGTGCAGAATTGCTTCGTTTGTAAAATAGCCCGGCATTATTTTTCCAAATTCCGTAAAACCCTGTCGTAAAATATTTGTTATGAATTCTGGGAAAACCAAATCGAGCGCGACAGATTCCGTTCCGGGAACATATGACGTTTTGGGAATTTCACCCGATATTTTTTTATTTACAAAATCAACCATTTTTTGAGCGGGCACTTTTTGGGTTCTTCCAGCAAGCTGCCACGATTTTTGTTCTGTTTCCTTTTGGAAATGCATGCCGGCAAGCGCACCATATTTTGCGTAAGCACTGAAATCTGAGAGTTTCAATTCAACTACGATTCCCGAATTTGCTGTCGGTTGATCTCTTTTGGAAGGAGACCAGCCATTGGTTACAACCTCTCCCAGACTTGTGGCACAAGGTGCGATAACACCGCCGGGACACATACAAAAGGAATAAATCCCACGCCCATTTACCTGTTTTACGATCGAATATGGCGAAGGCGGAAGAAACTCACCACGACTTTCGCACTTGTACTGGATCTTGTCGATCAGCGCTTGCGGATGTTCCGCCCGAACGCCGATCGCGAAAGGCTTGGCTTCCATGAATATTTTTTGCCTGTCCAATAGTTCATAAATATCGCGAGCGGAATGACCTGTGGCGAGAATAATCTTTTTTGATTCATAAAAAGTTCCGTCCAAGGTTTTTGCGCCCGTAATTTGATTGTTCAAAATCAGAAATTCGATTACACGTTTATCAAAATGAACCTCGCCGCCACATTCAATGATTTTATCGCGAATGTCCTCGATTATCTTGGGCAATTTATTTGTCCCGATGTGCGGATGAGCATCGACGAGAATTTCGGGCGTAGCACCAAAAGCAACGAGCAGTTTCAGAATACGGTCAACATCGCCGCGTTTTTTGGAACGTGTGTACAGTTTTCCGTCAGAATACGTTCCCGCGCCACCTTCGCCAAAGCAATAATTGGAATCTTCGTCAACAATATGGTCTCGGTTGATTGCCTTAAGATCGCGACGTCGGCTTTTTACGTCTTTCCCTCGTTCGAGAATGATTGGTTTAAGCCCGATTTCAATAAGTTTCAGTGCTGCAAAAAGTCCAGCAGGTCCAGCGCCAATAATTAAAATATGCTGCGCGGTTGAAACATTTTTATATTCGGGTAGATCAATTTTTTCGATAAAGATTTCGTCATCCAAAAAATAGACTTCGGCCCTGATATTTAATTTTACAGAACGCTGCCGCGCATCAATTGATTTTTTTAGAACCTCAAAATGCTTTATTTCTTCAGAAGAAAGACCCAATTTGGATGCGATTGCACGCTGAAGTTCCACTGCGTTCGCGGCAATTTCGGGGGAAACTTGAAACGACAATTGCTTCGGCATTTTTTTTTGCAAAAATAAACAATTGCGATAACGTAAATTTGCCAAATGGAAGAGTTGATTAAACTGATCTGGGATTTTCGCGGAAGCGACGCTGCACTTACGTCAATCCATCACGCCAAGCATTTGAAAACTTATGCTTTGGAGAATAAGTTGGACGCAACCAAGGTTGAGACCGATGAAATCAACGAGTTGCACTCGACCGCATCCATGATTGTTCCGAGAACAAAATTGATCGGGGTGCGAGATGCGTTGCGACCTCATCGTGGTGAGATTGCCTAAAGATTCGCAATTGCTTCGGCAAAGATTTTGCTCAATTTTTCATCGGCTGCATTTGCGACAGCTATAATTTCGGGCACATATACAGGCTTGAGATTCTCAGGGTCACATTCGTCCGTGACCACACTTATCGCGGCGCACGGCAAGTGCATTTGGTTCGCAACAATCACTTCTGGCGTTGTGCTCATTCCGACCAAATCTGCCCCAATGATTTTCAAGAACCTGTATTCTGCCCGGGTTTCAAGTTGTGGACCAATCACAGATGCATAAACTCCTGACCCGATTCTGGTATCAAACCTGGCGGCGGCATTTTTCAAGATTTCACTGATTTCAACATTGTAGGGAGCGCTCATATCGGGAAAGATTCCGCCATAATCAAAACTGTTGAAGCCCGCGAGCGGGCTTCCGCCCTGAAGGTTTATATGGTCGTTGATGAGCACAAGATCGCCCTTTTTAAAGTCTAGATTAATTCCGCCAGCCGCGTTGCTCAAAAGCAGCTTCTGGATCCCCAATTTTTTTAGAACCCGTATTGGAAAAGTAATCTGCTCGAACGAATAACCTTCATATAGATGAAATCTGCCCTGCATAGCGACAACGTTCTTGCCGGAGATTTTGCCGAATACAAGTTTTCCCTTGTGAAATTCGACAGTTGATTCGACAAAATGTGGAATATCGGTATATTCAATCGTGATTGGATTTTCGATATAATCGATTAACTTGCCCAAACCTGTTCCCAATACAACACCTACAGCTGGCTTTTCAGTGATTTTAAGTTTCAAGAACTCAGATGCGGAAGCTATTTTTTCTAAATAATTCATAAATTAAAACCGAGTTTAAGGTTTCTCGTATATATTAAAATATTTTTACCAAAACATTTTCCATGAAAACATTTATTGCAATATTAGGTTTATTTATGCTAAACTCGGCAATTGCGCAGTCCAAAGACTACGTTAAGATTTCGGAAGATTTTATACAAGCTGTCACAAACGGGAGTTCGGGTTCTGAGCATATCGCTGAAGTTGCCAATGCAAAAGAAGAAGATTTGATGGCGCAGTTAAAAACAGACGATTTGAAGAAAACATTCTTTATCAATATGTACAATGGTTATGTCATAACGGCGCTCAAGAAGAATCCAATACAGTATGAAGACAGGAACAAGTTTTTCAAGGACGAGCAATTCGTGATAGCTGGACACAAAGTAAGTCCGGATAATATTGAAAATGGTTTTTTAAGAAAATCAAGTTTAAAATTTGGTCTTGGACTTATAATAAATCCGTTCCCCGGAAGTTTTGAACGCAATCTTCGCGTAAAGAAGAAAGATTATCGGGTCCACTTTGCGCTCAATTGTGGTGCAAAAAGCTGCCCGCCAGTGCGACTTTACAAGCACAGCACCATAGAAGATCAACTCACTGAGGCAAAGGAATATTATCTCAAAAAAGAGGTGAAATATGACTCCTCGAAAAACACAGTGCTTGTTCCCGCTTTTATGAGTTGGTTCCGAGGCGATTTTGGCGGAAAATGCGGAACACTAGATATTATTAAGGAACTAGGTATAATTGACAAAGGCATTGATCCAGAAGTTGAGTATAATGATTATGACTGGACGATGGACTTAAATAATTTCAAATAATCTTGTACGGTTTTTTCAAGATCTGGGCGCGCGTCGCGATGTATTTTTACTGCGGTCGAATAAATATTGACTTCGGCAATAAAACAGATTTTGGGCAACCCGAAATTCTGGCTTCCAACCATCCCAATTCATTTTTTGATGCCATATTAATCGCGGTTTTTTATCCGAAACCAATATACTTTCTGGCGCGTGGCGATGCATTCAAAAACAAGGCTGTGGCAAGGTTTTTAAGAAAATTGCACTTGATTCCAATTTACAGAATTAGTGAGGGAAGGGAAAATCTTGGACTCAATCGAGATACTTTCGAAATCTGCTCTCGGCTTTTGAATCGTGGCTATAAAATACTTATTTTCCCCGAAGGAAATTGTGTTCACGAATGGACCTTGAGACCGTTCAAAAAAGGCGCGGCAAGACTGGCTGAAATGTCGATGGAACAGGGGAACGAAAAACTCACAATAGTACCTATTGCATTGATTTATAATTGTTTCACAAATTTACCGAGAAATGTCGAATTAAATTTCGACAAAGGCTATAATCCTGGAAGCCCGCGGGAGGCCACGTTTCATTACCAGTCCGATTTCAATAAAAAACTTTATTTTGAAATAAAGAAAAATATGATAATCAGAAACCCGATTACAGCATTCAATCATAGTGCAAAAACAGCAAAATCAATATTGTTTTTTCCGTTTGCCGCACTTGGTTTTATCTCGCAATATTGGTTGTTTTTTCTGATCAAAACATATGTAAAAAAGCTAACGAAAGATACGGTTTTTTACGACAGTGTGCTTTTTGCGCTTTTAATGTTCATATATCCGTTTATGGTACTAATTATCAGCGCTATAATCGGATTAGCATTCGGGTTTTGGTGGGGATTTTCAATATTTATTTCTTTGCCGTTTACAGCGTGGAGCGCGAAGGAATTTGCAACGGTCATTTTTTCAGGGAACCTTGCTCAACGACATTAATTTAATCATCCAATCGGGCAATGGTTCTTTGATCTTTCTCTTTTGAAGATCTAGAAACAGCCCCAGATTTTTTATGATAGGAACACGATGCGTCTCGACAAGCTCGATCAGTGTTCCGTCGGGATCTTCAACATAACAAAAGCGTCCCGATGCCTTGTTCATCTCAAACGATTCAGAGCTGTCAACGGCAAACAGATGGCCATCATTCTCCATCATCCTTTTCAATCTATCCATTCCGGTAACATCAAAGCAAAGATGGATAAAGCCGCAATCGCCCCAAAACCTGTCGCGGTAAATATGCTGTCGTTTATTTTTTAAATCCTGAACAAGTTCTATTTTAATATCGCCCAGCAATTTGCTGAAAGCACCCACATTTGTAGCTCTTTTGTAGATGACGACAGTTCGAAAATTTTCATTCGCGCTGTCACGAACAATATTTACAGTGCCGAGTAATTTTTTGTAGAATAAAATTGATTTATCCATATTGCTGACACCGATCACCGCTCCCAGAACACCACCAATATCTGAATCCATCTTCTGAAAAAACGCATCGCTTAGAACAATTTTAAAATTGTTTCCAAAAACATCCTTGGTGTAAAAAGAACTTTCGTTGTCGATGTTAATAATTGGCTTTGCACTAAAACCATTCATAATCGAAAATTTTTTGTGCGAAGCAATTAAATCAGATGTTTTGATTATGGCGGCAAATATTCCAAGGTCACCATATCTAACATTCAGGTTTTCTGTTGGTTCGACATCAAGAAATTGCCAAAGCTCAAAACCGCCTCCACCTTTCATGTTCATTGTCAATAGCGCGTGGCGTTGGTGAACATTTCCGCCGGTAAATTTTGTCATCAATTTCGCCGGAGCGGTGTCGTCAAAAACCAATGTCGTCATTCCAAAACCATTTTTGTACCGCTGTGCCGCATCGGTGGTGTTTTTGACACCGATGCCTATCTGCTGGATTCCCGAAATAAAATCATGCTCCATTTTATTGATGTTTCATTCCTTTGGTGTACGCAATTTTATAAAAAAGCGAACGCCAATACCACCAGATTTTGTATAAAAAAAATTCTGATTTAGCGATTATAATTGTTTTCTTTTCTTTCTCAATGGCGCGAATAATTCTCGCGACACATTCAGATACGCTCATTCCAAGAGTATTGTTCTGATCTGGCAGACCAAGCCTGTTGCCATTTCCATCAAGCGCATTTTTGGAAATTTCGGTATCAATTCTGCCCGGATAAATGGCGGTAATCTTGGTCGTGGATTTGTACAGCTCACATTGCATGGTCTCGATAAAACCTGTGATCGCGTGCTTTGCTGCCGAATATCCGGATCGCAACGGAAATCCAAAAAGACCTGCAACACTTGAAATTACCGTGATGTTCCCGATTTTTTGTTTGTCGAAAATTGGCAAAAGTTCCTTGATTATTGTTACCGGTGCAAAGTAATTTATTTCCATCAAATGGCGGTAAACTTCTAGCTCCGTTTCTTCAACGATCGATCGCTGGCTGACGCCGGCATTCATGATCGCGCAATCGATTTTTCCTTCACAGGTGAAAGCTTCAGTTACCAACCTGCCCAAATTCTGATTGTCCAGTAAATCGAACGGGACAACATGACAAACTTTACCTGAAATTGAGCTCACTTCTTTTTTCACCAAATTCAACGACGCAGAATCTCGGGCCGTAAGGATTAAAACCGCGTCCTTTTTTGCCAACTGCAACGCGAGTTCTTTGCCAATGCCAGACGAAGCGCCGGTTATCCAAACCACTTTATCCTTAAAATGCATTTTTCCTGTAGTTTAGCATTTGCCTATATGTATCTACCATTTCATTTTGCGAAGCGCCGTTCTTGTACATTTTCACGACCGTGAAATTTGCTTTTTGAACCGTTATGTACGAATTGTGCGCATATTTTCGGGCCGAAACCAATGTGGTTTTTGGAACAAGCTTAAAGTTTCCATTGTCAAAAAGCTTTTGCAAAAAATCGTAATCTTCCATGATCAGCATTTTATCATCAAAGCCCCTGACTTTAGAGAACAA
>JBBSUW010000077.1:0-14477 GCA_038234025.1 Flavobacteriales bacterium
ATCCTGAAACGCCCACAAAAGAGGTAAGGACCGCACCACAGAGCACAAGAACAGCGTCGATTGAAATCAACCATGAAAGCCAGCTGCCGCCAGTGGTGTGACCAAGATAGGCGAGGACCGATTCTTTGTGCTCTCCAAGTTCCGCTATGGGAATGATGGCGATCAGCAAAAGTGCTATCAACGGATTGAAGAAGCTTACGATAGCCCACATATTGCGAAGCGTCTTGGGGAAAACACCCGGTTTTTGTTCCTCAACGAAGTTGGCCGAGCTTTCAAATCCCGAAATTCCGAGCATTGCCGCCGAGAATCCCAGGAAAAGCGTGTACAGCAAACTATCGCCGGTCATGGGAAGTTCCCAGTTCAGCGAGAGCGTGGCAAATCCATTCGAGAACAAGAAATAGCTCGACGCAATAACGAGCAATGATAATGATGCGAGATGGACTAAGAAAATCACGACTGCCACTATTGCGGATTCGCCAATACCAATGATGGCCAGTGCAGTAAATGCCAAAAGCACAGCGACCGTGGCGATCAATATATTGAGGGGGGGAAATATCGTTTGGAGATAATGCATCGCTTCGGTCGCGGAAAGCACGGCGGTTGCCATATATGAAAGCACAGTCAAAATTGCCGCAACAGAAGCGATCCTTTTGGTCGAAGTGTTCAAAAGCACGTTGTAAGCTCCTCCATTCAGCGGAAGCGCGCCAACAACCTCACCATAAATCTTTCGGAACAAAAACAGCACGAACGCCACCACGAGCAGCGAAATCCACGCGTACTGTCCGGCGTAACCTATCGTTAGCGCCGAAACGTACAAGCATGATGAACTGATGTCGTTTCCGCAAATAGCGGTTGCTTGCAGTTCGTTCAATTTTTTGTGCACAATCTCTTTCATCTGTAATTTTATTGGTTTTCTTTTTCTTTTCTATTCTGGACGTTGAACGCCGGCATTTTGTAATCTTTTGGAAGATAGCTTTCGGGGATTGTTGACATATTGCCATCTCTTGCCGCGCGATAATGTGGACTCAAAATCTCTATTCCCGCCTCGTTGCAGCAATCCTGTATGTGAGAATGAAGCTCGCTGTAAATCGTTGCCTGTTTGTTTGCGTCCTTGGTATAAGCGTTTATTTGATAGGAAACGTAAAAATCCTCAAGACTCGTCTGGAGTACAAAAGGCGCCGGTGTTTTGAGCAACAGTGCGGTTCTGTCCGCCGCGGCCAAAAGTGCTTCGTGCATTTTTTTCCATGGCACGTCGTAGCCTATAGTAACTGTTGTGTGCATTATCAGTCCGGAATCGAAGGTCTCGCTGCTGTAATTTATGGTGTGTACGCTCATCACGGCTGAATTTGGCACTGAAATAATCTCATTCTTGATGGTTCTGATTCGCGTCACGAGCAAGGATTTTTCGATCACATCGCCAGTTACGTCGCCAATTTTAACGCGGTCGCCAATCCTGAAAAGCCGCATATAAGTAAGCACCAATCCCGCAATAACATTTGATAATGACCCGGCCGACCCAAATGTGAACAGGAAACCCAAAAATACCGAAACGCCCTTGAAAATTTCGGAGTCGCTGCCCGGAAGATAGGGAAAGATCACCACGATCATAAATGCAAAAATCAAGATGCGCAGGATTTGGTACGTGGGATTTGCCCAATCTGGATAAAAACCACTAAGTTTCAGGTTTCCGTTCTCGATCTCGTTCTTGAAATATTTGATTGCCTTGAGGAAATATCTGAAGATCGTAACAATAACAATGACCGTTATCAATTTTGGAAGATATGCCCAAAGTCCGCTCGCCATTTTTTTGACTGGGTTCAGGATGTATCCAAAAAGCGTTTCTGCAAAATCCTTGGTCCACGGAAAAATCCCGAAAAGTATTGGAAGGGCGATATAAATCAACAAAAGAATCACAAGCCATTTGACGATCGTATTTACCGTCAAGATCGCCTTCACCTGTTTTTTGGCATCAAATAATGTATAGTTCTTTATTTTGAAACCGGTGATCATTTTCCCCTGTTGGTAGCGGATTTTTGCAGCAGTGTAACGGAAAAGTTTGCCCGTGAAGTGGATTATCAAACCTAAAATCAAAAGAACGAGAAGCGCTAAACCAATTTCCTTGGCAAGGGTTACCAAGCTGGTTTCAGATTTGTATTGGACAACAGAAGCGATTATGATTTCGCGGTATTTTTTTGCGAGAGAATCTTTTACAGTGTTGTTCCAAATGGCGTCGTTCTCGGAAACACTTATCACCGTTTGGTCGCCGTAAACAATATCGGTGGTCATTTCGGCATCAACAATTTTTACGGAATCTTTTGAAAAAATGAAATTCGACCCGAGCGCCAAAACCCTTTCGCTCACGGCATTGGCACGGTCGTGCGCCGAAAAGCTGCCAAGTTTTGCATAGATTTTAAAAAGCGTGTCGCCAAAAAATCCGCGCACGGGATAGCTTTTGACAGAGAGGCGCATCGCATTTATCTGTGCTCTTTTAATGGCCAGGCGAAGACTGTCCCTGCTTGCTAGTTTCTGAAGCGACTCTTGAAGCTCTGCTTTCTTAAGATTGTCGGTGTTCTTGAGCCTGGCGATCTGCGCTTCGAGCTTCGCCTTTTCTATCGAATCCGTTTTGCGCTGCTGATCGGCAATAGCCTTGGTTTTGTTATAGTCAACGAGCACCTTGCTATTGATCGAATCATTTTTTTTGTCCTGCGAAAAACCATTTTGCGAAACAAGAAAAAACGCAGCGGCGAAAAGCCAAGAAATCTTATGTCGCGTTCTCATTTATGTTTGTTGATGGTATAAAAATCATGGCGCCTGTCCTTGAGGTTTCTGACGCTGCCGTAAGAATGCAGTTCGTCAAGAAGCTTAAGGTCAACGTCGGCCATCAATATCATTTCGGTATTGGCCGTTGCCTCGCTTTTGATTCCGTTGGATGGAAACGCAAAGTCGCATGGCGTGAACACGATTGACTGTGAATAATGAAGGTCGAAGTTCTCGACTTGCGGCAAGTTGCCCACGCTTCCGGTGATCGCCACAAAGCACTCGTTCTCGATCGCTCGAGCCGCGGCGCAACTTCTCACGCGCATGTAAGCATTCTGGGTGTCGGTGAGATATGGCACGAACAAAATCTGCATGCCTTCATCAGCGAGCAAGCGAGGAAGTTCTGGAAATTCAACATCGTAGCATATCAATATCCCGATCCTGCCCACGTCGGTAAGATACGTTTGGAGAATATCGCCACCTTCAAGTCCCCAATATTTGGTCTCGTCGGGCGTGATGTGGATCTTTTCATAAATGTCGATTTTACCATCGCGGTGGCAAAGATATCCTACGTTGCGCAGGCGGTTGCCCTCGTACAACGGCATGCTTCCGGCAATGATGTTGACATTATAGCTCATCGCGAACTCGCTGAACTTCTGCTTTATACGTTCGGTAAACTGTGCCATTGCACGCATTGCGTCGGCCTCGTTCATCTCGTTGAACTCTTGCATCAGCGGCGCATTGAAATATTCGGGGAAAACGGCAAAGTCCGCCTTGTAGTTGCTTATGGCATCGATAAAATGCTCGGCTTGCTGGAAAAGCTCGTCAATATCATTGAATATTCGCATCTTCCATTGTATCAGCCCGATGCGAACGTTCTTGCGCATCCGTTCATTGATCTTGCTCTTGGCAACATAATAAACATTGTCCCACTGAAGCAAGGTTGCAAACTCCTCGCTCTGAAGGTCTTCGGGCATATAGTTCTTCAAAACTTTCTTGACATGGAAATCATTGCTGAACTGGAACGACAGCACAGGATCGTAGATTTCCTTCATCTTCACTTTTTGGATGTACTCTTTTGGCGAAAGCGCCGCAGAAAACTTGTGATAGTTTGGAATTCGTCCGCCAAATACAATGGCTTTTAGATTTATTTTCTCGCAAAGTTCTTTTCTGGCGTCATAAAGCCTTCGGCCCAGACGAAGCCCGCGATATTCAGGATGTACAAAAACTTCCACGCCATAGAGCACATCACCTTTTGGATCGTGCGTAGAGAAGTTGAAATCGTCCACGATCTCGTTATAGGTATGGTCATCATCATATTCGGAATACTTCACGATTATGGAAAACGCGCTTCCCACGATCACGCCGTCGGCAAAAATCACGAACTGCCCTTGCGGGAATTTCTGGATGAGTCTTTTGAGGGTTTCCTCGCGCCACACGCTTCCTTCCCAGTTGGGATAGGCTTTGCCCATTGATTCTGTAAGTTCCTTGTAATCAGTTATTGCAAGGTTTTTGATTTCTATAATTTTGTCCATATAATTTTCAGCCAAGAGGAATTTGTTTTTTGTTTTTGGCAAATATAAGACCGAGCATCATGACCAATATACTTATCACGATGACCTGGATCATTAAAGATTCGTTCACAAAGGAAATTTTACGCGAAAGCGGTATCGAAATGAAAAGCATGATCGTGATGAGTCCGCGCGGTGCGACAAATAGCAATGGATAAACTTCATTTTTTGAAATCTTCAGCTGTACAAACCTAATGATTAAAACAATCATAATAATCCCGATCGCGTACGGCAATGTTTCTTGGTCGAGCAGCGCCTCTGTCTTGATGGTATAGCCAAACAATATGAAGAAGATCGTTCGGATCAAAAATGCAGCTTCGGCAACGAGCTTGGTGAACCTGAAAACTTCAAGATCCAGGATTTTTGGCTCCAGTTTCTGTATGAAAACAAAGCTTTTGAGCTCGTCCAGATTGTTGAGAAAAAGCCCAAAAATAAGAATGAAGACCAGTGCCGGCAAATGGAATTCCTTTGCAATTGCATATATCAGAAAAACCATGACCATGATTGGGATCATCTTTACGTGGTTGTCTATCTTCTTGATAAAATATGCCAAACCGATGCTCGCCACCAACGAAATAATAAGAATGATGAACAATTGCATGAAAAAATGGAGAAACGAGTTGATGCCAATGATTTCATTGGCCATGAAAAAGTTGAAAAGAATAACACCGAATATGTCGGAAAGACTGCTTTCGTAGATCACGATTTCCTTTTTTTCCGCGCCAAGGTTCTGCACGCTAGGTATTGCAATAGCGCTACTGATGACACAGAAAGGAATGGCGTTGACAACGCTTTTCATAAAATCCGCACCAGTAAAGTAGTTTATCAGCACGCCAAAAATCATGGACAGCACCAAGAGCGGCACAAAGGCCGAGAGCGCCGATTTCTGGATTGTCTGCTTTTTGTCCTTGTTGATCTCCAGCTCAAGTCCGCCCTCAAGAACGATCAATATCAATCCTAATGTTCCAAAAATGGGAAGCAATGGGTTGAGGTCAACAATCTTGAAATTGAAAAAATCGACGAGGTATTTCATCAGCCAGCCCAAGATGAGCAGAAAGATCACCGTCGGAATCTTGGTGTGCTTGGAGGTAATGTCAAAAGCGTACGCTATCAGCACCAAAAGGCATAATGAAATGATTAGCGGTAGCGTCATCAGCAGTGATAATTTAGCGTTAAATAAGAATTTCACGCAATTATTGGTCGCAAAGGTCGATTTTTTTTATCGAATGGGCTTCAAGAAATTTTCATTATGGAAAGCAGTGTTCTCTGTTATTTTTAACGAATTCCCACCGCTTTATGTCAAAAAACTCGAACGTGCGCACAATTTTCAAAAAGGTTTATATTTGAAGCAATGCAAAATGCCCGAAAGTTCTTAATCGTGCGAACGGCAAACTATTGCAAACCTTTATTATAGAATGAGATATTCCCTACTACTGCTGTTGATTCTGAGTTTTTGCGCCTGCAAGAAAGAGGAAGCGAAAAATAATAAAGATCTGTCGAAGCTTTCGTGGGACCAAGTCAAAACTGATGCAAAAGGCAAAAACATCACGATGATGATGTGGATGGGCGATGCGAAGATCAACCGTTATATGAAGGAATATATTGTTCCAAAAGTTAAAAAAGAACACGGCATCAACATTCAGATCATCGATGGCCAGGGAAGCGCAGTCGTTCAGCAGTTGATGACCGAAGCTCAGGCAGGAAAAGAATACAGCGACCTGGATCTTCTTTGGATCAATGGCGAAACATTCTACCAACTTCGGCAGATCAATGGACTATATGGACCTTGGGCGATGACGGTGCCAAATTCAAAGTTCATCGATTTCGACAATCCATTTATTGGATCCGACTTTCAGCAAAAAACCGATGGTTACGAACTGCCTTGGGGAAATGTGAAAATGGCGCTGATCTATGATTCGGCCAAGGTTCAATCGCCGCCACAAACGCGTGCCGAACTTCTGGATTTTGTAAAGAACCATCCGGGGGTTTTTACGTTCGACAACCAGTTCACGGGGCTTACTTTTATGAAAGCACTTCTGGTAGATATTTCTGGGAGCAAGGATGAGCTTTCTGGAAAATTCGATGAGGCAAAATACCAGAAATACAGCAGCAAGCTTTGGGAATACATCAACCAGCTTAAACCCTATCTGTGGCGAAAGGGCGCGGTTTTCCCCGAAGGCGTTCCACAAATGCACCAGCTTTATGCCAATGGCGAACTTTGGTTCACGATGAGCAACAACGACGCCGAGGTTGACAGCAAGATAGCCGAGGGACTTTTTCCGGAAAGCTCTAAAGCTTATGTTCCGCAGTTTGGCACGATTCAGAACTCTCACTATCTCGGCATTCCAAAGAGCAGCCAAAACAAGGCGGCGGCCATGGTTGTTGCCAATGCCATGGTTTCGGTGGAAGCACAGCTCAAGAAAATGGACCCGCAGGTTTGGGGCGATGGCACGGTGCTTTCGATGAAAAAAATAAACGAAGCGGACGTGGAAAATTTCGACAATATTCCTACACGAAAAAATTCTCCGAGGCGCGAAGACATCAAACAACGCGCGATCATGGAACTTGCCCCCGAATACATGATAAAACTCGCGGAGGATTTTCGCAAACAAATAATCCTTAAATAGCCACGTTGAAACGTTCGGACATCGCAGGTCGCGCACTATTTATTTCCTTGGTCTCACTACCGATTTTTTGCGGCGTGCTGTATGCATTTCTTTACAGTATCGGCGCGGTTGGTTTTCTTAACGATCAAATTTCATTCACTGCTTGGAATGCATTGTTGTCCGGCAGCTATTTCTGGAAAAGCATATTCTTCAGTCTATATGTGGGAGCTGCTAGTGTGACGGTTTCCGTTGCGTTCGCTATGGTAGTCGCGGTCAGATGGCGTCATCAATTGCAGCGCGGACCGCTTGCCACGGCCATTTATTTGCCATTGTGCTTTCCGGCAACGGTAATGGCTTTTTATTGTTATCAACTTTTGTCGCAATCTGGTTTTCTATCTCGAATATTCTTTAATGTCGGACTTCAAAATGGCATTTCAGATTTTCCACAACTTATCAACGACGGCCATGGCATAGGCATAATGATAGCCGCATTCTTGCTGATATCGCCATTCTTCCTAATTCTATTCACGCAGATCTATCGCTCAGAAAACCTTGAGAACCTTACGGAACTTGCAGCTTCACTGGGGGCGAAAAAACTCCAGATCGCGGCAAGGGTCACGATTCCGGTCTTGCTGCATCGCGCGGCGATTTCCATCGTCCTATTTGTGCTCTTCGTTATGGGAAACTACGAATTGCCGTTGCTTCTCGGCCGCCAAGATCCACAAATGGTTTCGGTAGCGGTACTTGATAAAATCCAAAGGTACAATCTCTATGATATTCCGCAAGGCTATGCCATGGCCGTGCTTTATGTCTTTTTGGTCATTGTCGTTCTTGGTATTTCATATTGGCGCAGTCCGCGATTTTTCACCCATGACAATAATTCATGAGAAGGATTTTCCAAATAATGTTCGTGGTTTCGGTGTTCGTTCCTGTTGCTTTCCTGCTTATGCTTTCGCTAGGTCGGCGGTGGGCTTTCCCAAATATTTTGCCACAATCGATCTCCATAAACAATTGGTTCTCTTTTGCCGATGCGGAATCACAGGTTTGGCAATGGTTCCTGCTCTCGTTGGGTATTTCGCTTTCTGTGGCGGTTTTGGTCACGGCCAGCGCGTTCTTGATATCCAAATCTATATCTTACAGCAAACATTCAACGCTTTTTCTGCTCTTGGCCTACGTTCCTTATCTATTGTCGCCCGTGATTCTTGGCGTTGTTTTTCAATATTATTTCCTGGTCGTCAACCTTACTTCTACAATTCTTGGCGTTATGATCGCGCAATTTTTTATGACATTTCCCTTTGCCGTGATAATTTTCTCGAATTTTTGGACGCACAAGATACAATCGTACGAAATGCTTGGCAAAACCCTTGGCGCAAGCCGTTTCCAGACTTTCAGTAAAATACTTTTGCCACTTTCCAAACAATCGATTGCCTTGTGCTTTTTCCAGATATTTCTGGTCTCATGGTTTGAATATGGTCTGACAAAAATAATCGGCGGTGGAAAAATCCGGACCTTGACCGTCGCCGTATTCAAGTTCATCAACGAAGCCAACATATTTTATGCCGCACTGGCTTGCTGTCTGTTAATTTTGCCGCCGATGATCATGCTTTATCTCAATAAACGCATGGTGTTTTTTGTTGAAAACCAAGAATGATGGAAACGATACTCAATATAAAGAATGTAACCAAAACCTTTGCGAAAGAGAGCCTTCTGGAAAAAGTGAACTTTACCTTGAACAAAGGAAAGATCACCAGTCTGCTTGGTTCGAGCGGTAGCGGTAAAAGCACTTTGCTGAAAATAATCGGCGGACTTGAACGTTCGGATTCAGGGGAAATCTTCCTTGAGGGGAACGATATTTCTGACCTCCAACCGCAGGATAGGAACATTGTTTATCTGTATCAAGAAGCGCTTTTGTTCCCACATCTCAATGTTTTTGAAAATGTTGCATTTGGTCTGCGCTTGCGCAAAGTATCAGAGGAAATAATAAATTCCAAGGTCGATAATATGTTGCAAATGCTTGGAATGGAGGAACATTCAAGGAAAATGTCGCACCAACTTTCGGGCGGACAGCGTCAGCGGGTCTCATTTGGAAGAGCTATGGTTATCGAGCCGAGACTGCTCCTGCTCGATGAACCTTTTGGCGCGCTCGATGGCGAAACGCGTCAGTCCATGCAAGTTCTTTTTAAGGAATTAGCGTTGAAAATGAATCTTTCGGCACTTTTTGTAACGCACGATATAAAGGAAGCGATCACGATGGGCGATAATATTGCAAAGATCGTTAAGGGAAATCTTCATCAATTTGAGTCGGTTTCGGCATTTGTTTCGAACGAGGAATCGGGCGCGCGCAACGAAATTGATTTTTGGAAACAATTCCACTAACTTTGAAACAAAGATTTTTTATGACCAAAATAAAGGCAGCGGTTATTTCAAATGCTATCGAGGGCATTGAAAATTATTTTGTTGGCAACGAAAAAATCGAATACGAATTTATCGAAGTGTCAAAAGATTTCAATCCGAACCTTCAGTCGTACGATTTGTTGATCGTTCCAAACGGCAGCGATAATATTGCAATGGCAAAAATCAAGAACAAAGTTGCCGATTTTTTAAATAATGAAAAATCCCTTTTCTGTTTTGATGGTTGGTTCACCGATTGGATTCCGGGAAATCAATGGATTATGAACAACGAACTCAAAAGCATTGATTTGAGATATTCAATAAAAAGCGATCCGTACAACTTATTCGAAAACGTGGACATCAATGAATTGATCTATAACCACAAGATCAGCGGTTGGTGGGCGTGCGGTTACATCCAAACATCGCCCAACGCCATTATTGTTATGGAAGACACGTGGCAAAGACCAATTATCGCCATAGATGAAACTACAACAAAAGGCACGATCGTGATGACGGCGAGCGGACCTTTGGGCAATGGCGGCGCGATCCCGACCGAAGAAAAATCGAACGAGAACGCATTGACGCAATTGTATAGAAACATGGTTGAAATGGTTTACAATAAAATAAATACGGTCGTGGCAGAAAAACAAAACTGATTATGAAAAAGATAGGGCTGATTTTCAATGGTGTTTGGAGCCATTATACTTTTGCGACAGCGCCAAAATACAGGGATATTATAAAGATGATTTATGTCTATGACCTTTCCGAAACTGAATTAAATGACATAGAGGCGTTGATAATCCCGTTTCAATCGAACCAAAAAGAATTGGCAAAGCACAAAGAATTGATTTATGATTTTCTGGCAAAGGGCAAAAAAGTTTTTGTGGAAGGCGACACCTCAATGGACTGGATCGACGCGAAATGGGAAGATCGTCCGGTAAACAATTACTGGTGGGTTGAAAATCCCAACAATCCGCCGGTGAGCGAGACCGATTTTTCACATCCATTATACAACGGTCTCACGCCGCGACAATCGTGCTGGCACACGCATGGTTCGTACACATCGATGCCTACGCACGCCCGCGCGATCCAAAAACGTCCAGACGGCGAGATAATTACCTGGGAAACCAACCAATATGGCGGGACATTGATGGCGACAACGCTAGACCCGATCGTGGAGCACGGCGTTCAGCAGATCACACACCTTGATAATTATGTGGACAAATTGATATTTTGGCTCACCGGCGATGTGGTCTCGGGCACGTTTGAGGTTCCTGTCGAAAATTATGGAATAGGAATTCCTGTTTAATTAAAACTGAATTGATTTCACTTTCGTAAACGTTAATATGATTCTAAAGTCGCAGATCCAGCAAGAATATTCGGATATAGTTTCTCAAAACAAGATTTCGGAAAAGGTGCAGAAAGAATATGTTTGCAAACCTATTTTTGATCCAATTGCCGAAAAATATACGCAGTATGATGGTTATCTTGAAGAATCCGATCTCGGCTTTGGCTGTGGATTTCCGTTTGAATATATTGATCTAAAAAAACATTCGCATATTGCAGATCTTGGTTGCGCCGCCGGAATCGATAGTTTTATAATGGCAAAGCGTGCGGGCCTTGTCAGCGGGATCGACATTACCCAAAGCTTGATCGATCGCGCCAATATGATCGCGGAACTTCATGACATCACAAACGCGAAGTTTCTTCAAGGCGATATCGAAAACCTTCTATTTGAAGATGAATCAATGGATTTTGCAACGAGCAATGGCGTTTTCAGCCTGTTGCCAAATTTGGATATCGCATTTGCGGAAGTCTATCGAATTATAAAAAAGGATGGAATCTTTTGCTTGGCCGACATTACACAAAAAACAAGCATTCCAGAAAATAATTATGCAACAATAAAAAAATATACGGGCTGCATCAACGGCATTCGATTGCAATCAAGATATATCGAAATTGCGGAACGTGCCGGATTCAGGAATATTGAAATCGTCAACGAAAGAAGATTAAATATTCCATCGGAGATTGTGCCACCCGAAAGTTCCGCTTTTTTTATCACCATTTATAAAATGACAAAATAATTGACCACAAACTTCAACCATATCCAATCGATCTACTGGGTTTTCACGCAGCTTTGCAACGACGACTGCGACCATTGCTACAACGATTCGAGCCCTTTCGGGAAAAGGATCAGCATGGAAGATTGCATGAAAATCATCGATAATTTGCCTGACACCGTTGACCGCTTAATACTTAGCGGCGGCGAACCTTTGGCAGACATCAAACTGCTTTATGCGATTCTTGATAAACTAAAAGAAAGGTTTCAGGGAAAAACGCAAATAATGCTTCAGACCAATGGAGATCTTTTGAACAAGAAGAAATTGCAGACCATTATCGATAAGGGCGTCACCCGATTTGATATTGCCAGTATTGATCGCTATCACAAAAAAGCGGGCGGAAGACTGATGGAGCTTGCCGACCTTTTTGATTCGTGCGGCGTTGTTGGTACCGAGAAAGACCCACTGATCGAGGGCGAGCATTATCTTACAGAAAATCCGTTGAGTTGGGGTTATTGGGGCGCTAGCGAAGACATGTGGCTCGGCGGAAACTGGGCTAGGGGAAAGGCGATGAAGCACGATATTTGGCTCAAGGATCCCAAACATAATTTTTGTACAATATTATCGGGCGCACGAAATTTCCTCGGTGGTTATAACGATATTCCACAAGAAATTAGCATCCAATTGTGGCGCATAAATCCTTGTTGCCCCGGAACTCATTTCCCAATGGGCGATGCGCGTGAGGAAAAAGTCACCGATGTGCTCCAACGTGCTTCAACGAACGCCGTTTTCCGAATGCTGAACGAAGGCGAACCGCTAAAGATGGGACTTTCGTTGGGGATTTCGGAGGAAGACGCCACGATCAAAAACGATGAGATCAAGAATATCTGTCTTTATTGCGACCACGTTCTTAAATGCAACAAAGACAAGATATTTGATTCAAAAGGAGTTTTAGCCAGCTAGCATTAATTTACAATGCTACTTAATAGTGTTTGGTGCTGTAATTCCCATTTATTTAAATCAATAATGTCCGTTTTATATTATTATATATGTGTAGATTGCCTATTTTGTTTTTTATTTCAATATTTTTCTTGAACTGTTCGACAAAAAAAATAACCGATATTGATTATCTTCAGGATAACAGCAAATTAAAGGATGTTCCAAAGCTCAATATATTCGTTTCCAAAAGCCCAAAAACAGAAAATCTGCCCGTGATTTTTTTTGTCCACGGTGGCAATTGGAACAGCGGCAACAAAGGAACATATGGCGCGCTTGGTCGCAATTTTGCACAAACGGGCTTTGTAACCGTCATTCCGGATTATACTTTAAGTCCGGATGCAAACTATGACCAAATGACAATGGAAGTTGCCGAAGCGTTGCGCTGGACGCAGAAAAATATCTCAAAATATGGTGGTGATCCTTCGCAGATTTATGTGAGCGGTCATTCCGCCGGTGGACATTTGGTGGCGCTCGCCGTGATGAACCCTAAATATAATATTGATGAAAAAGAAATTGCGGGAATTATTCTAAATGATGCCGCAGGACTGGATATGAAGAATTATCTCCAAAAGCATCCCCCGACAAATGCGCAGGACTATTTGGCAACCTGGACCAACGACCCGAAACAATGGCATGATGCTTCGCCGATATATTACATCAATCAGAATACGCCACCGATCATGATGTATGTGGGGACCAAAACCTACAAGTCAATCAAGGATGCGAACGAGAATTTTTTCAATGTTCTCCAGGCTTTTCAGCCGAACGTGGAGCCAATATTCGTGGATAAATCGCACATTGCTATGGCGTTGCAATACTTTTCTTCGGGAAGTCCGCGGTTTGGTGAGATTAAAGATTTTGTTGATCAACAGAAATCTGGCGTCAAATAAAGCTTCTACTGCGATATTTCTTCTGACCTGCGGTTATGATATTGCTGCAACCTGTTTTTGGTCGCGATCAACTCCTGCTGCAGATTCTCGACACGTTCAAGCAGATTCGTGATCGCATCAATGCCCGCAGCATTGATCTCGAGGTCGTAGTGCAACCTCACCATTTTCTCCACGGCCGAAAGCTGTTCAAAATGAAGGTAACGGTCGTTGTCGCGCGTTTCGATCTCGATCAAGCCATAACGCTGGAGTTCATCTAGAAATGAATGTTCTATTTGGTGAAATGTGCAGAATTGCGATATTAAAATAAAATTGTCGGTTGCCATTTTAATTCGATTTAGAGAGTTTGGTGAAGAGTTCCTTTTGCTCGTCGGTCAATTCGGTAGGGATTTCCACATTGTAGGTTATGTACAGGTCGCCGAACTGTCCATCCTTTTTATAAACGGGAAAGCCCTTGCCCTTCAACTTGACTTTCTCGCCGTTCTGCGTTCCGGGTTTCACGTTAAGTTTTACTTTTCCGTCAAAGCTTTCCACAATAGCGTCACCGCCAAGAACTGCAGTATAAAGGTCTATATTTGAAATTGTTATAAGATTGTTGCCGTCGCGAATGAACTTGGGGTCGTTCTCTATTTCAAACGTAATCAAAAGGTCGCCCTTTGGTCCTCCGTTTGCGCCCTCGGTGCCGAACCCGCTGATCTTTATCACTTGCCCATTCTCAACGCCAGCTGGGATAGTGATGCGAATGTTCCTGCCATTGATGGTGAGCGTTCTCTTTTCGGTGGTATAAACGTCTCGCAACGAGAGCCGCAATGTCGCGTTGAGGTCCTGACCGCGAAATCGTGTTTGCCTTCCACCACCGAAAGCTCCAAATATATCGGAGAAGTCGCCAAAATCGCCGTAATCTGCTTGGCCGTAACTTTGTCTTTGGCCGCGTTGACCCTGTTGAGATTGCTGGTTTGGGTTGTATCCGGCGCGCTCATATTCGTCGGCGTGCTTCCATTCCTTGCCGAACTTGTCATACTTTTTGCGGTTGTCGGCATTGCTCAGGACCTCGTTGGCCTCGTTTATTTCCTTGAATTTCTTTTCCGCTTCTTTATCATTTGGATTGAGGTCTGGATGGAGCTTGCGCGCCAGTTTTCGGTAGGCTTTCTTGACTTCGGCCTCTGTGGCGGCCTTGGTGAGGCCAAGTATTTTGTAGTAATCTGG
>JBBSUW010000078.1:0-14422 GCA_038234025.1 Flavobacteriales bacterium
TTACGGTCGAGGAAATCCCATATTCGGAGATTGCGAAGCAGGAAGGGCTTTTGAGATGCAGTACTTTGCCTTTGGTTAGGGATTAAATTAAGACTGCGCAAAGCTTAACCACAAAGTTAACCAAGAAGACACAAAGTTCACAAAGGTAGACGTGAAAAGACTTTAGAATTCTTAATTAATAAGAGGTCACGAATTTTAAATATCTCAATATTTATTATGCAGAATGCCGAAAATGAAATTGCCAACATTGTCATCGGAAATGCGATTGAGGTCCACAAAGCTTTGGGGCCAGGGTTATTAGAGAGTGCCTATAAAGAATGCTTGGATTATGTGCTTACCAAACCTCTGTGCCCTTTGTGAAAATCTTTGTGCCCTTTGTGGTTAAAAATTCTGGCCCGTCATAATTGGCGATACAGTTGAATTTGAAAATAAAGAAACCAAACGCTCTGCCCTTCATGAAAATCTTTGTGACCTTTGTGGTTGAAAAGATAGAGGTTGTTGCACTAAAATAAAAAATTTATGAAACAGATTACAGATTCGATTTTGATGGTTCGGCCGGTCGCTTTTAGGATGAACGAGCAAACGGCCGTCAATAATTATTACCAAAAAGTGATCGATGGGCTTTTGCCAGCAACCGTCAATGCCAACGCTCAAGCCGAATTTGACGCGTTTGTCGAGAAACTTCGCGGCGTTGGCGTCAACGTTATAGTGGTCGATGATACTTTAAATCCAGACACGCCAGATTCGATTTTTCCGAACAATTGGGTTTCATTTCATGAGAATGGCTTGGCGACTTTGTACCCGATGTTTGCCGAGAACCGTCGATTGGAAAGGCGTGAGGAAATCTTGGACACGCTTGAGGAACACGGGTTCAAGATTCAGGAAATAATGGATTATACCGATGCCGAAGAGGATGGTTATTATCTTGAAGGCACTGGAAGTTTGTTGCTCGATCGCCCCAATGGCAAGGCTTACTGCGCACTTTCGCCGCGCGCCGATGAGGAATTGATGATCGAGTTCTGTGAGGATTTCGATTATGCGCCGGTGATTTTCAGCGCGTACCAAAGTGTGGGAGAACTTAGAAAACTGATCTATCACACCAATGTGATGATGTGTCTCGGCGATACCTTTGCCGTGATCTGCGCGGATTGTATCGATGACAAGGCGGAACGCAAAATGGTTTTGGCAAGCCTGAAGGAAGATGGCAAGGAGATAATCTTGATTTCTGAAGATCAAATGAACCGTTTTGCCGGAAATATGCTTCAGGTTATGGGAAGCGGCGGCAAAAAATACCTTGTGATGAGCGAATCGGCTTATAAAAGTTTGACCAACGACCAAATCACAAAACTCGAAAAGCACGCAAAGATATTGATGTCAAGCCTTGACACGATCGAAGCTTGCGGCGGCGGAAGCGCGAGATGCATGATGGCCGAAATCTTTTTGCCAAGAGACTAGATCACAGGTTTTCGCGTAGCGATATTCCGCAGCATTCCAGCAAATATGAAGTAGTGAAATGGAATCATTGTGTACCAATACAATCGTCCCCAAAGGCCTTTTGGGCGGAACGTCGCTATTTGGTGCAGCACATTTTCATCATCGATTCGGAACTCGAGCCACGCTTCGCCGGGAAGTTTCATTTCGGCATAGAGCAGCAGTCTTTTTTCATTTCGACTTGCCAAAAGCACGCGCCAAAAATCGAGAGAATCCCCTGAATGCAGTGTTGTTGGACTTGTTCGACCGCGATCGAGACCGACGCCACCAACGACCTTGTCAAAAAATCCGCGAATTCCCCAAAGCCAATCGCCGTAATACCAACCTGTTGAACCGCCTATGGCAAAAATATTGTTGAGCGCACGTTCTGGGTCTTCAACTTTTATTTTCTGCGAATCTTTGAGACATCCAAATGTTGGCACCTGAATATAACCTGAAAGATCGGAGGTAAATCTACTGCTCGACACACTGTCGCGCCAACTCGAAACCACGAGGTTTTGTTCGATTTTAAGGAAAGCGAGTTTTATGGAATCAACATAGGAAATGGGTTCTATGCCGAGCATTTTCTGCAATCGATTGTCCTTTGCAACGACCTCGATCTGCATCGAATCAACAAGATTAGTGGCAAGCTTGTAGGAAGTCGATGTCACGAAATACAACCAATAAGACGATAGTTTTGGCGTCATCACCGGAAGTGTCCAAATCCAGATTTTGATGACGCGCGTTTTGGCGTAGAGCAAAAGCATTTCCTTATAGGTGATAACATTTGGCCCGCCAATGTCAAAAGACTGGTCATAACATTCCTCACGACCAAGAACGCCCATAAGAAATTGCATCACATCGCGAATGCCGATAGGCTGCGTTTTTGTCAAAACCCACTTTGGCGTGATCATTACCGGCAATTTTTCACACAGATCTCGGATGATTTCAAAGGATGAAGAACCCGAACCGACGATGATTCCGGCGCGCAAAACCGTGAGCTTTGCCGAAGATCTGTACAGGATGTCCTCAACATCGCTGCGCGATTGCAAGTGTTTTGAAAGCTGGGAATCATTGATAATTCCGCTCAGATAAATCACTTGTTTCACGCCTATTCCATCAATGTAAGTGTTGAAATTCAATGCGGCCTTGGCTTCCAGTTTATCAAAGTCCACGGTGGAGGAACTCATGGAATGGATCAAATAATACGCGGCGTCAATGTTTTTTGGAAGGTCATCAAGATTGACATGATCAAGAAAATCGACTTCCCAAATCTCGATCTTGGCGCTGGTGGCGTCATCAAGACCAAGACGATTTTTGTTGCGAACGCAAGCGATTATTTCGTGGCCAAGGGTTAGCAATTCGGGCAGCAGCCGTTTGCCAACATATCCATTTGCACCGGTAAGGAGAATGCGCATCTGCTTTTTTTCTAAAGATAGAAAACAGACGTCGCAAAATGATGTGAACTTTTATTAAAAAATTCCAAAGAAAATCAAGGCAGAATATTGGTTTTGATAATTGATACCACCGAACTGACAATGTATTGGATTCCAATGGCGATAACGATAAAACCGATGATTCTTGAAATGGCAACAATTCCGGAAGCGCCAAGAATACGCACTAGATAATGACCGCTGCGAAGCACAAGAAAAATTACGAAGGAAATAGAAAGAATGGCAAGAACGGAAACAATAATGTCAGAAAATTGATGGTGTTCCTGATAAAATGCAATCAACAGCGAAATCGATCCAGGCCCGGCAAGCATCGGCATTGCCAACGGCGTTAGCGCAATATCATTTCGTGACTGAACGTCGGTCTCGACTTTTTTGCTGATGCCTCGCGTTTTTTTGAACTCGCCGCTCAAAAGGTTGAAACCTGAGCTCAAGATTATAAGTCCACCTGCAATCCGAAGTGCGTCAATGCTGATGCCAAAGAAAGAAAGCACATACTGACCGATAAAGTAGGAGATGATAAGAATGATCGCAACATTGATGGCCGTCCAAAGCGAGATGCGCGAACGCTCTTTTTTGTCGTCATCTTGCGTGAGTCCAACATATATGGGAAGTGTTCCGATGGGATTGAGTACCGAAAAAAGTGCCGCGAAGAGATAGATAAAAAGTTCCAAGCCGTAAATTTTCGGCAAAAGTAGTCCTAATAAACTAATCGACACGAACGAGAATCAGTAATTGAACTTTTTTATAACCATTTTATGAAATTTCGGAATGGGGAAACGTATTTTCATGCGTTTAAATTTATTGGAGAAAAAATATGCACAAACTATGATAAAAAGCATGAAAACCAAGCGAACATTGGTGCTCGGCGCATCGAGCAATCCGGCGAGATATTCAAATATGGCAATGAACCGACTCACTTCGAGCGGTCATCCGGTTGTAGCTGTCGGACTAAAAGAAGACACCGTTGCAGGTGTCAAAATACAGACAAAGCAAGTGCCTTTCACAGGGCTTGACACAATCACATTGTACCTGAACCCGCAGCGGCAAAAGGATTATTACAATTATATCATTGGGCTTGAGCCAAAACGCGTGATCTTCAATCCGGGCACTGAAAACCCTGAATTCTACCAGCTTTTGAAGGCAAACGGTATCCAAGTTGAGGTTGCCTGTACTTTGGTGATGCTTTCGACAGGACAATATTGAAATAGTTACGGTTTACAGTTTAATGGCGAAACGCTAGAATTTCGTCTGTTCCGTTGATTTGTAGCTTATCGCAAAAAGTCCCAAGAACGTGAGTCCGCTATTGACGATGATCAGTTCTTCAGCGAATTCATAATTGCCAAAAAGTTCTTTTGAAGAAATGCTGATCACAAAAGTTATGGCGGGCGCGAGAAGGCAGATGAAAGGAACAAATCTTTCTTTAATCTTTCTGCCTTTTGCGAATAGACCAAATGCATAAAGTCCGAGCAAAGGTCCGTAGGTGAACGCGGCGATCTTGAAAACAAGACTGATCACCGAATCGGAATTGAAAGCGTTTATGACGATTATCACAAAAAACATCAGCATGCAAAAACCGATGTGGACAATATTTCGGGTCTTTACCGCCGACGGTTTATTGAGGTTTTCAGATTTGTCCATCCCTAAAAAGTCTACGCAGAATGAAGTTGTCAATGCCGTGAGGGCAGAGTCTGTAGTGGCAAAGGTCGCCGCTATAAGTCCGAGCAAAAACACGATGGCGGGAATGATCGAAAAGTGATTGAACGCGATTTCGGGAAACAGCAAATCTGTTCTTGGTTTGCCATTGATCAATGGAACGTCGATGCCGTTTTGGTTCGCATATATATAAAGGAGCGCGCCAACGCCAAGAAAAAGCAGGTTTATGGCCACAAAAATCCCCGTGAAGGTGAACATGTTTTTTTGCGCTTCGCCAATGTTCTTGCAGCTCAGGTTTTTCTGCATCAAATCTTGGTCAAGTCCAACCATGGCAATGGTTACGAAGAATCCCCCAAGAATTTGTTTCACGACAAAATTGCTTTTTAGCCAATCTTCATAGAAAAATATTCTTGAATAATTGCTGTTTTTCACAGCCTCGATACCTTGAATAAAATCGTAGTCGAGACTATTGCACACAAAGAAAATAGTGAAAATCACCGACGAAACGAGGAACAAGGTTTGCAAGGTATCGGTGATGATGATGGTTTTGAGACCGCCGCGATATGTGTAAGCATAAATAAGCAAAAGCGAAATCAGGACCGTTGCCGCAAAAGGAATTCCGTAAGCATCAAAAACGTACCGCTGAAGCACGAGAACCACAAGATAAAGTCTCACCGCAGATCCGATGGTCCGACTCAGCAAAAAAATCGACGCCGCTGTTTTGTATGATACATTGCCCAGCCTTTTTTCGATATAACCATAGATCGATGTGAGGTTCATTCGATAATACAAAGGCAAAAGCACTTTTGCGATCACTATAAAACCAATGGCGTTGCCCATTACGAACTGAAAATATTTGAACTGAACTTCTGGCGAACCCACTTGTCCGGGAACGGAAATAAAAGTGACGCCAGACAGCGCCGTGCCGATCATCCCGAACGCAACGAGATACCATTTTGAATTCTTGTTGGCCTTGAAGAACGCATCGTTGCCCGAATCTTTTTTGCTAACAATCCTGGAAATTATAATGAGGGTGCTGAAATAAACGACGATGAGAATCAGGATGAGCGTGGGCGACATTGAAGTTTTATGTAAAGTTTTGAAAAACGGAAAGGCAAAAAATATTGCGGAAGATAGAAAATAAAACATAATCTGGAAACCTATGAATTGTGCTATATGGCTACTTATCGTAAAAGGAATGATTGATGCGATTATGCCGAAACCGCAACTTCAATTATCTTTGCCGCAATGGAATTTTCCTCAAAATTGCTTGAAAAAGCCGTCGATGAAATGTCGCAATTGCCCGGCATTGGCAAACGGACAGCGCTACGTCTCGTGCTGCACCTTTTGAAACAACCAACAGAACAGACTGCTGGATTGAGCCAAGCATTGTTGAAAATGCGCAACGAGCTCAAATTTTGCAAGAATTGCCATAATATATCGGATTCGTCAATATGTGATATTTGCGCAAATGCTCGTCGTGAGCGCTCGTTGATCTGCGTGGTCGAGGACATTCGAGATGTGATGGCAATTGAGAACACGGGACAATTCCGCGGAATCTATCACGTTCTGGGCGGAAAAATATCGCCGATGGACGGTGTTGGCCCAAGCCAGTTGAACATCGCCACGCTTGTTGAAAAGGTTCACACGGGCGGCATCGTTGAGGTGATTTTTGCGCTCAGTCCTACAATGGAGGGCGACACGACAAATTTCTACATCTACAAACAGTTCAAGGACGTAAATGTTGTCACGTCAACAATCGCACGTGGGATTTCGGTGGGCGACGAACTTGAATTTGCCGACGAGGTTACCCTTGGTCGAAGTATTCTGCAGCGCGTTCCGTTCGAGAATTCGCTTCGAAATCCGTGATCGGCTTAGCGTGAATTGGCGCTTTTGTAATTGTAAATGAAAAACTATCTTTGTTTGCTAAAAATTCGTAAAAAGGAAAGATGGGACGTTTGAGATATATGGTGCTGATCCTGGGATTTTTATTTGTCTCGTGCGTACCTACCAAGGATTTGATCTATCTCCAGAATAAGGACGATGCGAGCGGTTCCGGACCAATTCAGCAAGTTGCCGCCAAACCCTATCGCGTTCAGGTTCACGATGTTCTTAGCATTGTGATTAATTCCCCAAACACCGATATAACGAAAAACTTCTATCCGACCGCTATTGCCGGCGGAACTTCCCAAAGCGAGGCCGGTCTGTATTTTTCTGGATTTACCGTCGACGATCACGGCAACATCAGGATTCCAATGGTTGGCGAAATCAATGTGCTTGGCTTTACGATAGAAGAAATCCGCGATGCCGTTGATAAAAAGCTTATGGATGATTTTTTTACGAAGGAAGCCAACATTTTTGTTACCGTAAAGCTCGCGGGCTTTACCTATACCACAAACGGTGAAGTCGGTGCGCCAGGTACAAATGTCCTTTTTAAGGAAAGTGTGAGCATAATGGAGGCTATCGCCAATTCGGGAGATATCACGGTAACGGGCGACAGAAAAAATGTTTTGATCATAAGGCAGTATGCAAGCGGTGCTGAAATCCATTCGATTGACCTTACGGACATAAACGCGATGCGATCGCCGTATTATTATTTACAGCCGAACGACTATATTTACGTTAAGCCCCTAAAGCAAAAAGCTTGGGGAACAGGGGTAACTGGAATACAATCGCTGGGCACAATCATCTCCATTCTGTCTTTAGCAACTACAACTTTTCTATTGCTCAGTAGATAACACTCTCAAGAAAAACATGCTCGATACCAAGGATTTTACATTTTTTGAAAGCCAGAACAGTTTTGATTTCAAAGGCTTTCTGATTAAAATCGGAAGCTACTGGAAGTGGTTTCTGCTCAGCCTTGCAATTACTTTTACCATTGCCCGCCAGGTCAATATTCGAAAGCAAAAAGTTTACGAGATGGCAACCACCATCGCCATAAAAGAGGAGAATAACCCGTTCTTTACGGCAAATACAAGCTTGACGTTCAATTGGGGCGGAACTTCCGATCAGGTCTCGGCTGTTGGCACGACGCTAAGATCACGTTCGCACAACGAAATAGTGGTGAGCAGACTCCAGTTTTATATCGATTATCTAAAAAAAGGAGAGTACAATTATCAGGATGTTTACGGCGATATACCTTTTGAGTTAACCATCGATACGAAAGCCGGTCAAGTGCTCAATCAATTGATCGCTGTCAAATTCCTCAACGATACCGAATATCAGATCAAGGTTTCTTTCCCTTCGACCTTGGTCGACCTGATGTTTTACGGAAACGACACGTACGGCAGCACGAAAGTTTCCGCGAACGAGGAGTTTGTGCAAACTTTTAAAATTGGACAGTCCGTCAATTTGCCGTTTCTTAAATGGAAATTGGAGCTTAACGACCATCCCGGAAAATACATTGGAGAGGAGTTTTTCGTCCGCTTCAACAGTTTTGACGGAACGGTGCAACATTATCAGGGCATCGCAACGGATTTGGACCCGAAGGCGCCATCTATTATGATTCTAGGGCTCCAAGGTGCCAACAAGAAAAGGATGGTGGATTATCTCAACGGCACGGTCAAAGTGCTTATCAAAAAAGAGCTTGACCGAAAAAACCAATTCGCCACCAACACCATCGAGTTTATAGACAGCACCCTATTTACCATAAAAAACCAGCTCGAAAAAACAGGAGAGGAACTGAAAGCTTTTGGGCAGAACAACAATGTGGTCGACATTGAGCTCGGCGGAGGCAACTACAGCCAGCAGTTGCAGCAGTACGATGTCCAAAAAGATGGTGTGCTAAGAAAAATTGCGTACCTCAATTCACTAAAGAACTATTTGCGCAACAGCAACGATTTTTCGAGGCTTCCAGCGCCAACAGTCGCGGGAATTGAGGAGCCAAATATAGTCACGAATGTTGGAAGAATAGTTGAATTATCATCGCAGCGATCGAAAATGGCGTATTCGGTGAAGAGTGCAGAAATGTTCCAACAGTTTGATGTGCTCATGGAATCGGCAAAAAAGGTCCTTCTTGAGAACATCACGACCTATCGTCAATCGGTGGATTATGACCTGCAGCTGATAAATAACAAAATCAGGGCTGCTGAGGGCGACATCAAAAAACTTCCGGCCGACAAGCAGGAACTTACACAGATTAAACGCAAATATGACCTGAGCGACAATATCTACAACAGTTTTCTTCAGAAACGCAGCGAGGCCACGATCGTCAAGGCGGCAAACCTGTCGGATATTCACTTTATTGACCCCGCTAAAGATATCGGCGATGGCCTAATCGGTCCGAACACAAGTGTAAACTACGTGATCGCGGTATTCTTGGGAATCGCCATACCGTTGATCATCATTTTTGGAATATTTTTTGTCGAAAATGCTATTCTCAACACCGAGGATATCAACAAGCTCACCAAAATTCCATTGATAGGCGTTCTTGGAGTGAAGCACACTGTTAATAACCTTTCGGTTTTTGAAAGACCAAAATCCGCATTATCTGAATCTTTTAGGGCGATAAGGTCGTCGTTGCAGTTTTTGTACAAAAAACAGGATATCGAAGGCGCCAGAACATTGATGGTAACTTCTTCGGTCAGCGGCGAGGGCAAAACTTTTTGTACCATCAATATTGCCACGGTCTTTGCGATGAGCGAAAAGCGAACTTTGATCGTAGGTCTCGATTTGCGGAAGCCAAAAATCTTTGATGACTTTTTGATCCAGAACGATATTGGCGTTGTAAATTATCTGATCGGGCAGAAAACGCTGGATGAGGTTATCCAAAAGACCCATGTGCCATTTCTCGACGTTGTGCTTTCTGGACCAATTCCGCCAAATCCTTCCGAATTGTTGATTGGTGAAGCGATGAATGAATTTATGGTGGCCATTAAAGACCGGTACGATTACGTCATTCTTGATACGCCGCCGGTCGGTCTTGTTGCCGATGCGATCGAGTTGGCCGAATTTGCCGATGTCACATTGTACATCATTCGCCAGAATTTCACCAAAAAAGAAATGGTGACCTTGCTCAACAATAGAAACAAGCGCGGCGAGCTCAAGAACGTGAGCATTGTTTTCAACGGTTATCAAAACAAGGCAAAGTATGGTTCGGATTATGGTTATGCCTATGGTTATGGCTACGGTTACGGAAATTACACCAGCGGTTATCACGAACCAGAACCGCCAAGGAACTTATTTGAAAAATATTACCGGAAGCTCTTCAAGCCAAATCCTAAATCATAGACCATGAGCGATTTTTCGAAACATAGCATTCTTATCACCGGCGGCGCTGGATTCATTGGTTCCAATCTCTGTGAGCATTTTCTGGAGAAAGGTGCAAAGGTGAGGTGTCTCGATAATTTTTCCACAGGCCATAGGCACAATATTGAAGATTTTAAGGACAATTCAAATTTCACGCTTATCGAGGGCGATATCCGGAGCATAAAGGATTGCAACACTGCCGTGAACGGCGCGACGCACGTTCTGCACCAAGCAGCTTTGGGCTCTGTACCAAGATCTATCGATGATCCAATAACCTCAAATGAGGTAAATGTTACGGGCTTTCTCAATATGCTTGTCGCCGCGCGCGATGCCAATGTCAAAAGGTTTGTCTACGCTGCGAGCTCTTCAACTTATGGCGATTCGGAACACCTCCCGAAGGTAGAGGATGTTATTGGCAAACCATTGAGTCCTTACGCCATCACAAAATATGTGAACGAGCTTTATGCAGATATTTTTTCAAAAACATACGGCCTTGAGACCATCGGTCTTCGCTATTTCAATGTGTTTGGAAGAAAACAGGACCCAAATGGAGCTTATGCCGCGGTGATCCCAAAATTCGTTGTGCAGCTCATCAATCACGAAAGTCCCGTGATCAATGGCGACGGCAACTTTTCCCGAGATTTTACCTACATCGATAATGTTGTCCATATGAACCAAAGGGCGCTGCTCACAACAAATCCCGAAGCCCTCAACACAGTTTACAATACCGCGTTCGGCGAGCGAAACACTCTAAACCAACTCATTGAAACCCTCAAGATCGAGCTTTCAAAATTCGATGAGGCCATCGGAGATATTGAAGTGGTTCACGGCCCAAACCGTCGCGGCGATATTCCGCACTCATTGGCCAGCGTTGACAAGGCTAAGTCCTATCTGGGTTATCAACCACAATACTCGATGCAGCAAGGTCTTGAGTCCGCTGTGGAATGGTATTGGAACAAATTCAAAAATCAATAATTTGGCCGTGGCCAATAGTTTACCATAAATGAAAATAACCAAGATTTGTTGTATTGGCGCGGGCTATGTTGGAGGTCCAACAATGGCGGTCATTGCACAAAAATGTCCAGAAATTGAGGTCAATGTGGTCGACTTAAGCGAATCGCGAATCGCCGCCTGGAACGACAAGGACATCACAAAGTTGCCGATTTACGAACCCGGTCTTCAGGAAATCGTGGCAGAAACGCGCGGTCGCAACCTCTTCTTCTCGACCGATGTAGATCGTGCGATCGACGAGGCACAGATTATATTCATCTCTGTGAACACGCCCACAAAAACCTACGGAACCGGAAAGGGAATGGCCGCCGACCTTAAATATATAGAGCTTTGCGCAAGACAAATAGCGCGCGTGGCAAAAGATGATAAAATTGTTGTCGAGAAATCGACATTGCCAGTTCGCACTGCCGAAGCCATAAAAAGCATTCTTGACCACACCGGAAACGGCGTTCAATTTCAGATACTTTCCAACCCCGAATTTCTTGCAGAAGGCACAGCCGTTAAAGATTTGTTGAATCCCGATCGTGTTCTTATCGGCGGCGACTGCACTCCGCAAGGAAAGGTGGCGATCGAAACCTTGTCATCAATATATTTAAAATGGGTTACGCCAGATAGAATCCTCACCACGAATGTTTGGTCTTCCGAACTTTCAAAGCTTTGCGCCAACGCATTTTTGGCACAGCGTGTTTCGTCGATCAATGCGCTCTCTGAACTTTGCGAAAAGACGGGCGCAGACATAAACGAAGTGGCGCGCGCCGTTGGAATGGATTCAAGAATAGGATCAAAATTCCTAAAGTCATCGGTAGGTTTTGGCGGTTCATGTTTCCAAAAGGACATTCTCAACCTTGTTTATATCGCAAAATCGTTCGGGCTCAACCAAGTTGCCGATTATTGGGAACAGGTTGTGGTAATGAACGACCATCAGAAAAAACGCTTTGCCAAAAAAATCGTGCGGACACTTTACAATACGGTAGCCGACAAAAAAATCGCCTTCTTGGGATGGGCATTTAAAAAGGACACCAACGACTCGCGGGAATCAGCGGCGATATGCGTTGCAAATGAACTCATAAACGAACAAGCGATGATCATGGCCTTTGATCCACAAGTTAAACAAGACCAAATGCTTGAAGATCTTGATTATCTCCAAACGCGCAGCCCTGAAATAAACCGTAAGTTTGCATCGGCAGCTGAAAATGCATACGTTGCGTGCGAAAATTCTCACGCAGTCGCAATTTTGACCGAATGGGATGAATTCGCGAACTATGATTGGCAAAGAATCTACGACAGCATGCAGAAACCAGCATTTGTCTTTGACGGTCGAAACATTCTCGATGCCCAAAAAATGAGAAAAATAGGATTTGCCTATCAATCGATCGGCGCCTAAAAAGAAATTGAATGGATAAAAAGATCGCCATCATAGGATTGGGTTACGTAGGCTTGCCATTGGCAAGATTGTTCGCCACAAAATATGCTGTTGTAGGTTTTGACATCAATGCTCAGCGAATCTCGGAGCTAAATGCTGGAAATGATGCCACACTTGAAATCTCCGATAGTGTTCTCAAAAAAGTTCTGGTGCAAAAACCCGGTGAAATCGGACTTTTTTGCAGTGCCGATCTCGATGACATCAAGGACTGCAATTATTACGTCGTGACCGTGCCAACGCCGGTTGACAAAAACAATCGACCAGATCTCACGCCACTTTACAAGTCAAGCCAGACCGTGGGCAAAGTACTTTCCAAAGGCGACATCGTTATCTATGAATCAACTGTTTATCCCGGCGTGACCGAGGACGAGTGTGTTCCTGTGCTCGAAAAGGAAAGCGGGCTAAAGTTCAATGTCGATTTCTTTGCAGGATATTCGCCAGAACGGATCAATCCGGGAGACAAAGAACATACGGTCGAAAAAATCCTCAAAGTGACGGCTGGATCAACGCCAGAAATTGGAAAGAAAGTGGACGATTTGTACAAATCAGTGATAACCGCGGGAACTTATCTTGCATCATCAATAAAAGTTGCCGAAGCGGCAAAGGTCATAGAAAATTCACAGCGCGATATCAACATTGCATTCGTTAATGAACTGGCCAAGATTTTCAATATGCTTGATATAGACACGCACGAAGTGTTGAAAGCCGCCGGAACCAAGTGGAATTTTTTGCCATTCAAGCCAGGACTTGTAGGCGGACATTGCATCGGCGTCGATCCATATTATTTGGCTCAGAAAGCACAAGAAATGGGCTATCATCCCGAAATAATCCTTGCCGGAAGGCGTCTCAACGATTCGATGGGCGAATATGTTGCCTCGCAGGTCATCAAGCTCATGATCAAAAAGGGCATCAAGGTCAATGGCGCCGAAATATTGCTTTTGGGGATAACCTTCAAGGAAAATTGCCCCGATGTGCGAAACACCAAAATTGTTGATGTCGTCAAGGCATTGAAGGATTATGAGGTCAACCTCACGATTTTTGATCCTTGGGCAAATCCAGCAGAAGTGATGCATGAATATGGACTTGAAACGCTGAAAAAGTTGCCTTCGGGCAAATTTGACGCTGTTGTCCTAGGCGTTTCTCACCGTGAATTCATAGATCTTAACTTTGATGATTTGCGCAAACATACCTCAATTCTCTATGATGTAAAAGGCGTTCTCGCCAATGTTGACGGAAAACTTTAGATATGAAAATGACTTTCAAAAAAATATTGATCACTGGCGGTGCAGGTTTTATCGGTTCGCATGTTGTCAGACGTTTTGTCACCAAATATCCCGATGTCCAGATTTTCAACCTCGATGCGCTCACGTACGCGGGAAATCTTGAGAACATTGCCGATATCGATCATTTGCCCAATTACACTTTCGTGAAAGGCGACATCACAGAAGCTGAATTTATCAACGATCTTTTTGAAAAAAACCACTTTGACGCAGTGCTTCATCTTGCGGCAGAAAGCCATGTCGATCGTTCGATCGAAGATCCGTTGGCTTTTGTCAGAACAAATGTGATCGGCACGATGAACCTTTTGAACGCCGCGAGAAAAATCTGGAAAGATGATTTTGAGGGCAAGCGATTCTACCATATTTCAACCGATGAGGTTTATGGAAGTCTTGGCGAAATAGGACTTTTTACCGAAACGACTTCGTACGATCCAAACTCTCCATACTCCGCTTCAAAAGCGGCATCAGATCATTTTGTCCGCGCTTATGGCGAAACCTACGGCTTGCCCTATGTTCTGACCAATTGTTCAAACAATTATGGTCCAAATCATTTTCCAGAAAAATTGATTCCGCTTTTTATAAATAACATCATCAACAAAAAACCTTTGCCCGTTTACGGCGACGGAAAATATACCCGTGATTGGCTTTATGTAGAAGATCATGCGCGCGCCATCGACCTTGTTTTTCACGAGGGAAAAAACCACGAAACCTATAATATTGGCGGATTCAACGAATGGCAGAATATTGATCTCGTAAAGCTTTTGTGCAAGGTTATGGACAACAAGCTTGGTAATAAAGAAGGCGAATCCGAAAATTTGATCACTTACGTAAAAGACCGACCGGGACACGATTTGCGTTACGCCATCGATGCATCAAAGATCAAA
>JBBSUW010000079.1:0-14026 GCA_038234025.1 Flavobacteriales bacterium
TAATTTCAAAATGTGAATTATGAATTGAATAAATAAGTTCTTGGGAATAAGATAAATAAGTTTTATTTTGCCAATACTAAAAAAATATCTTAGTTTAGTGGTTAATATGTAAAATATACTAAGGGGATAATCCACATGTTGGATATTCCGTTGTTACCTGCAATTAGAGCCAATGGATGCAAAAAGTCTAAATATGGAATCAAGCCTATTGAATGAAAAAATAATTGAAATGGGAAAAATACCTTTCAAATTATGGCTTGAATTTGAAGAGTCAAGTCCGTGGGATAATATTGAAAATGATTTTGCAAATATTGGAGTTAACACATTGGACGGAAGAAGATATGGAATCAATGTTTGGACATTTAAATTCCTTGAGTCGGCAATTAAACTGGATGAGGAAAACGGAGAAAATTTGAATGGACTTTATCTAACACCTCCTGACTTATTTGTGAAAGAATTATCCAGAGATTGTATCGAAAAATCAATAGCTGATTTGCTGGAAAAAGGAAATTTAGAAGATTCTCTAAATAATTCAATCTTCGGATTAGAATTTCTTGAACCATATTGGGATGCAATTGAAATGGAAGAAAAGAGTATTCAAACTTTAATTAATGAACTCAAACTTGAATTGCCAGACAATCACCTGCTACGGAATGAGAATTTTGAATTGATTGCACGAAAAACAAAGAATGACGATATTGTCTTGGAACTTGAAGACGAACGAATTGTCGTTGTTCATTTGACCTGGAAATCAAAAAAGGAAATTGATGGATATCCGATAACGAGAATCTATAAAGACAAAGTAGATTTTTGGAGGAAAGAAATGAAACAAGACGTAATTGAATTTAAAGAATAAAAAGCTGGTAACACTGTATATAAAATCATAGCACCCTACGGGATGCTACGCTTCATATACTAAACGTTAGGCGACACCCAAAGACCCAACGCAGTAAACCTTAAAAGTGCATTAATTGAGTAAATGGAAAAAATAGAGAATTTATTAAATCAAGTAACAATTATCAGCAGAAAAAACGCTGAAATACTAGATGCAACAGGTGGACGATTTAATATGTTTCGAATGTGTGGCGTAAATCATTATGAAAATACACATTCAGCAATTATCGCAGAATTTTTAAATCCGAATGGAACACACGGTTTAAAATCCAAAATGCTCGAATGTTTTATTGAAACATTGGGAGAATACTTTACGATTGAAACTTTCAATTATGAAAAATCACGAGTTCGAACTGAACATTCAACAGAAGAAGGACGAATTGATATTTTACTTGAAGATAATCAGAAGAAAGCGATAATTATTGAAAACAAAATTTATGCTAACGACCAACCTGAACAATTAATACGATATAACAGGTATGCTCGAACTTATAATAATGGCTATCAAATACTTTATCTGACACTTTTTGGAGATGACGCATCTCAACAAAGTGGCGAAGGTGTTTCTTACCTCTCAATTTCTTACAAAGAAAATATAATAAATTGGCTTGAAAAATGTGTCGCAATTGCTTCTCGATTCCCAATTGTAAGAGAAACAATTATTCAATATATTAACCATTTAAAAAAATTAACCAATCAAGATATGGACACAAAAAACAAAGAGGAAATAACAGAAGTTCTATCAAAAATTGAGAATTTAAAAGCTGCTCAAGTAATTTATCAGAATTACGCAGCAACATTTAATCATATCATTGAAAAACATTTTAATCCAAAAATGGAAGAGTTTGCAAGGCAAAAAGGATTAGAATATCACTATGAAAGAAGTGAGGAATTTTATGTGAGATTTCATTTTACGAACCCAAATTGGCAAGGGAAATGGTGGATAGGATTTACTTTTGAAGGAAATCGTTGTCATTATGGAATATGTAACAATCCTAACACTTATAAGATTTCAGAGGAAAATAGAAAAACTCTTCACGAACATCTAAATGAATTAGGAGTTCACTCTCGCAAAGAAAGTAATTGGTGGCCATTTTATGCTTATTTCCCCAACTTATCACTTGAAACTTGGGAAAGTGAAATCATCAATAGTCATATTTTTCTAAATGATTGTAAGGAGAGAATAGAAAAATTATTAACTGCAATGGAAGGAATAGCGATTTAACCGTAAAAACAAAAATGGGCGATCGCCTAACAGCACCTACAAAAATTGGCGGTTCAGTGGTTAAATGAAGCTTGTGATTCGTATCAAGTTTTGTGGTGGCAGACAGTTTAGTGCTTCGAAAACCGCTTCTTCTGCAAGCCCAAAACGTTAGCTGCAAGCTCCGAAACTAACAATATTCACAATGTTAGCACAAAAGTTGAGATAATTTTTCTGTAAAAACATACCTTTAAGAAAAACAAAAATATGTCACAAAAAAACAAAAAGCAGTTTGGTGTCTGGATGGATTCACGCAACGCGATAATAGTCGGAAAAGAAGATGTTGATAATGGAGAATTTATTGTCATTGGACACGCTAAAAATGCTGGAGCTGAAAATAATTCTAACGAAAATGCATCAAACAACCACGATATCAGTTTAACTCAAAAGTTCTTTAAAGAAATTACTAGCAACATGCCGAATGTTGATGAAATTCATATTACCGGAATTGGACAGATACAAGGACAATTCATAAAATTCCTAGCTGAAACAGCACAATATAAAAATGTCGTGTCCAGTGAAAGTACTTCAAATAAAATGAGTGATGAAAATCTTATTGCATTTGTCGAGAAACATTTTAATTAAACTTATTCTTATTTATAAAAGACCGTATAAATTCTATGGTTTTTTTTTGTTCAAAAATATTCATCGAGCAGATAACACTGGCTACAAGAAGATTGCTTAAAAATTTTGACAAAACAGAATAATTAAAGGTAACTTTAGACTTGTCTAGAAGATGTACGGCGCCTACCAGCACCTGCAAGAAATTGATGGTTCCGCGGTTAAGTGAGGCTTTGTGCTTTGTATCAAGTTTTATGGTGGCAGACAGTTTAGTGCTTCGAAATCGCCACCTTCTTAACTCCGCCAAACCTCAATCAACAATGCTGCTAAATAAGCCGCAGTTGAAAAACGACCCACAGAACCATCAAGGCTTCCCCATACCGCACCCGAGTTTACCTCAAGGGAAAGCCATGTTTACTTCAGCGCAAAGCCACAGTTGATTAAGGGATTACCATTGTCAAAATAATGGAGCATCGAGCTTCTGCCAATGAAGAAAAGTAATAAACAAGAGAAAGAATTAATTTGATCGATGCAAGCACTTGCTTTATGTCCACATTTCCGAACGAAATTCAGATGGAAAGGGAGCCAAGAAATCACTAAAAACTAAACCCAAAACTGCCCTTGATTGCAAAGCCTGGTGCGTCGGGCAGGTTGCGGTAGTTGCCGCGCCACGAAAAGTCGAGCCTGAAAACCTTGAAGATGTTGCCGATGCCTGCGCTGTATTCGTAGTACACATCCTCGGGCGCGCGATAGATGAGTCCGCTGGCATTTAGCGCGCGGTTCTCGTCCGATATCGTGCCGTAGACCGCCTTGAGGCCCACGATCTCGCGCCAGTTGAGCTTTCGCAGCAAAGGAACTCGTGCGAAAATCTTGCCCTGGAAGTTGTGCGTGAGCTGCATCGTGACGTATTGGTCGGTCACGAATTCGTAGAAGTTGAGGTTGCTGAATGTATTGTCTATCGTAAAATACGTTTGGTTTCCGGGCACGATGCTCATCAATCCCAGCGGCACGGCGCCAAAGGTCCTGCCAACCTCGGTGATCAAATAGCTGCGGCCGACCAACCCCCAAGTAATTGGCTGGCTGTAATAAAGCTGGAGCTTTTTGTAGTCAAAATCGCTGCTGCCACCGCCTTTTATACCATTGGAATAACTCAGGAATACGCGACTGTATGGGTTGTCGATCACGCCGCGTTCCACGCCATAGCCAATAACCTCGCGATTAGGCGTCCAATCGACGGTGAATGTCGATTCGAGTTGCTTGACCTCGCTTTTCGTAAATAGCCGCGACGAATCGGTGTAATAATCCAAACTGAATGTTGGAGATGCCGACACAAGGGTTCTGTAATTGACACCTGCGCTGAACGTTAGGTTCTTTACAGGCTCAAAGCCAAGATCGAGCGTGGTCAGGTTTATATTGGTCAACTTGCCATTGCTGCCACTTGAGAACACAGATGACGAGGCAAAGCTTCGGCCAAGAACATCATTTGTTGTGGTCAAGCTTGCGCCAATCTGTTCGACATCTCTCCTGTTTCCACCACTCAAAATTATCCTGTTTCGCTTGTCGAGCATCACTTTCCCAGAAAGTCCGTATTTGAATTTGTGGTCGTCAAAACCGTACGCCGTGTAACCTTCGATGCGCCAAAGGTCGTTCGGGCCAAAGTAGGTTCGGCCGCCGGTTCTCAATCGCCAACCCTCGACCTCGTTAAAACCGACGGTGGAAAATATCGGCCCATAATCGAAGTTGAGCCTGTCGATCTCGACATAACCGCTGGCCAAAATTTGGACATAGCTGTAATATTGCTTGAACTTTTTGAGCGTCTTGAGCGTGTCGAGCATTTTGTAAACGCCAACTTCATCCTTGCTCAGCTTTTCAAAACGGTTCTTGTCCCAATAATCGTCGGGTTTTATATAAGTGGAAAGATCGCGCTGGTTGACCTCGTCATTATAGAAAGCCGCCGGCTTCTTGATGTCGAACCTGTGGTTTCGGAAATACGTGGTCCGCTTTCCATAAACGCCTTTGGATTTCTCCCTTTTGCTGAACGCGAAATCGCTCATCAAATAATCTTTGGTCAACAAGAACACCGAATCATTGAGCACGTCAAACTCCTGTTCGATATATATGTCCTTGACCCAGTTGATGTTGGCGCTCTTGGTCACGCCCATATTAATCTTCTTGATGGCAAAAGTGGTATCGTTTACCCAGAAATCGCCCTTAAAGGTCAGCTCGCTTTTTCGGCGCGGATAGAACACGATGTTGTAGCACCATTTATTGTCTATAAAAGCGGTATCGACCAAACGATAGTTGTAAACATCGATGCCCGTTCTTGAAAGCGGACTCGTAAAACTCTTGTCGAAAAACTTTAGATAATTGTCATAAATATCATAATCGGAATATAGATCCTTGATGAATGCCAAAACCTGTTGGTTGTTCGAGAATCCGGAATTACGATTGGCCTTTAATATTTCCTTGGTTTTGGGGATAGTATTGTCGCCATAAACATCTGCAAGCGACTCGTTGATGAACATCGGAAGATATGTCTTGCCTGTAACTTTGGAAGTATCAACTTGGTCAAAAATAAATTCCAATCCCTTGAAAATCCGGTTTTTCATGAACGCCGAATCGATGGAGTTCATATCAAACTCGACCTTTTCATATTTCTCCATTTGGTATTGGTCGAACATATTGAGCCCGTTCTTGCGTTTGCGTTCCCATATTTTTCGTAGAATATCGAGCGCCGGGTTTTCCTTTTTTGAGGTCTTGCCACTGTAGACAACAACTTCCTTGAGCTTTGTTCCCTCGGTCATAACGGCCTTGAAATCATAGTTCACGGCTTTTGGCAAAGTAAATTCCTTGGTGTCAAACCCCACAAAAGCGACCACGAGAGTGCGGTATGTTTCTTTGGATTCCAAATAAAAACGCCCGTCCTCATTGGTAACGATGCCCTGGTTGGAACCTTTGAAGACCACGTTCGCGAACGGGACCGGTTGGCCCTGTTCATCAACGACGATACCTTTGACCTTGGTTTGGGAATATGAAAAAATCGTGGTCAATAAGATGAGCACGAAAAACAGAATTGACTTAAAATTCATTGAAGGGTTTGATGAGGTGTTTCATTCACCACTGTTTTTTGATTGTAGGCAATAACGAGGATTTCTGCACAAAAGTATTTATACAATTTCCAACTTTTGACGATTTTTCGAGAGCTATCGGATTCGATCCCTATTTCTTGTATATCACTTTTTTGACCGCTTTCACCACATCTTCCGCAGTTGGCAACCATTCGGCCAAAAGCGTTGGCGAATATGGCGCTGGCGTATCGGCCGTCGTGATGCGTTGGATCGGCGCATCGAGATAGTCAAAAGCGCGCTCCTGAACAATATAGGTAATTTCCGAAGCCACACTGGCAAAAGGCCAAGCCTCTTCGAGAACCACAAGTCGATTGGTTTTTTTAACCGATTTGATGATGGCGTCGTAGTCCATCGGTCGAACTGTTCTAAGGTCGATTATCTCGCACGAAATATCTTCCTTGGCAAGTTCTTCCGCCGCCGCCAGTGCTTCCTTTATGATTTTCCCGAACGAAACAATCGTAACATCGTCGCCATCTCGTTTAATGTCGGCGACCCCGATCGGAATCGTGTATTCGCCCTCAGGAACTTCGCCCTTGTCGCCGTACATCTGCTCCGATTCCATAAAAATTACTGGATCGTCATCGCGAATGGCGCTTTTTAAAAGTCCCTTGGCATCGTAAGGAGTTGAAGGAACGATCACTTTCAAACCTGGAGTATTGGCGAACCAGTTTTCAAAAGCCTGAGAGTGCGTTGCGCCAAGTTGTCCCGCCGAAGCCGTTGGCCCGCGAAAAACCATTGGCATATTGAACTGGCCACCAGACATTTGCCGCATTTTGGCAGCATTGTTTATGATTTGATCGATGCCAACGAGCGAAAAGTTGAACGTCATGTATTCCACGATCGGGCGGCAACCGTTCATAGCAGAACCTACGGCGATCCCTGCAAAACCAAGTTCGGCAATTGGCGTATCAATCACGCGCTTTGCGCCAAATTCATCTAGCATACCCTTTGAAGCCTTGTAGGCGCCATTGTAATCTGCCACTTCCTCGCCCATCAAATATACAGTCTCGTCGCGGCGCATTTCCTCGCTCATCGCCTCGCACACGGCTTCCCTAAATTGGATCGTCCTCATAGTCTTCAAAAATTTGAGTGACAAAAATAAGGAATATAAGTGTCAAAGTCGAAATGCTTGTCCCGATTAATATAGGGATCGAAAAGTATGGAAGTATGTACGTTGTGGCTTGGAGGTAGTAAGCTTCGGTGATTCCGATTTACGAGTTTAACGTAACATTTATTTGCATTAACTTCCCTTGCGCGAAGCCATTTATCATTCATAGTATTCTTTTGGAGCGATTTCCTGCTTTCAGCTTTGACTTTCGAATATTTTTTAAATTTTTAATCTTTTCAATAAAAACTATGCACGCATACCATTTCTTCCAACTATTTTGAGTAATTTCGTTGTCCACATCAAAAAATCACACAATGAAAATATTGGTCTGCATCAGCCACGTGCCTGATACCACATCCAAAATTAATTTTACAAATGACAATACCGAGTTTGATACAGCTGGTGTTCAGTTTGTTATAAACCCAAATGACGAATTTGGTCTTACCCGCGCCATTTGGTTTCAAGAGCAACAAGGCGCGACCGTAACGGTTGTGAATGTTGGTCTGGCGGATACCGAACCAACCTTGCGAAAGGCGCTTGCCATAGGCGCAAACGAAGCTATTCGCGTGAACGCAAAGCCGCAAGATGGATTTTTTGTGGCCAAACAATTGGCCAAAGTTATCCAGGACGGCAACTACGACCTCGTGATCGCTGGCAAAGAATCACTCGACTATAACGGCGGAATGGTGCCGGGAATGATGGCCGGAATCCTTGACTACAATTTCCTGAATTCTTGCATCAGCCTTAAGGTTGACGGCAATAACGCCACGGCAATTCGCGAGATCGACGGCGGAAAAGAAACCGTTTCCACAACATTGCCACTTATAATCGGCGGACAAAAAGGCCTTGTGGAAGAAAAAGACCTTCGCATACCGAACATGCGCGGCATCATGACAGCGCGCACAAAGGCGTTGAACGTTGTTGAACCAATCGACGCCAAGGTTGAAACCGAAGCGGTAAAATTCGAGAAACCTGCGGCAAAATCGGCGGTGAAAATGTTCTCGCCAGATGATATCGACGGATTGATAAACGCACTTCACAACGAGGCAAAGGTCATTTAATCAAGACTTTCCATAATATTTAATTAAAACAAAAAAGATATGTCCATACTTATATATGCAGAATCTGCAGACGGAAAATTTAAGAAAGTAGCTTTTGAACTTGCTTCTTATGCCAAGAAAGTTGCAGAATCGTCGTCAACCACCGTCACGGCCGTAACCGTAAATGCCAATGATGTTTCCGAACTTGGCAAATACGGCGTTGACAAGGTTTTGAAAATCAGCAACGACAAGCTTTCGCGATTTTCTGCAAAAGCCTACGCTGATGTCATCAAACAAGCGGCGCAAAAAGAAGATTCAAAACTAGTTCTTCTTTCGTCCACTACCGACAGTATTTATTTGGCGCCGTTGGCTGCCGTGGCGCTTGACGCTGGTTATGCCTCCAATGTGGTAGGACTTCCGGTCAGCACTTCGCCCTTCCAGGTCAAGCGCACCGCGTTCTCGAACAAGGCGTTTGCCATCACCGAAATTTCAACAGATATAAAAGTGCTCGGCCTTGCAAAAAATTCTTACGGCATCGTTGAAGCTTCTGGCGCTGCTACGGCAGAGGAATTCGCTCCGTCGCTCGGTGAAAATGATTTTGGCATCAAAACAGAATCTGTTGACAGAACGGCCGGAAAAGTTACGATTGCAGATGCGGAGATCGTAGTTTCGGGCGGTCGTGGAATGAAAGGCCCCGAAAACTGGGGCATGCTCGAGGATTTAGGAGCGGTTTTGGGCGCGGCAATGGCGTGTTCAAAACCTGTTTCAGATCTAGGATGGCGTCCTCACAGCGAGCACGTTGGCCAGACAGGGAAACCTGTTGCCACAAACCTGTATATCGCTGTAGGAATTTCTGGAGCCATTCAGCACATTGCCGGCATCAACGCCTCAAAAGTGAAAGTTGTGATTAATCCAGATCCTGAAGCGCCATTTTTTAAGGTTGCAGATTACGGAATTGTGGGTGATGCGTTTGAGATCGTGCCCAAACTGACCGAGAAACTGAAGGCGTTCAAGGCGCAAAACGCTTAATTATTTTTACATTGCGCACCTATAAAATGCCATCTGTTGTCATCTTCAGATGGTTTTTTATTGAGCGCCCATTTCGCTTTCAAAAGATAGATTGTATTTTTGCCATTATGAGCCTAGTCAAGTTAACAATCAAAGGAATTTCGTACAGTCAAACCCAGAACGGCGCCTATGCCCTGATTCTGAACGAGGTCGATGGCGAACGCAAATTACCAATCGTTATTGGCGCTTTTGAGGCACAGTCGATTGCCATAGCCTTGGAAAAGGAAATAAAACCACCACGGCCGCTCACGCACGACCTTTTCAAGAATTTTGCCGACCGTTTTGACATCGTTGTCAAGCAAGTGATCATTCACAAGCTCGTTGACGGCGTATTCTACAGCAGCATCATTTGCGAACGCGACAAGATCGAGGAAATCATCGATGCAAGAACATCAGATGCAATTGCGCTCGCGCTAAGATTCAAAGCGCCGATTTTTACCTACAAAAACATTCTCGACAAGGCCGGCATATATCTCAAGGGAAATACTGGACTGGACGAAGAACCTGATCAAATAGACGAAGTGCTGTCAAATCTCGATACTTTTGGAATGCAGGAAAGCAATACTTCGGGCGAAACCTACACCAAGCATTCACTGTCGGAACTGCACGAACTTTTGGACGTGGCCGTTACCAGCGAAGATTATGAAAAAGCCGCAAAGATCCGCGACGAGATTTCCAAACGGGAAGCGCATTAATATTTTGGCGGAAGCCGGATTTCCAACATTATGAAACAATACCACGACCTCGTTAAGCACGTTCTCCAAGAAGGCGTCCAAAAAGGCGATCGCACGGGAACGGGAACAAAAAGCGTTTTTGGTTATCAAATGCGTTTTGATCTTTCAAAGGGTTTTCCGATGGTCACGACCAAAAAACTTCACCTGAAATCAATCGTTCATGAACTTTTGTGGTTCTTGAAAGGCGACACAAACATCAAATACTTACAGGAAAACGGCGTGAAGATTTGGGATGAATGGGCAGATGAAAATGGCGATCTTGGCCCTGTTTACGGGCATCAATGGCGGAACTGGAACAACGATGGCATCGATCAGATTTCAGAAATAATCGAAACCTTAAAAACAAATCCCAATAGCAGAAGAATGCTTGTCGCCGCGTGGAATCCGACTGTTCTTCCCGATGGCGGAAAATCCTTTGCAGAAAATGTTGCCAACGGAAAAGTTGCTTTGCCGCCTTGCCACGCGTTTTTCCAATTCTATGTTGCCGACGGAAAGCTTTCATGCCAACTCTACCAACGCAGCGCCGATATTTTTCTGGGCGTTCCGTTCAATATTGCATCGTATGCATTGCTCACGATGATGATCGCTCAGGTCTGCAATCTTGAGGTTGGCGATTTTATCCACACTTTTGGCGATGCGCACATCTACAACAACCATATCGAACAGGTAGAACTTCAGCTCTCGCGAGAGCCAAATCCTTTGCCCAAAATGAAAATCAATCCCGAGGTAAAGAATATTTTCAACTTTACTTTTGAGGATTTTAATTTGGAAGGTTACGAACCACATCCGCACATAAAGGGAAAAGTAGCGGTATAAAAAAAGCTTTCCGAAGAAGGCTTTCAAGTAATTTACAGTTCGAGAACGCTGTTTTCTGCGTTCGCAAATTCGTTCCATTTGAAAGAATCTGCTTCTGGTTCGTTGATGAATTCGCCATCGACCATATATCTGAATTCGTACTTGGCATCTTTTTCTAGTTCCAGCATTGTCTTGAACGAGCCGTTCTTCAACTTGTTCAAAAGACCTTCGGCCGGGTTCCAGTTGTTGAAATCTCCGATCACCGAAGCAGTTGTTGCCTCGCATGCAGGAAGCGTGAAAGTTACCTTACATACAGGCTTTGACTTTACGAATTGTTTTTTTATTGACATAAGTGTTTCATTTTTAATAACGTGGCAAAGAAAACAAAATCGCAGCAAATATCTCGGCCAACCAGAAGTTTTGTGAATTCGGCAAGGATCATTTTAAATTTAAGATAGAATGTGCTCCAATTTCGTGATTTTGCAATGATAATGCTGGCCTCAAACGGTTTCGGATTATATTATATTCAATCCTTTATCTAGCAAGCGAAATATGTTTATCTTTAAAAACCAACAAAAACCGCTCACCGATGGATCCGATTCAGCACGAACAGTACGAATATGCACGCCGAAGAATCAAGCAAAAAAGAAAACTTTACTATCATTTTGTGATCATGGTAGTTGTGATTGGTTTCCTCTTTGTGGTCAACAGGCTGCTCAATGTCGGCGAACCCTACAACTGGTTCGTATGGATCGGGCTTGCTTGGCTCTTTGTCTTTGCGTTGCATTTTATTCAGGTTTTTGTGACCGATAGTTTTATGAACAAGAATTGGGAACGCACGCAGATCGATAAACTTGTGGCAAAGCAACAGCGTAAAATGGAGCAGATCAACGCCGATTTCAACGCCGACCAAAAACCGCGGGTATGATCACGATGATTGCCGCCATCGCCGAGAACAATGCCATTGGCAAGGACAACGATCTTCTTTGGCACCTGCCCGACGACTTCAAGCGTTTCAAAAAAGTGACTTCCGGCCACAATATAATAATGGGCAGAAAGACCTTTGAAACTTTTCCGAAACCACTTCCGGACAGAATACACCTAATCATTACCTCGCAGAAAGATTATAAAGTTGATGTTGATTGCTGCAAGGTCGTGCATTCATTATTGGAAGCGATTCAGATTTCAGAAGATGAAAATCCATATATTATCGGTGGCGGACAAGTCTACAAGGAAGCCATTGACATTGCCGATGTTCTGGACATAACACGGGTTCACGCAACTTTTGACGCCGAGGTTTTCTTTCCCGAGATCGATATGGAAATTTGGAAACTCATGTCAAGCGAACTTCATCCCAAGGATGATCGTCATAAATTTTCTTTTTCTTTCGATAGGTATGAACGAAAAACATCCGCCAGAAACTGACGGATGTTGTAACCAATTACGGTTGCCCAAAAATCAACCCCTTTCAAAAACCTTTATTGCCAGCGAAATGACGATTATCGCAAGGGCAATGCCGGTTACAGCAATAACAATGTTCGCGCTTGTTCTTGACGCAAATGCTTTCGACTACTTTAGAATTTATTGGCTTCTTTTCGGCTCGATTACTTTTCAGAAAAGTCGGACCATTGACGATTATTTCACCTCCTTTTAAAACGTTGGCGATGTCCGACTGCGCGGAGCATTCCAGCCTCGGATTACGGAACATAACGACCTGCAGAACAAGCTCCAGCACAACCACCGCCGTCTAAGCAACGTTTAATGGCAGAACCAACACATCCGCCATCATTGGATCCGCAATTTGTCTGCGTTGTATTACGGTTGGTCGTGCAGGTAATAACAATGTTACGTCGTTCAGCCTCAAATGCTTTTGGGTCCCAACCCTGGGAAAATCCATTTATCCACTCGGTTTCTGTTTCCAATTTGACATTTGATAAAATGTACATATCGTCAGACCGGGAATAATCGGCATTGAACGTTACTATTTTCTTGTTGGTGATGGCGTGATCGACGACCTTTTTGCTAAGATCATCTATTTTCATCTTTTCCCCTTGTCCAAAAGAATTGGAGCTAAACAACAATAAGGCAAATATGCCCAGAATTAATTTTTTCATATTTTAAAGATTTGTGCCGCTTCCATTTTTTTAGGTAAGCCGTAATTTAAGAAAATTCCTGATTCAATAATCTTGACCTAATCAGTTGTCGGTAAAGATTCTGCATTACAAACCACAAATCTGCAGATAAATTGTGGACGCATAATTTTATGATGATCGGTCATTTTTTACATGTTGATCCGCGCTTTGTTTATTTAATTTGCACATAAACACATTTTGCAATTTGAGGAAGATGAAATGTAAACAACAACCATCTGTTCGATCACACATCAAAGCAAAAAAAATAAAAAACAGATGTCCTAATTTAAATCACAATATTTTTAACGGATATTAAAGAATCCTTGTGTTTGTTGATGTAATACTATAAATATTTTTCATTCTTAAAAGATTCCATTTTTTGTGGGGATCAATTCCTACAACTATTTGAAGGTTTTACTCGATTTCAGTTCGTAAAATTTCAATTTCTCCTCTTTAACTCCCACATCATACACTCCATAATCATTCCTATTCCCTTTCCCCTATTGTATTATCTTTGCCGAAAATCCGCAATGTCCGAGAATATAACCCCATACAAGCAGTCAAACCTGAGCAAGAAAGAGCAGGTCACGCAGATGTTCGACAATATTTCGGGCAATTATGATGGGCTCAACCGCGTGATTTCTTTTGGCATCGATGTCAAATGGCGAAAAAAGGTCATTCAACTTGTGGCGGATAAAAATCCTGTGAACGCGCTCGATATCGCAACCGGAACCGGTGATCTTGCAATAATGCTGGCAGAAACCTCGGCAACAAAAATCGTGGGACTTGATATCTCATCCGGAATGCTGAACGTTGGCAAGGAAAAGATCAAGGCCAAAAACCTCGACAACAAAATCGAGATGATCATCGGTGATTCTGAAGCGCTGCCTTTTGACGACAATAGTTTTGACGCGATGACGGTCGCTTTTGGCGTTCGGAATTTTGAGAATCTTGAAAAAGGACTTTCAGAAATCCTTCGCGTGCTGAAACCAAATGGGATTTTCGTGATACTTGAAACCTCAAATCCAACAAGATTTCCTTTCAAACAAGGTTATGTGCTTTACACAAAACTGATTTTGCCCATAATCGGAAAACTCTTCAGCAGCGACAATGATGCATACGGTTACCTTTCAAAATCGGCATCGGTATTTCCATTTGGCGAGGCTTTGAACAATATTTTGCGCAATAGTGGGTTGATAGACGTGGTCGACCGTCCGCAAACTTTTGGGGTGGGAACCATTTATACGGCTTCAAAAAAATGATGAAAAAGTTTCTTCCCATTTTATTCCTACTTGTTTTTTGCAA
>JBBSUW010000080.1:0-13910 GCA_038234025.1 Flavobacteriales bacterium
AGAAGTGAAATCTACAACTGCTGCAGGACAAAAATTAAAAACTCAAAAACTCAAAAACAATTTTTACGCACTTGCCCAAGGCCCAAATGATTCTCTAAGCAGAGCTTATCTCAATAAAATCTCTCTCGAGTTTTACACTTCCAAAGATTGGGTGAATTTTAGAAAAAGTTCAGATGTTTTTCTTGAGTTGTCGAGGGAAGCAAAAGATACTTTAAGCCTTGCAATGGGTACTAGGTATAGAGCGGCTTACTATAAGAATAACGGTGTTTATGACAGTGCTTTTCTTTATTATATTAAAGCAGAAAAATATTTTAAAGCGATTCGAAATGAAGAAGAGCTAGGAAATATTTTGGTAAATAAGAGCATTGTCCAATATTATGCAAGTGATTATATAGGTGCTGACCGTTCCGCAACGCAAGCCTATACTATAATTCGAAATCTCGAGGATGATAAAAAACTATATGAAGTCTATACAATGCTTGGTATCGTGTCAAATGAGTCAAAAGACTTTCCAAAGGCAATAGAATATCATAAAAAAGCCCTCAAAATTGTAAAGAGAAATGCTATCAGTGGGCAACATGAATTCGCAACTTGTTACAATAATATTGGCTATGCAAATCAAAATATTGGCAATTATAATGAGGCTATTAAAAATTACAGATTAGGACTTCAGGATGCAAAACTTTACAGTGGAATGCCAGATCTTTACAGCTTACTAATAGATAATATGGCTTATTCTCAGTTTAAGTTGGGACTCACAGAAGATTTGCCAGGTTTGTTTTATAAAGCTTTATCTGTGCGACAAAAAATTAGGGACAATACTTTAGTCGTTCTTAGTAAAATTCACTTATCGGAATATTACGAAAGTCTCGGACAAAGAAAATTCGCGGTCAAATTCGCGGAAGAAGCTCTAAATCTCTCGCATTCCACAAGTAATCCTCGTGATATTTTGGCTTCACTAAAGCAATCTGCAGTAGTAAATCCCGAAAAATCTTCAATTTTCCAAAAGGACTACATCAGGATAAGTGACAGCATCCAGCAGGTCGAAAGCAACTCTAAGCAGAAATTTGCAAGATTGCAGCTTGAAACTGGTGATATTCAGGATCAGAATAAAAAGCTCACCATACAGAACCGCAACCTGGCATACTTTTTCATGGGCACAATCTTTATTGGTCTTCTCCTTTTTGTGATACGGTCCCAACGTGCGCGCAACCGTGAGCTTGTCATCAAACAGGCCCAGCAAAAATCCAACGAGGATATTTACAACCTGATGATCTCGCAGCAGTCTTTGGTTGAGGCAAGCCGAATCAAGGAAAAAAACCGCATCGCCCAAGAACTCCACGATGGTGTTCTCGGAAGGCTTTTTGGCGCGCGGCTCAATCTCGACAGCCTCAACCGTCTCCACGACGAGGGCTCAATTTCCAACCGGCTTGGCTACATTGCCGAACTTAAGAGCATCGAACAGGACATTCGCGAGATCTCCCATGATCTGAGCCGTGAAAAAGTGGCGGTTATCAACAACTTTGCGGCAATCGTCAGCAACCTGATCAACGAACAGCAATCATCATTTGCGGCCGAGGTCTCGATTGCCATCGACAGCAACATCAACTGGGAATCCACGCCAAACAATTCTAAGATAAACCTGTACAGGATTCTTCAGGAGTCCTTGCAGAATATCAACAAATATGCTGCTGCCAAGCAGATTATTGTCCGATTTGACAAGTTTGAGAACAATATCGTGCTATCAATCGTTGATGACGGCGCGGGGTTTGAGGTGAACCAACGAAAAAAAGGCATTGGTCTGCAGAATATGGTTTCGAGAGTCAATGAGTGCAATGGTACTTTTGACATCAAATCCAAAATTGGCAAGGGCACGGCGATAAAGGTCGCAATCCCGATCATTAGGCAAAATGAAGCCGTTGGCGAGCAGTGATTTTTATGGTCTGCATCAACGATTTCACGATTTGGTTTTCATTTCAAAAAAAAAGCATAGGTTTGCACCATTATTTTTAAAGTCTTTGGAAATTTTTCACAAGAAACGGCCGGGGACAATTTTTTTCACCATTTATCATTTGATATGCAAACGATAATGACCAAGAAAATGGACATTTTTATTGTCGATGATCATCCATTCATCATCGAAGCGTACAAAAATGCAATCAAGGCGTTCAATTCCAAGGATTTTTATTCTTTCAATATTGTTCAGGCCAAGGATTGCAGAACTGGCTATGAAGCTATAGTTGGCGCAGAAAATCCTTTTGGCATTGCGTTCTTTGATTTGAGCATGCCCGCTTATGCCGAAAAACAGATGTCGAGCGGCGAAGATCTTGCGGCACTTTTGCAGCAGCGAATGCCAGAGTGCAAGATCATCCTTCTCACGATGCACTCCGAACAGGACAAAATCAATGCACTGATCAATAATATTGACCCCAATGGTTTGATAATCAAGAACGACCTTACGTTTGATGAACTATTGGTTGCTTTTGAAAAAATCATCAAGGGCGAAAGCTATTACAGCCAGACAGTGGTAAAGCTTGTTGCGCAATCACAGTACGAATTTCCTGACATAGACCAGTTCGACCAACAAATCCTGTATCAAATGAGCAAAGGCATAAAAACCAAGGACATTCCGCAGTATTTGCCTCTTTCATTGAACACCGTTGAAAAAAGAAAGGTGGCGCTCAAGCAAATCCTGGCCACACCGGACTGCGACGACAAAGAACTTATTGCCGAGGCAAAGAACAAGGGCATCATCTAGATTTCCTATTGCATTTTCTCTTTTACCTCGCGGATTTCCTGCCGAAGGTTCATGAACATATCCATCAATTGACCCGAATCTTGATCGATCGGCTTGAACTTTTCGGTCTCGATGCTGCATTCATATTCCCAGATCTCCATTATTTCCGACGCCTTAACTTCGTATGGCGCATAAACCTTGTTGTCGGAATTTAGCACCAGTTTGTTCTTTCCGTTCTTGTTCAGTCGTTTATAAACAATGCCCTGGCTTTTGGTCAGCAGAATGTAGGTTTTGCCATCGACAACGTCACCGAGTTTTTCCACATATCGCCCAATTATGTACGACTTGTTGTTGTGCGGCGGCATTGAATCGCCTTCTATGGGAAACCCACGAAATTTTCCCGAAACCAGCCATGGCAATGAAATTTGTTGAAGGCTTTCGATGAATTCTGCATCGGCATAACCCGTTTGATAACCGGCTTTCGCTTTGTGCGGAATAATCTCGATCGCGTTCTCGCCATTTTTGTCAACCGCGATGGGCAACAGCATCCTGTTTCCAAGTTTAATCAAGCTGTTGAGGTCAATCTTCAACAGGTTTACCGACAGAAGTAAGTCGATGATTACATTAAAGTAAAACGAGATTTTCTTGAGTATTTCGTAGGGCGGCTCGCTTGTTCCATCTTCATATTTGACATATCGGCCACGCGTGATCAACAAGTTTTGGGCGAGCTTTTCCTGCGAGATTTTTTCCTTCAAACGAAGATTCCTAATGTTGTCAGAAAATAATGACATAGCGTTAATGTTACAATTTAGAACAACAAAGATATTCAAAAATGTTATGAACCGCGCTAATTTTGTGAAAATAAACGCCCAAATTATGCAGCGCGCCGTCGTACATATGGATCTCGATACGTTTTTTGTTTCCTGCGAAACGCTTACAAACCCAAAGCTGGCGGGACTTCCGCTGATTGTGGGCGGTGGTGATCGAGGCGTTGTGGCGTCGTGTTCCTACGAGAGCCGAAGGTTTGGCGTGCGTTCAGGAATGCCCATCAAAATGGCGCTCCGATTGTGTCCACATGCAAAGATCGTGAAGGGCGATATGGAACTTTATTCAAGGAAATCACATGATGTCACGGCAGTCATCGAGGAATTTGCGCCGGTGATGGAAAAGGCCAGCATCGACGAATTCTATCTCGACATTTCGGGGATGGATCGCTTTTTTGGTTGCTATAAATGGACGTCTGAATTGGCTAATGCCGTGACGAAAGAAACCGGATTGCCGATAAGTTTTGCGCTTTCGGTGAACAAAACGGTTTCAAAGATTGGAACGGGCGAGGGCAAACCAAAGGGCAATCTCGAGATTCCAGAGCAAATGGTGCGGCCGTTCCTCAATCCGCTTTCCATCCAGAAAATCCCGATGCTCGGCGAGATGACGTTCCAACTTTTGTCCAGAATCGGCATCAGGAACATCGCGACCTTGGCGGAGATGCCGGCTGAAGTGCTGCAGCAAATGATTGGGAAGAACGGGCTCGAGATCTGGAAAAAAGCCAACGGCATCGACAACAATCCTGTAGAACCTTATCGCGAACGGAAATCAATTGGGACGGAGGATACCTTTTCGCAGGACACGATCGATATCCAAAAACTGAGATCCGTGCTTGTTGGCATGGTCGAAAAACTGAGCTTTCAGTTGCGGTCCGAAGGTTGGTTGGCCTCGACGGTGGTGCTTAAAATCAGGTATTCCAACTTTGACACCGAGACAAAACAGTGCAAAATTCCGTACACATCTTGCGACCACGTGCTAATCAAGAACGTGATGGAGCTTTTTGACAAGCTCTACCAACGGCGAATGCGGCTCAGATTGGTTGGCGTGAGGTGCAGCGGTTTGGTGCGCGGCAATTATCAAATCAATCTTTTTGAGGACACTCAGGAAATTATGTCGCTCTATCAGGCAATGGACAAAATCAAGAACCGGTTTGGGTACGATGCTGTCAACAGGTGTTCGGGGGCGAAGCTTCAGAGCATAAACGCAAAGTATTTAAAAGCAGAACAATAAATTAAACCTAGTAGTTGTGTACATCAATTGTCATTCAAGCCATAGTCTCAGATTCGGAACCATTCCGCTGGATGATCTTGTGATACAAGCGGCTGATTTGGGAATAAAGACTTTCGCACTGACGGACATCAACACCGTTACCGGAATATACGATTTCGCGAAAGCGTGTCAGGAAGTCAACATCAAACCGGTCGTGGGCATTGAATTTCGCGAAAGCGGGAAACTTCGGTTTGTGGGCTTGGCGAAGAACAACAAAGGCATTGGCGAGATGAACCGTTTTCTTACCAAGCACAACTTTGAGGAGATTCCGTTGCCAACGCAAGCGCCGGAATTCGAGAATGTATTCGTGATCTATACATTGGAAAACGCACCGCAAGAATTATCATCAAACGAATACATCGGCATTGCTGCAGCACAATTGCCGCTTTTGTACAATGAAGAGCTGCGCGCTAAAATCCATAAAATGGTGGTGTGGAGACCTGTGACGTTTCGGACAAAAAAGGAGTTCAACCTTCACAAGATTCTTCGGGCGATCGACAACAATGTACTGCTTTCCAAGCTTGAACCGACGAATTATTGTTCTCGCACCGAGTCGATGATCGCGCCAAAGATTCTTGAAAATGCTTTCAGGGATTATCCGCAGATTCTGGAGAAAACCCAATGGATATTGGACAATTGCCACTTTGAGTTTGCCTTCGGGACACCGCGCAACAAGAAGTTCTTCACGTCGAGCGCTTCGGGCGATATGGCATTGCTCACGCATTTGGCGGACGAGGGAATGCAGCGGCGTTATGGCAAGAACAATTTGGCGAAAGCCCGAGTTGAAAAAGAGCTTAAAGTGATTGGGCAACTCAACTTCAGCGGGTACTTTCTGATCACTTGGGACATCATCCAGTACAGCAACAGTCGCGGTTTTATGCACGTGGGTCGTGGCAGTGGCGCCAACAGTATCGTGAGCTATTGCCTTGGCATCACTGATATTTGCCCGCTCGAACTCGACCTTTATTTTGAACGGTTCCTCAACCTGAACCGCAAATCGCCACCAGATTTCGATATTGACTGGAGCTGGCGAGATCGCGATGAAATCCTGAGCTACATCTTCAAGCGTTATGGCAAGGAGCACGTGGCTTTTTGTGGCACCAATGTCGAGTTCAAGTACCGTTCGATATTCAGAGAGGTTGGGAAGGTTTTTGGCCTGCCAAAATCGGAACTTGATGCGCTCGCCACCGAACCCGTTGCGCGGCACGATGCCAATAGTGTGGTGCGACAGGTTCAGGAATATGGGATGATGCTCGAGAAATATCCCAACCAACGCAGCATGCATTCTTGCGGGATCATCATTTCTGAAGAGCCGATCACCAACTTCACCGCGCTCGAAATGCCGCCAAAAGGGTTTCCGATCGTTCAGTTTGACATGCATGTTGCCGAGGCGATCGGCTTTGAAAAGTTTGATATTCTGAGCCAGCGCGGACTTGGCACCATCAACGATGCCGTGAAACTCGTTCAGAAAAACCGTGGTGTGAAGGTTGATATCCGCAACACGCAGATGTCCAAGAACGAGCCAAAGTGCAACGAATATCTGAGCCGTGGCAACACGATAGGCTGTTTTTATATCGAAAGCCCGGCGATGCGAGGCCTTTTGCGACGGCTTAAATGCCAGGATTACAAAACGCTCGTGGCGGCGTCGTCCATCATCAGGCCAGGCGTGGCGCAGAGCGGGATGATGAAGGAATATATATTTCGGCACAACCATCCGGACAAGTTCGAGTATTTCCACGAGGTCTTTGAGCAACAGCTCGGCGAGACCTACGGCATTATGGTCTATCAGGAAGACGTGATCAAGATCGCGCTGCACTATGGCGGCGTCGATGCTTCGGATGGGGATATTCTGCGGCGCGCGATGAGCGGCAAGCACAGGAGCAAGGAAGCATTGCAGAACGTGAAGGACAATTTCTTTAGATGTTGTGCAAAACAAGGGCATCCAGAGGTGTTGAGCCAAGAGATTTACCGCCAGATCGAGTCGTTTGCGGGCTATTCATTTTGCAAGGCGCACTCGGCGTCGTATGCGGTGGAAAGTTACCAAAGTTTGTATTTGAAAGTGCATTATCCCATAGAGTTCATGGTGGCTGCCATCAACAACGGCGGTGGATTCTATAGGACCGAAGTGTATGTTCACGAGGCCAAGATGTCAGGCGGCATCATACACAATCCGTGCGTGAACCGCAGCGAAGTGGAAACCACGATAGAGGGCAATGACGTCTATCTTGGATTTATGCACCTTCACGGGCTGGACGGCAAAATAGGGCAGAGCATCGTGGAAGAGCGCAGCGCCAACGGCGACTTTACGTCATTGGAAAACTTTATATCCCGAATGTCCATTGGCATCGAGAACCTTCAGACGTTGATCTTTATCGATGCGTTTCGGTTTACAGAAAAGACCAAGAACCAGTTGCTGGTCATTGCCAGATTGCTTTTGATCAATTACAAAAACCAACCGCAAAGTTTAAAGCTGATTGAAGAACCGGCCAAGGAATACAAGCTGCCAGAACTGCAGAGGACAATGTTTGAGGATGCCTTTGACGAGATCGAGCTGTTGAGTTTTCCGGTTTCGTGCACGCCGTTTGATCTGCTCAAGACCAGTTATCGCGGTGATGTGATGGCCAAGGATCTTTTGGCTTATCACCGAAAATCGGTGCGAATGTTGGCATCGCTCATCTCGAGAAAACACGTTCCGACCAAGCGCGGTGCAATGTTCTTTGGCACTTGGATCGATATTGAGGGCAACTATTTTGACACGGCGCACTTTACAGATTGCTTGGAGAAGTATCCATTTCAGGGCGGCGGCTGCTATCTATTGCTTGGCCGGGTAGAAGTGGACTATCATTTTCCGACGATGACGGTCACGAAAATGGCAAAGTTGCCCTTTATTGCCGACCCGCGGTATAGCAACACCACCGACCGAAGTTATAAGGTGCACGAGCAAATGAAAGAGGATGTGAGCATGACGCAGCGGAAACCTTATCCGCAGGAGCATGAGATCGGGCTGCCGCGGATGAAGATGAGGATTGGTGGCCAGTTGTAAGTTATGAGTGCGTTGTATTTTGGCGTGACCCCATTTCCGCTGCTTTGAAGGCAGCAGAAACGGGGTCGGGCTTTCCGCGCTCGCTTTGCCCATTAGCTGGCGCAAGGGCAAGAGCTCAGACAACGCTGCAATCCCTCACGCGGCGGGTTACCATTGATAATTCAAGTGTGGGCATATTATTTTTTCAGGAAGTGAATGGCGTGATGTGCGGTTTTGCTGAAGGGAGGAGTATGCGGGTTGAGGTTGTGGGTTGAGGGAGAGGTTTTTGGTTTGTTTTTGTTGTTAATTGCGCTCTGGTCAGGTGTTAGGTTTACCACGCGCAGGGATTCGAGCGGTAGCGGGGGTAAATCCGCGCGATCGGGGTTCAGGTTTTAGTTTCACTACGCGAAGCGATTCGCGCGGCAGCGAGGGATAACCAATTTTATCAGGAAAATCTATTCATTATTTATTCTCAAAATTTCTTCTACAACATTCCTTGAAATTCGAAAATCAGTTAAAAGAATTTTTTCAATAAGAGGTTTTACTTTCAGAATGAGCGAGCGTTTTTTAGCTTCATTTATAACCCCCAAAGCACCAGTTACTTTCAAACCCAGTTTGACAGCTAATTTTCGAGCTTTCAGATCGTCAAGCAGGAGTGTAACGTTTTCATATTCGGCAGCTAATGCAATTGCACTTGCTTCTCCAATATCAATTTGGGTTGCGAGAAATCTTTGATACTTATTGTCATCAGCGGATTGGATCTTTATCCACAGGGGTAAAACTTCTCCAAACTCTGCAGCAATTTCAGGAGTTGTAATCAACTCGCCATACACTTTCTCAAGCAAATGCAGCTCATCAATTTTGCTTAAGATTATCAGCGTACTTGCATCTGAAATTACAACGCTACGCATTTGCAATATCCGAATGCAAATCTTCTATAGAAGTGCTAAAGACAGAAACGCCATACTTTCCGACAACTTCAATGAAAGATCTTTTGGAAATGCCTACGATTTCTGCCGCTTGCCCAGCTGATAATTTTGCATCGGCGTAAAGCTTGGATGCTATTATCATTGAAAAATCAAAATCTTTCAAATCAATATTGTCGGGGATGTTTAATACAACGGTTCTCATGGTTGTTCTTTTTATCAAAAGTATGAAAACGGATTTAATTGATGATGCCGTTGTGAATGGCGTGGGCGGTGATACGGTTTTGGATGTTGATCTTTCTGCGGTGGCTACCGTTCCTGATGTTTGTGTTTTGGTGGGCGGTATTGGGATATTATTTTTTCAGGAAGTTAATGGGGTGATGTGTGCGCTTGCCGAGGGGAGAAGTATGCAGGTTGAGGTTGTGGGGTAGTTTTTATTATGTGATGCGAAGTCGGGAGACTTCGCACAGCTGGATGTGGGTCAAGGTTGTGGCTTCCGGGAGAAGCTTGTGGTTTCAGTTTTCAAGTTTCCCTTCAAAGATATTTGATACATTGCCCATGATCTTAAAAAAAACTTGTTTTAAAAAAACTTTTTGTAGTAATTTGCTTTACAGTCGGAAAATCCGAAACAGCGACTCTAAATTTACTGAAAGTAGGAAAACTCTAAAAACAGTTATAATGAAAAAATTATTTTTGATTGCAGTTGGTATTTTAGCTTTCTCTTCAGCGGCGACGGTCGCTCAAATGGAAGGCAAAAGGATTCCCCCGACACAGGAAGAATGTGAAGCTCAAAGCAACCAGTGCGGCGGGGGTCTCCGCGTTTGTTGTGCAAACACAAGGTTAAATCACCCATAAATCTTAAAAGGCTGTAAAGCCTTTTTTTTGTATGAAAAAGAAATTAAACGCCATACTTCTAATTCTTGTAGGAGCTGTAATCTCAGTTCTGTTGCTTGTTTTTTCTAACCCATCAAAGCAATCGAAAGATGACACAATATTCAAAGCCGTTACAATTGCGGGTAAACTGAAGCTTATTAAAGATAGCTCGACGGAACATCAGTATAGTGTCATAAAAGAATATGAAGGTTCGATATATGCAATTACTTGGGATGAGAATTTTAAAAATATTTTATACCAATTCAATAAAGAATCTCTCCAAGTTGAGAAAGAATTTAAGTTATCGCCAGACATATTAACTTTTAAGATTGATGACTACTTCATATTTAAAGACAGCATAATAATTCTGAATAAAGATTTAAACGAGATTCTTACGATGAATCGAAATTTTCAGACTACTCGCAAGTTTAAATTTCCAACATATGGCTCTCGAATTATTGTTAAAAACAACAAAATTCTATATTCTGACTGGGACGATAGTTTTAAACTTTATTATAAACATATTAATAACAATGTTGTATCGGCTGATTTGAAGATAGATGATGTTTTAATTTCCGAATATGGAAGCGGAATAATTTATGACGGGTATTTTTCTCAAAATGAAGTTTACGCTGTAGCGCTACCATATTCAGCGAACAAGGCCATAGTGTTCGACCAACATTTGAATTATCTGAAGAAAATCCAATTACGGTACGAAGACCTAGATTTTCAGTTCGTTAAAGCTTCAAACGGAGATGTATACCCTAGCCCAAATAACTTAAATCCCAATCTTTCTGGATTTGTAGATGCTGACAGCCTTCTCTATGTGCTAATGACGCAATCCGTGCAATTTGACACAAAAGACAAATGTTTTATCGATGTGTATAGTATTGAAACGGGAAAATATTTGCATAGTTTCCATGTACCTGACTTAAATGGTAGTGCACCCAGGAGTTTTATCAAGCAGGGTAACCAATTTGTCATCCTTTATGATAAAAATATTGCAATCTTTAAAATATTATAGTATGAAATTTTTAGTGGCAATTTGCCGGATTTTACTTGTCGGACTTTTCTCCTATACTTTGTATCATAAATTTGATAACCTCCAGGAATTTGAAACAACGCTTTTAAAAAGTACTTTAATAAATCCTGAACTCGTTCCCTTTTTGAAATATGCTGTTCCCTTTTCAGAGATTTTAGTCCTGTTGTTTCTGGTTAGTAAAAAACATTTATATGGATTCTATGGTGCATTGATTTTGCTGCTTGCATTTACGATTTATCTTATTATTTTAAATAATTTTTCTCTATACGATGGGTGCTCATGTGGCGGTGTTTTTAACAAAATGACCTATTCCCAACATTTACTGGTCAATGCAACGTTCATAGCTGTGTGTGTCAGTGGCATTCTATTGTACACTCCAAATAATTTTCACATAACGCGTAGTAAAGTAGATTTGTAAATCTTTATAATTCTATAGATGAATTTTACAGGTTCTACCTTTCGCAGGTAGATATTAAGTACATTGAATGTGAATTGTTTAACGAGTATACTTAGGATTCTACTACAGCGTTCGCTATTAATTAATTACGGCGGGTTTTTGAATGGTTTGTAGAGGGATTTACGAAAAGGCAAGACCATTACACTAGGCTAGTTATTAAGTTCAGCTGTTCATCTTACGCGCCAAATGTTGCTCTGCCATCTCAAGTCCTGCAACTTCTTCCTGTGACAATGTCTTTCGGCGCTCCAATTCTTTTGCTCTTTCAAAGTTGAGAAACTCGCACAACATCCCCATTTTTGGATCGCCGTTCTCGTCAGAATATGGATTGTCGGGATGTGAGGTCATACATTGCAGTTAAGTGTTCCTTTATACATGTTTTGGTCGCTTGCAAGCGCTTCGCAAAAGTATCCAATTTTTAAATCCCTGAAACTTTCATTTTTTTGATTTTTTATTACATTTACAATTATCAACAAACTAAATATTAAACCATTATGGCAAACCTTACCGAGAACAAATTGGATCAAATTCTCACACCCGCTGTGCTCACCAGTGCAATAACGGGCGTGAACACCGTGCGGGACAGCCTGCCAGCCGGCTCGCTTACAGATGAACAGCGCGCATCACTGCCAAGCATCAGTGTGGGAAACAAAGTATTTTCTGACGATGTACTGGTGGAAATGGGTGGGGCAATAGCCGCTTTCCTGCCCAACTATGTGAGTGCCCCACAGCTCACCAACGATCTTGGTCTCTACAACCAGCTTGACCAGTTGATGTCATCAGTAAACCAGTTGCAGCGCAAAATCTCAGACCTTATGCGCATAGCGGGCAATGAGGGATACAGCACATCGCTGGCGGTGTACAAAATGGTCGAAATGGCAAGCGAAGCTGGCATACCAGGTGCCAAGGAAAGTTATGACAAGCTCAAAGTGCGCTTTATGGAACAAGGTGGCAAGGGCGGCAAGCCAAAAGATGAGATGCCCACCGGACCAGTAGTGTAACATCATGCACCAGTTCTTTCTTCAACCTTCTGGCAACAGAGGGTTTTTTTATGTACAATGATGTTCTGATGCTTCACAGTGCAAAGACTTACACTGATGCTATCATAATCTCTACATACCGCGTAATGTAGTTAGAACTAAGCGTAACAGAGTTACGTTAAAAAGTAAAATAATAACGTATTGTTTTAATTCTATTACTTATAACTGCAACAGTATTATATGACCTGTAATAATTATATAAAATAATGTAATTGTCTTTCTAAAAAACGTAGTATGATTACTACAGCCCGTAATGCTGTTACTATCAGATGTATCAGAATGATGGAAATATGTATATTTGTACGTTATTATCCTTAACTATAGCAACTTATGAAAGCAACCAAATCTACGACTGCGCAAGAACAAACAAATCCACATATGGGCCAGTTTGTACGGCATTTCTTTGACCGCAACCGCCTGCCGCAAGCACCCTTTGCACGCCAGTTGGGCGTGGCGCCCAGCAGACTGAGCGAAATGTTTAAACGCCAAGACCTCAAGGTATCTATGTTGCTGGCGCTGTCTCACGGCTACCAGCACAACTTTTTTGCCGATCTCGCCGCCATGTTGCCCGCCCACTATGTGCCCGAAAAACCCGACACCACGCTGCAGGACCGCATCAAGGCATTGGAAAGACAGTTGGAAATAGTAACGGCGGAAAGGGATGTGCTGAAGGAAGTGATGGGGAAGGGGTAGTAATTTAGGAAAAAAAAGTGCAAAGTCGTGAGTCGTGAGGCTTCGCACAGTGGTCTCAGGATAGATTAATATCTCTTGACTTACCAATTAAATAGCTGGTGAACGCGCTGCATGAGACTAACATGTATTTAGCATCATTAAAAGTAGGTTCATTACCGCTCTCAATTAAAGCATGTCTTATTCCGCTATTTTTGCTATTTGTGTATGCGTATATTTTTTCGAACCCAGCTCTAAGTTGATTGTCAATTGAGATACCTTCATTCTCCAATCTGTGGATTGCCTTTCCAAGTGTTGATTCCGAAGTCAATATTCGACAGCAGCATTCAACTGCTGATATAGACTCTTTTATTGAGTTCCGATAGTCAGCTTTAGTTCTGTTTGAAAGTAATTCGAGACTTCTGTTAATATGGGTTGTGATAGGTAGAAATTTGTCAGTTAAATTTAAAGATTCATCGATTGAGTGAATTTCGTTTTTGTCAATGATAGGGCAAATTTGCTCTCCAACAAGACGATACGCCGAGCCTTCCCGTTCCAAAATCAAGTTAATTTCTGCACAAAAACTATCTCGCCTGTTATTGAATAGCTTAGCTTCAGGAAAATTTATTGGCAAAGATACGGTAGCTATATACTCTATAAAATCATAAACCTCACACCAGTCAAGAGCCAAAAACCTATCCATTATTTTTGGCATATATTTCGAAGGTTCAAACCCAAAAATCCGTTCGTGTGGACTTACTGTATCAACAATGTCCCTGTAAAATTCTTCAATAATCTGATCATACAAATCCTCTAAGTGAAATTGCAATAATCTCTTGACCGTATTCCAAACAGCATTCTTCAAAGCTAAATCCATTGAGTCAATCTGCAATTGCTCCCTTACTGGTTTGAAGCCATTTCGTTCTGAAAATTTCATTGTCTATTTTGTATTGATTATATTGATATTATCTTCTCTCCTCACAATCGCAATCTCTTCCTCACTCAATGCAAAAAGCGCATAAACCAATTGATCTATCTCGGCCTCGAGGGCGG
>JBBSUW010000081.1:0-12920 GCA_038234025.1 Flavobacteriales bacterium
AAACACACTAATAAAATCGACGAAATACATATTTATTATAATTAAATAGGAAAAACATTACAATTGTGGAAAATTAAAATTTTTGAGAAAGTCAAAGACCTTAGCCGTCGGAAGCCCAACAACATTTGTGTAAGAACCTTTTATAGATTCAATTCCCACCAACCCGATCCAATCCTGTATGCCATAGCTTCCAGCTTTGTCGAAAGGTTTGGATGTTTTAAGATAATATTCAATCATTTGTCTATCAAGAGCAGCAAATGTAACCTCGGTGGTTTCGTTGATAACTTCAGTTCTCTGCGCATCTTTAAAGCATACCGAAGTAATGACAAGATGCGAACTTCCCGAAAGTGCTTCCAAAGTTTGGATGGCATCAGCGCGATCTTTCGGTTTTCCCAGCGCTTTGTTATTTTGCCAGACTATCGTGTCGCTCGTTATCAACAGTTCATTTTTGCCAATATCAAATGCATTTGCTTTCAATTTTGCCAAAAAATCCGTGATTTCCGAGCCTTGTAGATTTTCGGGATAAATTTCTTCGATTTCAAGAAGGCGCACTACAAAATCAAGGTTCATTTCGCGAAGAAAATTCTGCCGTCGCGGGGAAGCACTTGCCAGTACAAGCTTTACGTTTTTTAGATTTTCCAGAATCATCGCACCATTTGGATGTTTTTCTCGGGATTTTGAGAAGCATTGTAAGAAATATTGAGAGAGATTGCCCAAATGGAAACAATCCCCAACAGAATCACGACCTTCAAAGTGTTGCTCAACAGTTTAAAATCGCTCTTGTTTGTGGCAGAATACGCCTTGACCGAAAAAAACACCAAAGGCGCGACCACGAAAAACATTATATATCCGGCGGCAAATACAAGTTCCGAAAGATATTTGTAGATATAGCCCAAAATGAGCGCGATCGGAATAAGAGAAGCGTAAAAAACAATCTGGGAAGTGCGGCCTTTCCCAATTGCGATGGGCAGCGTGCGCATTCCGGCATTGTAATCGCCATCAACATCCTCGATGTCCTTTACGATTTCTCGCAGCAAATTGATGATGAACGCGATCACGGCATAATCAAAAGTAATCTGAAAAACCGTTTGCATCAAAGTTTTGTTCCCGGGAAAAACGATCGGCACCAGGTCGAATATCGGCAGAATTAAAATGCTCAACGAAAGCATCAGCGAAACAGCAATGTTGCCAAACAAAATAGTTTGCTTCAGATATGTTGAGTACATATATAAGGTAGCGGCAACTATAATGAAGATTGCTAAGAAGTCATTTCTATAAATGACATTTGAAAGGTAAAGTCCGATGAAAACGCCCATAACCGTTACCGTCATATAAATATTGTACGCGGTTTTTTCAGAAATCGTGCTTCCGATCAGCATTTTACTGGGCTTGTTAACTCGATCGGTCACTACATCATTTATATCGTTGATAACATAACCTCCCGCAGCAATGAGGATTGTCGAAAGCACCAAAAGAAAGAATTCCAATTCCGAAAGGGCTAATGGAACCTCATTTGCAGCGTAAAGTCCGTACCTAAAAGTGTATTGCATCAACGCTATGAGCAACAAGTTTTTATAACGTACCAAGTGAAGAATGTCTACAATGTCTTTCATAGAGTCAATCGTGCTTTCCGTTGTAATAGACGTGCCATTTGTCCTGCACTTTCATAACCTGTTCCACAACTTCCCGCACTGCGCCGTCGCCACCTTTTCTGTGGGAAATGTAGGCCGAGATATCGCGAATCTCGGGCGATGCGTCTTGAGGACAAACCGGCAATCCAACAAGTTTCATAACGTGAAAATCGGGAATATCATCGCCCATATAAAGCACGTTTTTGGGGTTGATATTGTACAGGTCGATATATTCCTTGAATGTTTCAACTTTGTTGGCCGATGCCAAATGAATGTCGGTGATCCCAAGATTTCGCAATCTAATTCTGACGCCTTCATTGTTGCCGCCCGAAATTATACAGACATTATAGCCGCTTTCGATTGCTGCCTTCATCGCAAAACCATCGCGAATGTTCATAGTGCGCAGCATTTCGCCTTTATCGGTAATATGGACAGAGCTGTCGGTGAGCACGCCATCAACATCAAAAATAAATGTGTCGATGCGGTTCAAGAGTTCTTTATAGCTTTTTTTCATGACCTTGAATGGATTTTGTGAGAAGCTCGTAAATCAACTTTTGCGATGAATTTTCAATACTTTTCAATTGTTCATCAATTGTTTTTTGGTCGAAACGCTTTGCAGGTCCCGTTTGTGCTTCGATGGGCGACAGATCAATGATTTTATTTGCCGTTTCGTGGATCAATGGCTTCAGAATATCGAATGGCATATCGTTCGCAACACAAATTTCACTGCCGATCGTATAGAGATGGTTTACGAAATTACTGCAAAATACGGCGGCCAAATGTAGAATTTTGCGCTGCTGGCTGTCAATGGTATAGCAATTTCCCGAAAGGGCTTTGACCAAATTCTCGAGCAATCGTAAGTCATCTTCATTTTGCGCCTCGACGCAGATGGGAACCCCGCGCCAGTCAACATTTCTTTTTCTTGAAAATGTCTGCAAAGGATAGAAAACACCTTTTCTGTTTTTCTTGGGCAGAATTTCCAAACAAGTGCTTCCCGAGGCGTGAACCACAAGCCGATTATTGAATGGAAGCTTTTCCGCGACTTCCTTAATATTGCCATCGGTAACGGCGATAATGTAGAGGTCGGCTTCCGCCAAATCATTCAAATTCTTTATTATAGAAATATCTCCAAACGCCGAATTACCAGAATTTCGAGAAAAAATCTGCGTTAGATTTACAGATTCTGTGGCAATCAAACCTTTACAAAGGTGAAATCCCACATTCCCGAAGCCGATAACAACCACGTCAATCATTCGGCAAAAGTAGTGAATAACCATATTGCCGATGGATTTTAATAACTACTCTTTCAAAAAGTGGTGCACTTCTATCGGGTTGGTCATCACTCTATGAATTGGGCATTTTTTGGCAATCTCAAAAAGTCGTTCGCGCTGTTTTTCGTCAAGTTTGCCGAACAATCTCACATTGAGCACAAAGTTGGAGATTTCCTCAGCGATTTCCTTGCTGTACGTCACGTCGACGATTGCTTCTTCCAGCGGCCATTCTTTTCTGTCGGCGTACATTCTGATTGTAATCGCGGTGCAAGAAGCAAGCGAAGATGCCAAAAGTTCTCCCGGCGCAAAGCCAAGATTATCCCCACCAAGCGATTCAGGTTCGTCGGCGATCATTTCTTTTCCGTCAGAAACCAGCTGCGTCCTGTACTTTTTTCTGCCAATTGCGGCGATGACCTTTATCATTTTCTGCTTTTTGAATTTGACTGCGACAACTTTCAAATATAAGTTTTTCAGAAGTTTATTAACGAAGGTTCAAGTTACGTTGCCGAGATTTTTGAGTATTTTTGTGCCACTTTTTAAAATCCATTCAAAACAATGTACAACCGATTGGGCAAAATCCTATTTTCCACGCGCTTGATGGCTTTTTTATTCTTGGCTTTTGCCACCGCGATGGCAATCGGAACATTTGTCGAAAACGACTACAACACTGATACAGCTAGGCTTTACGTTTACAACACTTGGTGGTTTGAGGCAATAATGGCGTTCTTTTTGATCAACTTTTTTGGAAACATCAAACGCTATCAATTGCTTCAGCGCGAAAAATGGGCAACGCTTTTGCTTCACCTCTCCTTCATCTTTATATTGATAGGCGCCTTTGTTACAAGGTATGCTTCCTACGAAGGCGTGATGCCCATTCGTGAAAAGGCTGCGGAAAATAAGGTTTATTCCGAAAAATTATACCTCACGGCACTCGTCGATGGCGATTATAAAGGCGAAATGAGGCGCCGGACTTTTGAGAAACCACTTTTGCTCTCGCCCGTTTCGGACAATGATATATCCCTTACGGGAGAGTTTGACCAAAAAAATTTCTCGGTCAACATAAAAAAATATTATTTTGATGCAAAGGAGATAGTCGCGCCGAAGGCCGATGGAAAACTTTACCTCAAACTTGTTGAATCTTCAGATGGTACGCGACACGAGCATTGGCTTGAAGAAGGAAAGGTGGAAAATATCCATAACCTTTTGTTCGCGCTCAACAAGAATACAAAAGGGGCAATCAACATTGACACCTCGGTCGAACCCTATAAAATATCGATGCCTTTTGATGGCGATTTTATGCGAATGGCAGACCAAATGAAGGGAAAAGTCGTAAAAGATTCTGTTCAGGAAATGATGATGCGCTCTTTATACAGTGTTGGCGAAGCACGTTTCGTTTTTCCGGAAGCAGCGATCAAAGGCTTTAAAACCTTTGAACAAGGAAAAGATTTGCACTCTAAGCACCATACCGATGTGATCAAGGTGGAGGTTACATCGCACGGGCAGAAGAAAAGTGCAGTGCTTTCGGGCAGCAAGGGAAGCGTTGGCGAGCCGCAGACATTGAATATGAACGGTCTTGATATTTCGATTTTCTTTGGCAGCAAAGTCTATGATCTTCCGTTCAAGATAAAGCTCAATGATTTTATCGCGACCAAATATCCGGGCACGGAAAAAAGCTACGAATCATTTGAAAGCCAAGTGACCGTGATTGATAAACCAAAAAATTATGATGCCAGAATCTATATGAACCACGTTCTGGACCACGGCGGTTTCCGGTTTTTCCAATCTTCTTTTGACCCGGACGAAAAGGGAACTATACTTTCGGTCAACCACGATTTCTGGGGAACAGCGATCACCTACAGCGGATATTTTATGCTGTTTTTTGCGATGATGGCAATTTTGTTCGACAAGCACACGCGTTTTGCCGACATCAAAAGAAAGCTCGATGTGGTTTCCAAAAAGAAAACCGTGCTGATGTTCATACTGGTATTTCTGTGCCAAAGTGTTTCGGGACAGCAGGAGCACGGTCGCCACGCTTCAACATCGCCAACGCAGGTTCAAATCGATTCGTTACTGCTCAAATTCAAAATCACCGAAGCGCACGCCGACAGGTTTGGCAAATTGGTCATTCAGGATGACGGCGGTCGAATGAAGCCTTTGAACACATTTTCGTCAGAACTTTTGCGGAAAGTGAGCAAAAGCGATTCATATAATGGAATGAATTCCGATCAGGTATTTGTTTCAATGACACAATTTCCAAGGGTTTGGTTCGAGGTGCCCATTATTTACATAAAGCCCGGCAACGATTCCATCAGAAAGATTATTGGGGTCGATGCTGCGCAAAAATACATCGCGTTCATTAAATTCTTCGATGAAAACGGCAATTACAAACTGTCGCCATATCTTGATGAAGCCTACAAATCGGCCACGCCAGACCAGTTCCAAAAGGATTTTATCGAGACCGACAGAAAAGTGAATCTTTTGAACTCTGCCTTGAGCGGAAGCATAATGCGAATTTTTCCGGTGCCAAATGACGAGAACAACAAATGGGTTTCTTACCCAGAACTTGACGGTCAGCCTTTCCACGGAATGGATTCCACTTTCGTGAAAAATGTTTTGCCGCTTTACATGCAAGCCTTGGACAGCGCGGCGATCAAACAAAACTACACCAATGCAGATTTTTATCTTCAAAGCTTGGAGAACTATCAAAAGAAGTACGGTTCGGCAGTTCGTCCTTCAGATAAAAAGATTGCCTACGAGGTCGCCTACAACAAATATGATATTTTTAAAAAGCTATACTATCTCTATATGTTGGCAGGCGTTCTGATGCTGATTTTGACAATAGTGAATATATTCTTTGAGAAAAAATCATTCCGAATCATAATCAATATTTTTCATATACTAATAGGAGTGCTTTTTGCTTTGCACACGCTCGGATTAATTGCGCGCTGGTACATTTCGGGCCACGCGCCTTGGTCAGATGCTTATGAATCTATGATCTATGTGGCTTGGGCAACGATGTTTTTTACTTTGGCATTCAAACGAAATTCAAAGCTAACCGTTGCATCGGGAACTTTTGTGGCATCGATGATCTTGATGATCGCGCATTGGAATTGGATGGATCCGTCGATTGCAAATCTTCAACCAGTCTTGAATTCGTATTGGTTGATGATTCACGTTGCCGTTATCGTGGCGAGTTATGGACCTTTTACATTGGGAATGATTCTCGGTATGGTTTCATTGATCTTGATGATTTTTACCAACAAGAACAACCGCGAGCGGATGAGATTGCACATTCAGGAAATAACGTACATCAACGAAATGGCTTTGACGATCGGTCTTGTAATGCTCACGATCGGGAACTTTCTCGGCGGTCAATGGGCTAACGAAAGTTGGGGAAGATATTGGGGTTGGGATCCAAAAGAAACCTGGGCGCTGATCAGTATCATGATCTATGCATTTGTTATCCATGCACGATTCGTTCCGGCGCTTCGCGGTCGATGGATATTTAATTTGATGAGCATTCTCGCATTCTATTCGATCATGATGACCTATTTTGGCGTGAACTTTTATCTGACTGGATTGCATTCTTATGCCAGCGGTGACAAGGTTGTTACGCCAGCATTCGTTTATTGGTCGGTGGCTTTTGTGGCTATCTTGGGCGCAGTTTCTTATTGGCGCGAAAAGAAGGCAAATGCTGAAACATAATTCCTAACCAAAATACTTAAAATTCAATTGTGATAACAAAAAATGGCCCCGTTGAGGCCATTTTAATTCTATATGAAATTCTTTTTTTTAAACTTTTCCAAGCGTATAGAGTTTCTCCATGGTAGGTGTCGGACTTCCACCGGCAGGTTCGAGTGTAATACCAAAACCTTCTGCCGATTGATTGTTGTCAACCTTGAAGATTTTATAATTGTTGGCGACAGATAAATCTAAAAGCCCAATGCTTGTCGGCGTTAACGGATTCAGTTTCAAAGCCCAAACCTGATACACCATTCCTTCTGGCGCTTCCGGAAGACCTTGCGCATCAATATAAACCGTTTGCGCGCGCTTGTTCCAGTAAACCCTGGCGTGCGCTTGTGGATCAACGGCTTGTCCGGCGAGCGGAACAACAGTGCTGTTCTCATCTCTAATAATTTCAAGCAAATGCATCGTTTTGTCACGAGATTGCTCGGTCATTGCCAGTGATTTTTCAAGATTGTCGCGCTGCGATTTCATTGCAGCGAATTGGTCATGGGTTTTATTCAGCAATGAATATTGATATCCGACGCCCAGTAGCAAAAGCACCGCCGCGGCCCAACCAAGGTAGGTCATGGCATTAGATCGCGGTTGCATTTCCACAACCGTCGAATGTTTCAGTTGCAGCTTTTCGCGGATATTGATGAAATGTGAGGATGACAGATAAGGCGAGAAGCCTGATGATAGATCAATGATTGATTTCTCGATCGAGACAATTTCATCATATATTTCCCGATGTTTTTTGTGATGCCCCAATATTTCGCGGTTTTCACTTTCGGTTAGCAAACCTAAAACATAAAGCTCTAAAATTCCGCTTTCTATGTATTCTTGAGTTTCCATTAGACGTTCAGATAATTTCGTAAATCCCTTATGCAGTTCCTATTCTGCGTTTTAACCGTACCAAGCGGCATTTCCAGCTCATCAGACACTTCTTGTTGCGTGTATCCTTTGAAGAACAAAAGATCGATGATCCGAATGCACTTTGGTTTTAATTTATTGACAAATTCCCTTATTCCGATCGTATCGATCCGATTCGACATTCGGTTGCTGTCGTCGAGGAGATGTACGAAAGTATCTGCCGATAGGTTTTTCTTGCTGTTGTTGTAGCCCTTGGACCTAAGCTTGTCAATCGAGGCATTTCGGGCGATGTTGACAATCCAGGTGTAAAATCGTCCCTTGTCCTCGTTGTAGGAATCTATATTTTTCCAGATTTTTACAAATGTTTCCTGAAGCACGTCCTCTGCTTCCTCTCGATCGCGGATTAGATTGCTGATTACCGCATAAAGACTTTTGGAGTACATATCGTACACATGCCTGAAGGCAACGTCGTCTTTTTTGGTGATTAATGGGAGTAATTCTTCTTGGGTCATAGCTTTTGTTTTGTAACAAACTTAGCCAATTTTTTCAAATTACATCGACCCATAAATGATTTTAAGGCTGAAATTTTATTAAAGATTTGCCAAAATTCCTATTACGCGCAATCCATCCTCCTCAAATTTTCGTAATTCTTGTATTAGTTTTTCTTGGGATAAGCGCGCTAAACTGCGATTTGATCATGAAATTTGGTTCGAAAACGCTTTGGTTAGAGGGCGTTTTCGAACCGAGGCCCGCTCTTTATGCGGGCTTTTTTTTGTATTAAAAATCTTATCTTGCATAAAATATTTGCCCGATGAAAAACTTTTTCCCCGTCATGGTATCGCTCGTTTTTATTACTTCCAACGTTTCTTGCCAGAAAACAAAATCACTCAAAACGAACAGTATTTACACTTATAAAGTTGAGGACATAAGCGGAAGGGAATTCGATTTTTCCAAATTGAAAGGCAAAAAAATAATGGTGGTGAACACGGCTTCAAAATGCGGACTCACTCCTCAATATGAAGAGCTTGAGCAAATTTACAGTACATATAAGGACAAAGGTTTTGTGATTGTAGGCTTTCCAGCAAATGATTTTGCTTCTCAAGAACCGGGAACAAACGAAGAAATAAGCGGCTTTTGCCAAAAGAATTACGGCGTCACTTTTCCTATGATGTCAAAGATTTCGGTAAAGGGCGAGCAGATAGCGCCAATTTATAATTTCCTGACACAAAAGGCCGTGAACGGCGTTGAAGATTCGGAAGTGGAGTGGAACTTCCAAAAATATCTGATAGATGAAAACGGACATTTGGTAAAAATGGTGTCGCCAAAAACATTGCCAACAGATGAAGAAGTAATCTCTTGGATCGAATCAAAATCCTGATTTATCTCAAAATCAATTGCATGAACATTAGGTCGAGCCACCTTCCAAATTTATAGCCGGCACTTTTCACAACGCCACATTCCTCAAAACCAAATTTTCTGTGGAACTCGATACTGTTTTTATTGTCGGCGTCAATTCCTCCGATCATCACTTTTAATCCCGCGGCTTTCGCCAAAATAATAAGTTCTCGGAGGATTTCTTTCCCGATGCCTTTCCCGATAAATTCCGAATCGATGTAAACCGAATGTTCAACGGTGAAACGGTAACCAATTTTCTCGCGAAACATTCCATAAGTTCCGAAACCAACCACGTTTCCGTCAACTTCCGCAACGATCACAGGCAGTTGCAGCGCCATTTTTTTCTCGAACCATTCACTTTGATCCTCCACAGTTTGCGGTTCATAATTGTAATTTGCCGTAGTGTTGACGATTGCATGATTTACGATGGAAAGTATTTTTGCAACATCGTGTTCGGCCGCGTTTCGGACAATTATATTCATTTGTTGAGATCTTGGGGTCAAAAGTAGCTAAATTTGTGAAGCACGACCACTAGAACAAACACGATTTAAGAATGATTTACCCGAAAATTCCGTTGGCGCAGCGCATCGTTCAGCTTTGCTTGGCAAAGGGCGTCAAAAATATCGTGATTTCTCCCGGTTCGCGAAATGCTCCACTCACAATCGGTTTTGCGAACAGTCCAGATTGCAAATGCTATAGTATTGTGGATGAAAGATGCGCGGCATTTTTTGCGTTGGGAATCGCGCAGCAAACCGGCAGGCCTGCCGCGCTGGTCTGCACTTCTGGCTCTGCGCTTTTAAATTATTATCCCGCGATTGCCGAAGCGTTTTACAGCCATATACCACTAATCATTATTTCCGCAGATCGACCACCCAACAAAATCGATATAGGTGATGGGCAAACCATTCGACAGGCAAATGTTTTCAGCAACCATATTTTGTACAGTGCCAATCTTTTTGTGCATTCACCAGAAAATGACGCGCTTATAAATGATGCGATAAATATTGCCTCTACCAGAAAAGGTCCGACGCACATCAACGCCCCATTTGAGGAACCGCTTTATGAAACCGTCAAAAAGCCTACTATTGATCCAGTTATTTCTGCTTTTGCCAAGGTTTATCAGAATATGGCGGTCGATGAACTAATTCTCGCATCGAACATCTATAATTCCACGAAGCGCAAAATGATTTTGGTGGGAACGAATCCGCCGAATAATATTGATGCGACAATAACGGAGTTTTTGGCAAAAGACCCATCGGTAATCGTGATGACAGAGTCGACGTCCAATTGGCACGATCCAAATTTTGTTTCCAATATCGACACTATGATAACGCGTTTCAAGTTCAAGGACTTCGCGTCGTACCAACCAGATCTTCTGATAACTTTTGGCGGAATGATAATTTCCAAAAGAATAAAAACATTCTTGAGAAGATACAAACCAGATTATCATTGGCACATCGATCCTTTTCGAGCTTACGATACATTTGGCGCAAAGCCGAAACATTATACGACATCGCCCAATGATTTTTTTATGCAGATGTTTCCTTTTGCCAAATATGTCGATTCCGATTATCAACAACTCGCTTTGCGATTGATGAAAAGACGCAAGAAGAAGCACTTGTCGTTTATGGAGAATTGTCCTTTTTCTGATCTTAAGGTTTATGAAAAGATTTTTGAAAGACTCAAGAATCCCGCAATGATTCAGATTTCCAACAGCGCGGCAATAAGATATGCGCAGCTGTTTGATGTAGATCCTCAATTAAAAGTTTTCTGCAATCGAGGAACAAGCGGCATCGACGGAAGTATGTCAACGGCGATTGGCGCTGCTGTTGCCTCAGATCTTCCGACATATTTTCTGACTGGCGACATTGGATTTTTTTATGACAGCAATGCACTTTGGAACAACTATATTCCGAGCGATTTCAAAATAATAATCGTGAACAACGGCGGTGGCGGAATTTTCAGGATTTTGCCCGGACATAAAGAGAACGACGTTTTCAACACATTTTTTGAAACCCAGCACAATTTGACCGCCGAGCACTTCGCGAAGATGTTTGACTTTGCATATTTCACTGCGGCGGAAGAAGAATCATTGATGAGTGGTTTGCAAAAACTGGAAAACGCGACTTCAAAATCCATTCTTGAGATATTCACGCCAGTCACTCTCAACGATAAGGTTCTATCCGATTATTTCAAATCTTTGTGATCAATTCTTCTTTTTCTTGACACAATTCGGAACCTGCTTTCCATTCTTCTCTTTCATTCCGAATTGTTCATAACCTTTCCAACAAGGATCGTCGGTACTGCTCTTTTTCTTTTTGCTTCTGGTAGCCATAATGTGTTTTATTTTGAACTGTAATTTCTAAAATTCAATTCAAAAGATTTTGCATTATTCTCTTGAAGCGTTTCACAATTTGCCCCAAATCATTGCCCACAGAATTGTACATTTGTTGCAACTGCTTTTTTTATGCTGAAAATAGGACAATACAACTCGCTCAAAATTCTTCGTGACACTGGTGTCGGGCTCTACCTCGGACAGAATGACGAAGATGAAAATGCCGTGCTTCTTCCAAACAAATACGTTCCCCGAGTTTTTGAAATCGGGCAAGAGGTTGATGTTTTTGTGTATCTCGACCACGAGGAACGGCCGGTTGCGACAACGCTTGAACCATATTTATACGTTGATGAGTTTGCGGTTCTGCGCGTAAGCCATGTCAATAATTATGGTGCATTTCTGGATTGGGGTTTGGAAAAGGACATTTTTGTGCCGTTCAAAGAACAAGCACGACCGATGGAACAAGGCCAGCGATATTTGATTTATCTTTATTTTGACCAACAATCCCAACGTTTGGTGGGTTCGAGCAAGACGAATCAGTTTTTGAAAAAAGATAATATCGAACTGGAAAGGGGCGAAGAAGTTGAACTTTTGATTTCGCACATATCAGACTCTGGCATCAATGTAATTGTCAATGAAATGTATAAGGGTTTGCTGTTTCAGGATGAGGTTTTTGATGATTCGCTCCGACCGGGTGATCGCGTTCGCGGCTTTGTGAAAAATATTCGCGACGACGGAAAAATAGATGTTTCGCTTGAAGCGTTGGGCTACGCGAAAGTTGAGGAAAACGCCCAGAAAATCCTTGACCAACTTGGATTGAACAAAGGATATCTCAAACTTCACGACAAAAGCACTCCTGATGATATAAAGTCGATTCTTCAAATGAGCAAAAAAACGTTCAAGCAGTCGATCGGGTCATTATATAAGGACAAGCTTATCGAAATAAAGCCGGACGGAATTTATCTTACAAAATCAGAATGAAGAATATTGAGTGGCGATCGGCGCGGGAATTCGAGGATATTACGTACAAAAAATTCAATGGCGTAGCCAGAATAGCGTTCAACCGACCAGATGTTCGCAATGCCTTTAGGCCAAAAACCACGAGCGAACTTTCCATTGCTTTTCACGATGCGCAAGAAGACACGAGCATTGGCGTTGTTTTGCTTTCTGCAGAAGGTCCGTCGTCCAAGGATGGCGTTTACTCATTTTGCAGTGGCGGCGACCAAAAAGCGCGCGGTCACAAAGGTTATGTTGGCGAGGATGGTATGCATCGACTGAACATTCTCGATGTCCAGCGCCAGATTCGATTTATGCCAAAGGCCGTGATTGCTGTCGTTCCGGGTTGGGCGGTCGGCGGCGGACACAGCCTTCACGTGATTTGCGATTTAACTTTGGCGAGCAAGGAGCACGCAATTTTCAAACAGACCGACGCCGATGTCACAAGTTTTGACGGCGGTTACGGTTCTGCTTATCTGGCCAAAATGGTCGGTCAAAAAAAAGCGCGAGAAATATTTTTTCTTGGCAGGAATTATTCTGCTCAAGAAGCTTTTGAAATGGGAATGGTCAATGCCGTTGTTCCGCACAATGAGCTAGAATCGACCGCTTACGAATGGGCACAGGAAATTTTGGCAAAGTCTAACACGACGATCAATATGATCAAGTTTGCGATGAACTTTACAGATGATGGAATGG
>JBBSUW010000082.1:0-12859 GCA_038234025.1 Flavobacteriales bacterium
GCAATGCATGTGCTACGGTGCAAGACCTGCAGACACGCCTACAGACCCTAATTTATTGATGCTCCAGTTGGCTAAAGAGATAATGGAAGTACGACTTAGATTTGAACTGTTGGAAAACTTCAAGCGCGAAGAACTGAGAAGCGTGAATCAGGCATTGGCAATTGCAGTAACTGCGCAGCAAAAAGTCGATTTGCTGGTTGTAAAGGACAAACTGATTGATGACATCCATAAAATTCAAAATGACAGTAATATAGAAATCTCGAAAATTCGATATCTGAAAGGATTGTAGGTGATAAAGATTCTTTATGAGAAAGTACTCAGCCTCGACCATCATTTTGCTTCGATTAGGACTTTGAATGAGATAAATAAAATGTCAAATCCAAACCAGTATCCGGAATACAATAAACTTAAAGAGGTACTCAAGGCTAAAAGGGACAAAAAATTTGCAGTTGATTTAACATCGATTCTTGGCACCAATACAATTGTTTCCGTAGTACAAACATTTACAAATATGATAGGGTCAAGTTTGACAAAGGAGGAGAAAGAAAGCGAAATAAAAAACGTGGAGTGCGTGCTGGATTTTACATTACGTATGCAAAATGACCTGAATACAATCTACTTTGAGACATCATTTTTGCAATCAAGCAATCAGAAGATAAAGGATGACATAGAATTGTTGTTCCGCGATTACACTAAGCCAATCGGTTACGCATCTACATTGGAAAACTGTCGAAGCAGTGATGACTGGGAAGCGATTACATCAAAGATGGATGAATATTTGAACAAAGTTAAAACGGCAACCGGAACTACACAATATAAAATGCAAGTCAATGTAGAATTTCCAATAGACAGATTGCTGCAATTTATTACGCAGTACAATAATTTCATAGACCAGGGCGGAAAAATTCTATGAAAAATTCAAGATTATCTTGAACAGTTATGAAAATGAGAAGCAATGTGCTACGAAGTTACCACTTGAATACACAAAATTAAAGGCAGATATAGATGTTGCGATCCAAAAATTCAATGTAGCATATCGCCCCGTCGAAGTTAACGGTACAAAAATGAAAGAAATTTTATATGGTTTGAACGAATTTGAATGAACAAACTCATAAATGGCAAGGATTAAAATTGGGTTAATTTTTAAGCGGTAGTAGTACCGCTTTTTTTATATAAATCCGAGTTTTCTTGCCTCTTTAACAATTTCCTCATCGCCGCCTTTTCCGATAAAGAAATAGTCCTTTATCTGCGCCTTGCGCTTTTCTACGGCGCTCAGCGATAAGTTCAGGTGCTCGGGGATTTTTTTGGTTTTTATGCCTTGAGACAACAATGTGATGATTTGCCTGTTGTAATTGTCAAGATAGTCCTGCTTGGACAAGAGTTCCCTTATGCCTTGCAGGACAGTTTCACTATGGTATTTTCCTCCCGAATAAATCATTGAAAAAATCTCCAGAAACTGTTCAGCACTAAAATCACTCTTCACCAGCAGTCCCTCCGGCTCAATTGTTTTCACGATGTTGTACAAAAGAAATGCTTCGGCGTGAGAGGTTATGATAATAATTTTTGAATGGGGCAGATGCTTTCGAATCAATGCCGCCAAATCCTCGCCGGTCAGTAAGTTTTGTGCTGCGTACGGCGGAAGACTTCGGTCTAAAAACACAAAATCGTACGCAGTCGGATTTAGTTCGTTGGTAATGATCTTCCAGGCATCTTCACAGCTGTAACAGGGTGTGGTTTCAATAGAGAGATTTAGGTCATTGTACTCCAGTATTGCTTTGTATCCTTCTATTTGCGAGGGATGGTCATCAATCATTAGAATTTTTACAGCCATGAAATCCACTTTTATAGCGTGAAACTACAAAAATTATATCGGAATATTCAACTTAATTTCTGTCCCACGGCCCAGCGCGGATTCAATGGTCAGCGCTGCACCCATTTCCAGCGCTCTATCTTTGATACTTTTTAGTCCAATTCCTTTATTGACCACGGTGTCGATAAAACCCTTTCCGTTATCAATAATTTCTACGAGCAAAAAACGCTGGTTCGCCGATATATTGATTGCAACGATCGAGGCATTTGAATGCTTGTCGATATTCTGTAGTGATTCTTGAAGAATACGATAGATTTGAACTTTTAAACTGCTTTCCACAGCGTTCCAATCGACCTCCGAGCCAATCGTTAGCTGAAATGCTACATCATTGTGATTTTTGAAAGAATCGACCAAATTTTCTATGATGTGGTTATAGTTTGTGCTATTTGCAAAAACATCCTTCACCAAATCATGTGATATGATACGAATTTCTTTCTCTATGGTCTGTATCTCATTGATCTGCAGCAAACATTTTTGAATGGTTTCTTGGTCTGTTTTCTTGCTCAATACAAAAAGATTGAGCCTGATACTGGTAAGCCTTCCCATGATGCCATCGTGAAGTTCTTGGGACATACGCTTTTTCTCAATATGTTTTCCCTCTTCGATTTTCTGTTGTTGCTCTATCATCAGCTGGTATATTTCCTCTTTCGCTTCTTGCTGCACCCTGACATACTCCAGTTCTCTTTTCTGCGCGCGCTGCCATTTATTCATGAACCACAATACAATACACAGGATTGAGAGAAGACTGAGTCCTAAAATGAGCCAGCGCTGTACGGACATTCGGTCTCTATCGGAAGCAACAATTTCGTTTTGGGTTGAAATTTCATCAGTTTCATACGCTATCCTGGCGTATTTATCACGTGTTGCCCGTTCATTGTCCTGAAGGCTGTCGCTCAAGGCAATATATCTTTTATAGTAAATAGTCGAATGTTCGGCATCTATCTGCGCCAGTAGATCAAGCGCCTTCAGTTCATCTTCAAAAATATTCTTGCTGTGCGCCAATACTTGCGCATTCTTTGCAAAAGTATATGCCTTGACATTATCTGGTTCCTTCTGAAAATAATATTCCGAGAGTTTTAGTTGACTCGATACCAAGCCAGGCAAGTTTCCCAGACTGTCCGAAATTTTATTGGCCTTCAACAAAAGTCCCAGCGCACCTGGATTCCCAATCTTATAGAGCGAATATCCAAGATTTTTGATAATATAGGTGTAGGCATTAATATCAACCTTTTGCAGATTTGGTATTGCAAGCGCCCTTTTGAAATAGTCAACAGCTACCGTGTGCTGGCCCATTTGCTGGTACGCTTGTGCTATGTAGTTAAAACATTGTGCCTGCAAGGTTATGTAGTCTGGGTCTTGGCTCAAATTCTTGGTGGTCTCGAGGGCTTTAAGATAGTACGTTAGTGCTTTAGTGCTATTTTTCAGCCCTACAAGCGCATTGCCGATTGTGATTGAACATTGATAAATCAACCGCTCGTCCCCATCCTTTACCGCGATCTTGAGTGCCGCCACGGCATTGGATTCTGCACCTGTAAAATCTTTTTTGAATGAAAGAATATCGGCCTTGCCAGAAAAGATATAACCTAAACTAGGATTGTTTTTGAGGTTCTTAGACAATCTTTCAGCGCTGGTGTAATAGAAATATGTACTGTCATATTGCGATTTAGAGTAGTGAAATATTGCAAGGCTACGTTCTGCAGTAAGCAACTGTTCAAAATCTTTTGCCGCCTGTGCCTTCCTTTTTACAACTCTTGAAATACGTGCGTAACTCTCGTACTGACGAAACTTATAGTATGTTGCGGATAATTGAAAATAGTAATCTCTCGAAATCGAATCATTCTTCGAATAGAGCAATAGATTTTCCACTTCAGCCAATGCCATTACAAGGGAAAAACTTGTCTGGTTGGAATCATTGGCTTTTGCCAATAATGCTTCCACTTCTTTATTTACTTCGGGAGATTGAGGCGCGGCTTTCTCTTGGTGGCATCCACTCAAAGATAGAAAGAAGAGCAATGATGTTATTTTTAATTTCAATTATTTTTACGCCATAAGTTATCCAAATCTACATATATAATTCAAAAGCCGCAAAGGAAACAATTCTGTCTACCTGTTGTGGCCACTACATAAAGCTATTTTTTCGGTGGAGATTCCGGAGGAGGTTTGGGAGGGTCAATAACTGACGGTTCGTGGTGAAATGTTGTGCTTGCAGTTGGGACTGCATCGGACGTGCAGGAGGCCATATTAACAGAGATGGCAATGCATCCTAAAATCAAAATTAATTTTTTCATCGTAAAAGTGTTTTAAGAAATTTGTTTTTACTCATCAAAACATGTTTCCGGTCATGTTTATCAATCGTTTCGAGTAGCTATTTCGAAAACTGTAAAATTAATTTGACGTATAATGTTGGAATTGAGGGTTAACAGTAGAATTTGTTAAATAATTAAAACATTATTTAAAATATCTGCAGAGTTTTTTTATCCAGATTTAAATAGGTGCGCCGACTGTTGTAGCACCCGACGATTTAAACCTATATATAGGACATAACTAATTTAAATTTTGAAGACTGTGGAATTGATTTGATAGAGGTATTTAAAATATTCGCTCGCTCGATACTTGCCTCTGGACTGAAGAGCCGTTATTGTTACCAAATATGGCACATCACGACTTTAACGTTTTTTACGGTATAGCCGTAATTTAAGGATCAAGAGGTATGGTAGTTTTGACATAACAAATTACTCGAGAATTTTTTGTTATCTAATTTTATTATTAACCATAATCTGAAAACACCTATTATATTAGTACAGATTATTAAATCTATTTATTATGAAAAATATTTCAATTATCGCGCTTTTGATTTTTTCGACATTAGGATTTGCTCAAAACACTTACAAGTTAGCGGATTACCTTTCAGTAAGTAAATCAAATATTGACAAATCAAACAGGTTGTTTCAAGATTTTGCGACTGCGACACCCACATTTGACACGACAACTTTGGAAAATGCCATAGAGTTGCATAATTTGTCCAGTGGGGACCAAAGTAATGGTGTGCAACCTTAAAGTAATTCGTACATTTACAAACGTATACATTGCATATAGTGCAGCGACACGAACGTTTACCACATTTTTCGTTAATGTGAATCCCGGTGTGAAGATCCTAGTTGCAGATATGGGTAAAAACCTGCTTTACTCAATAAATAATACCAATGGTAAAGTTCATCTGACCAATGAAGTTGGTGATGTAGGTAAAAGAACGTGTTTTCAATACTGTATGGATTACTGCGAAAACCAAATTGCAGATGACTTCATTGGATGGGCGGCATGGAATTTAAGCCCAGGCGTTCAACTTGCCTGCGCTATAGGCTGTGCTAGAGCTTGTAGGTAATAAATTAATCTTTAAACAATTATTATGAAAACTAAAATATATGTTGTGCTGATAGCGTTTGGAATTATATTGGTATTGGTCGGTGCCTATATCAAGACTCAGGATCATGATTCCCAAATAGCGAAGTTTTTAATGGCAATCGGTCTGATATTGGAGATTGTGTCGATTGTGCCTCTGCTTTACAGGTTATTTAAAGAAAAGAGTTGAAATGTAATTTGCTTGTTTTCTGCCGAACGTTACTTTATGGTATAGGAACAAATCTTGATTTCACACTTTACAATTTTTGTTTGTGAATGCTATTTGGTGCCAAACGAAATAAAATTAACGTTATAAAAGGCCTTACTGTATTTCAGTGGGCCTTTTTTAGTATACAATCTCTCGTCTAGTGAAAAAAATCGTGAACGATGCCGAACAGTTAATTCTATTCGGTGGACTATTACCGGCTTTGCGCTTTTCTCTAAAAGCGAAAGGGAGTCTATCCCTCATTTAAAAAGAACCAATTCTAATAAATATTAGCAGTTTCGTCTACCTTTAAAAATCCATAATAATTTTATAATTTCTGTTAACCTTTATTAACTTTCAAAAAAATGGCGGATTGAACAATTAACAATTTTTACGGTAAAACCGTATTATTTTTTCTGCAACCTTTAATATTTTTGCTTTATAAAACTGTCTTAATAGAGGTGAGTGCAAAACGTTTATAATAAACAAATTTAAATTGAAAAGCTATGGATTTTTTATTAAGCATCATTCCGATCTTAATCATCATATTTATCATTTTCAGTATATTTCTTGTTATAAGATTATTGCAAAATAAAAACACAGATGAGAATTCCAAATTAAAATGGGAGTTGATAATAATGTTTATCCCGGTTGTGGGGCCTATTTTGTATTTGATGAAAAAATAGGGCACAGCAATTCACGACCACAACTATTTTAGAAGACTAAATCTAAATTTTAAAACTAAAATAGAACCATCACCATTCAACCAATAAATTTAATATATAATGAAAAAGTGGATCATCATTTTAAACATTGTGCTCAGCAGTATCGCCATTGTGCTGCTGGTCGATTTGGCCTCGTTCGACAGAATGGAAAATCACTTAACAGGTGGCGGGCTTGTGGTTTCAAGACCAATGCCATACGCTATTTTTGGAACAATCGCACTCCTGATTTCTATTGTGGTTTCGATTCACTTTCTGTTTTTCTATAAAAAGACCAGTAAGGGAATTGAATTGCAGTTTTCATAAAGCCGCCCTATCTGGGGCGGTTTTTTTGCAATAGATTATTAGTGCTTGTTTTAAAGCTTCCTTTTCATATTATTAGAAATTCTGCGCTATTTTTTAAGGGTTGTCAATTTGGTCGCTTCATTGCTCATTACTACGCTCGATTTAGTATCAAACAGATGTAAGAATTGAAAATCTTGAAATTCAAAAAAAGCCTACTTTTGATACAAATCTTGATAGGAACTTTCTCACAACCTGACGCTCTGGCGCATTGCCAAAAATAAACCTGGTCAAAATTCTTTCTTAACAATTCTTCAATAAAACCTCAATTATGAAACTCTTCGCAAAAAAAGAACCTGAAAATGTGCAGATTAAAGGAAATAAACTTGTTTGTCCAATATGTTCAAACAATAAATTCTGGCACAGGCGCGCACAGCTCAACACCGCGGTTGCAACAATGTTCAATTTTGATTGGGCAAATCCTTCCGCAGCATGTTTCGTTTGCTCGGAATGCACCTATATTTCTTGGTTTTTGGGCAAAGGCAATTCTTGACATCACTTAGTGCCTCAGCATAATGCAATTTCGAATTTAAATTCAGGTTGGTGAATATAGGCGATAAAGGATTTGAAACGTCCATTATAATTGTGACTTAGTACTCCTTTTCTTTTCCTGTTTTTTTGTTTTGCAAATACGCTACTATATTATCTTAGCGAAAATACTCAATGCCAAACCCCGCGTCATATTCCGCCATAATCAAGTCCGAAGCCAAACGCCTGGGCTTTATGTCCTGCGGTATTTCCAGGGCGGGATTTCTGGAAGAAGAAGCGCCGCGATTGGAAAATTGGCTCAACCAGAACCGCAACGGCCAAATGTCATATATGGAGAACCATTTTGACAAACGCCTCGACCCAACAATTCTCGTTCCCGATTCCAAGAGCGTTGTTTCTCTATTGCTGAATTATTTTCCGCCAGAAACACAGCGCGAAGATTCGTACAAGATTTCCAAATACGCCTACGGAACCGATTATCATTTTGTGATAAAGGATAAATTGAAAGAATTGATGCACACGATTCAAACAGAAATCGGCGAGGTTTCCGGTCGTGTTTTCGTTGATTCTGCGCCGGTTCTCGATAAAGCTTGGGCGGCAAAAAGCGGCCTTGGCTGGATTGGCAAGAATTCAAACTTGCTCACGAAATCCGTTGGAAGTTTCTATTTCATCGCCGAGCTCATCATCGATCTCGACCTCGAATATGACCACGCCACGACCGACCATTGTGGAAGTTGCACCGCTTGTATCGAGGCTTGCCCAACAGATGCGATCTACGAACCCTACAAAGTTGATGGCAGCAAATGCATTTCATATTTCACGATCGAGCTCAAGGACAACATTCCAGAATCGATGAAAGGAAACTTTGAAGATTGGGCATTTGGTTGCGACATTTGCCAAGACGTTTGCCCGTGGAACCGATTTTCAAAACCGCATTCCGAACCGCTTTTTGCGGCCAAGCCAGAAATTTTGAATTATTCAAAAAAAGATTGGCACGAAATGACCGAAGAAGTTTTCTATCAGGTTTTCAAGGATTCGCCGTTGAAGCGGAGCAAATTTCATGGAATAAAGAGGAATATAAACATTCTATCACCATAACATAAAAGGGATATTTTCAAAATCGCAACGAGTAGATCTGAAAGCCGATTTTTCAGTATATATTAGCATTGTTCCAAATCATTGCGTGATGTGTTGAATTAAGCAAAACGATTATGAAAAAAATCAAGGCAACCGCCAAGAAAATCGTCAAAAAAAAATCCTTCTGGAGATGGTCGCTCATCATCACCGGAAGTATTTTCGGGATTCTGCTTGCCTTGGTCATCGCCGGCGCAATTTATGTCCAGACCCATAAAAAAGAAGTACTGGCGAGCGTTCTTTCGCAACTCAACGAAAATATCGATGGCGAGTTTACGGTAGAAGATATGAAGCCAGAAATTTTAGCGAATTTCCCGCGCGTTTCCCTCAATCTTATAAACCTTCACTTAAAAGACCGAGAATTCGATCGGCACCACAAAGAATTGCTCTCGGCCAAAAGCGTGCTCATCGCCGTCAACGCCTACGATCTGATCCGCGGAAACATTAATATCATAAAGATCGACATCCGCGACGGCGCTATTTATCTGTTGACAGAGGAAGATGGTTACAGCAACACTTCAATTTTCGCAAAAAAAGAAGAGCCCAAATCCAAATCTGACGGTGTATTGCCCGAACTTCGGAAATTCGAGCTTTCAAACGTTTCTTTCACAGCTGACAATCGTATGCGCAAAAAGCTTTTTGTCTACAATCTAAAATCCTTCAAAGGCTATGCGGACTTTGATGCTTCCGGCTGGACCGCTGGTGCAAAACTTGATGGTTTTGCTGAAAATATGAGTTTCAACCTCAAGCACGGCAGTTTTATGGAGAATCGCAAGCTCGAAGGCGAGTTTAGCATTTTCTATAGAAAAGAGGAAAAGAAAATTATCGTCGAACCCCGTATTTTGGAAATCGGTGGCGAAAAATTCATGGTTTCGGCACAATTTCTTTTATATGAAAAAAGTACGCCATACACCATAGTAATCAAAAATGAAAAGATTATGTGGAAAAACGCGTCACATTTGCTGTCAGACAACATAAGCAAAAAGCTTGATATGTTCGCCATTTCAAAGCCCATTTCTGTGACCTGTGACCTTGACGGCGACTTTAACGATACCGGCAATCCAAGGATAATCGTGAAGGCGGTCTGTCGCGACAGCAATCTCAAGACACCCGGCGGACCACTTGCACATTGCAGTTTTGACGGTCTATTTACCAACAATCGCGTGGAAGGAAAAGGTTATACTGATGAGAATTCGGCCATTGTCCTTTCCAATCTTGTTGCCGAATATGGAACGGTGCCTTTCAAAATGCCGATGTTCTCGATCGACAACCTTTCTGAACCCATTGCAAGGGGAAAGTTCACCGCCGATTTTCCGCTGCGCAAACTCAACGGTCTTGTCAATTCTGACGTTATTCTTTTTGGAAACGGCCAGGCGTCGGCCAATGTCGACTTCACCGCGAACATTTATAAATTCAAGCTCCAAAAGCCGATCATCGAAGGGCTGGTTTCGATTAAAGGTGGCAGTATTGTGTACAATCAGCGAAAGCTTAAGTTCGACAATCTTGGTGTTTCCCTTGACTTCAACCAGAATCGTCTTAAAATGAACGATTTGAGTTTCAACATTGGCGAAGATAGAATCAAGATGGATGGACAGATTGACAATTTCTTGGATCGTTTCTATGACAATCCCGAAAATCTAACGGCCAAGTGGAACCTCTACAGCCGCGAACTTCACCTGGCGCGCATAATTCCCTATTTTTCCTCAAATTCTAAACCCCAAAAAAGAGAAGTAAAAGAGACAGGCAACTTTACTTCGGAGTTGATGGATCTGCTGCGGAAAACGAATATCCGTCTCGCAATGAAAATCGATAAAGTCAATCACGAAAATTTTGTGGCCAATGACGTCAATGCCATTGTTATGGTCACGGAAAGTGACATCAAACTCGAAAACGCCAATTTTTCCCACGCCGGAGGAACGATGAAATTCAAAGGTCGTATCGTTCCTCAACCAAACGGGACAGATTTCTCGTTCGATGCGAATGCCGACAAATTGGACATTAAGCGTTTTTTCGGTGAATTCGACAATTTTAGTATGGAAACGATGACCTCAAAAAACCTCATGGGCAAATTTACCTTTACGGCTAATTTCAAGGGCAGACTCGGGGCAAAGGGAAACTTGATACCGCGCAGTATGTACGGCAATGTCGACTTTAAACTGGACGACGGCGCGCTGATAAACTTTGAACCAATCGTGAGCATAGGCAAATATGCGTTCAGCAACCGCGATGTGCGCAACATCACTTTTTCTGATCTGAAGGGAAGTTTCAAAATGGAAGGTGAAAAAGCCAAAATCTCGCCTATAAAAATAAGTTCGAATGTTCTGAATCTCGATGTTTACGGAACTTATTCCTTTGGAAAGGGAACTTATATGATCGTGGATGTTCCTTTGCGCGATCCCGGACGAGATGAGGGAATCATTGACAAGGAAAAATTATCAAAACGTCGAAATCGTGGCATTGTTTTACATTTTTTGGCGTCGGACGATGCCTCGACGGGAAAGGTAAAACTTAAGTTGACGGGAAAAAAAGAGCTGTCCGATCAGAAAGAGGACGCCTCAGAATAGTGCAATTGGCATTTTCATCGCGCTATGATTTTTGAAACCTCGTTCATTGATAAAAATTCTTTCCACTTCGCCGATTTCCGTTAATTTTGCCGATCGCAAACTTTCCAAAAAAAATGAAGGATTATAACAAGCGCCGCGCGGCACTGCTCTATCACGCCAAACCGCAACCCGGAAAAATAGAGGTAGTTCCAACCAAGAAATATGCAACGCAACGAGACCTTTCACTGGCATATTCGCCGGGCGTCGCCGAACCTTGCCTTGAGATTGCAAAAGATGTAAACAACGTCTATAAATATACGGCAAAAGGCAATCTTGTTGCCGTTATCACCAATGGAACAGCTGTTCTTGGCCTCGGAAATATTGGTCCGGAAGCATCAAAACCCGTGATGGAAGGAAAGGCGTTGCTGTTCAAAATCTTCGCCGACATCGACGTTTTCGATATCGAAATCAACACCGAGAATATTGAAGCATTCATCGAAACGGTAAAGAACATTTCCCCAACTTTTGGCGGAATCAACCTTGAGGATATCAAGGCACCAGAATCTTTTGAGATTGAAAGACGCCTTGTTGCCGAACTTGATATTCCTGTAATGCACGACGACCAGCACGGCACGGCGATAATTTCTTCGGCGGCATTGCTCAACGCGATCGAACTTGCATCGAAAGATATTCAAACTATAAAAGTGGTGGTTTCCGGTGCCGGATCCGCGGCTTTGGCCTGCGCGAATCTTTACGTTCTGCTTGGCGTGAAGGTTGAGAATATCACCATGTTCGATAAAGACGGCGCGCTCTCGACTGATCGAGCCGACCTTTCGGATCTGCAAAGAACATATGCTAAACCCATTGGCAATTCTAGTTTGGCCGAAGCCATAAAAGGCGCGGACGTTTTTCTCGGACTGTCGGCGGCCGATGTTCTGAAACCCGAAATGTTGCTCGATATGGCGAACGATCCTATTGTTTTTGCGATGGCAAATCCTGTTCCCGAAATCGATTATAACATTGCCGTAGCAACGCGGGCAGACCTTATAATGGCGACCGGCCGATCCGATTATCCTAACCAAGTCAACAACGTACTGGGTTTTCCATACATTTTCAGAGGTGCGCTGGATGTTCGGGCGACCAAAATCAACGAGGAAATGAAAATGGCGGCGGTGAACGCACTGGCGGCATTGGCCAAAGAATCAGTGCCAGAACAAGTGAACATTGCGTATGGTGAAACGAAGCTGATTTTTGGCCGTGATTACATCATTCCTAAACCTTTCGACCCAAGGTTGATAACCACGGTCGCGCCCGCGGTTGCCAAAGCAGCGATGGATTCGGGGGTGGCATTGCAACCGATAACGGATTGGGAAAAATATAATGAAGAACTTCTCGAACGTCTTGGTGCGGACAACAAAATGGTCAGATTGCTTACCAACCGCGCCAAGATAGATCCAAAACGCGTGGTTTTTGCAGAAGCGGACCATATCGATGTTTTGAAAGCCGCGCAGATTGTGCACGAGGAAGGCATTGGATTTCCTATTTTGCTCGGTGACCGTGATGTTATTTTGGAACTCAAGGAAGAACTCGGTTTTGACGCCGATGTTCCCATCTACGATCCAAAAACACCAGAAGAAAAGAATCGACGTTCGCACTATGCCGAAATGTTCTGGAAAGCACGCCAGCGCCGCGGAATCACGCTTTTGGACTCGCAAAAATGGATGCGCGAGCGGAACTATTTTGCGGCTATGATGGTCAACGAGGGCGAGGCCGATGCGCTCGTGACCGGATATTCCCGATCTTATCCCACGGTCGTTAAACCGATCATGCAACTTATCGACAAAGCACCTGGAATCTCATTGATCGCCACGGCCAACATGATGATGACCAACCGCGGACCGCTTTTTCTTTCGGACACGGCAATAAATCCAGATCCAACGGCAGATGATCTGGCAAAAATCGCCTTGATGACGGCAAAAACGGTAAAGATGTTCGGAATGGTGCCAGTAATCGCGATGGTTTCGTTCTCGAATTTTGGATCCTCGCAGCACAAAAGCGCTGTAAAAGTTCGCGAGGCCGTTTCCTATCTTCACAAATATTATCCGGACATGATCATCGACGGCGAGGTGCAGTCGAGCTTCGCCATGACCGAGCC
>JBBSUW010000083.1:0-12556 GCA_038234025.1 Flavobacteriales bacterium
CAGGCCGATTTTGCGCTCAATGGCGAAATGCTCAAGGCAAAATGTCCTTTCTCGCGACTTGCCGGCAAAAAGGTCAACACTTTGATTTTTCCGAATCTTGAAGCCGCCAACATCAACTACAAAATGCTCAAGGAGCTTTATCAAACGGATTCAATCGGCCCGATAATGCTGGGATTGGACAAGCCCGTGCACATTTTTCAGCTTGGTGCGAGCGTTGAGGAAATGGTCAATATGGCTGCCGTGGCCGTGGTCGATGCACAAGAGAAAGCAAAGCGGCTGAAGAATATGGATATCAAATTCTGAACAAGCAAAAGTTCACCAAAGCCAATAAAAGAATTTTGCTATATTTGACACTATTTTAACAAAAAAATGATCGCGCAAATCGAAGGCAGATTGATTGAGAAAACACCCACTGATGTCGTTATCGACTGCAATGGCATTGCCTATCAAATCAGTATCAGCCTGCACACTTTCTCGTTGATTCCGACATCCGAAAAGATCAAGCTTTTCACTTATCTTCAGGTAAAGGAAGATGCGCACGTTCTTTTTGGATTCATGGAAAAATCCGAACGGGAAATATTCAAGCTTTTGCTGTCAGTATCGGGCATTGGTGCCGGAATCGCGCGAACGATGCTCTCATCACTCGAGCCAAAACAGATCATACAATCCATAGCAAATGGAGACGTTGGAACAATTCAATCCATTAAGGGAATTGGCTCAAAAACCGCGCAGCGCGCCATTCTTGACCTTCGCGACAAAGTGTTAAAATTGTACGATCTCGACGAAGTTTCAATGCCATCAAACAATACAAATAGGGATGAGGCGTTATCTGCGTTGGAGACCTTGGGCTTTAACAAAAAATTGGCAGAGAAGGCAGTTGACCGTATCGTAAAAGAGTCTCCTCAATTGGCTGTGGAAGCAATCCTCAAGCAGGCATTAAAAAATTTATAGTACTTGGAAACAGTTTATCTTCGAAAATCTCACAGCTTTTTCAAATTATTTGCGGTTGCGTTTCTGATGCTGACTTGTGCCAACGCCTTTTCACAAGTGGACGAGGAAGAACAGGATTCGACCAAAACGGGTTCGTCCCTGGGCCAACTTCAGATGGGAAATCCGCCAAGTATTCTTGAAGCCTACACCTACGATCCAGTTACAGATCGCTATGTTTACACGAATTCTGTTGATGGTTTCAACATCAACTACCCCATCATTCTTACGCCAAAAGAGTACGACGAGCTTCGAATCAGAGAGTCAATGCGCGATTATTTCAAGAAGAAATCAGATGCCATTGAAGGGAAAAAGGATGGAACTGCAGATGCAAAGAAAGATTTGTTGCCGAGATATTATATCAACTCAGGATTTTTTGAAACCATATTTGGCAGCAACACCATCGATGTGAAGCCAACAGGATCCGTGGAAGTGGATCTCGGAATTCGATATACAAAACAGGACAATCCAGCGCTTTCACCAAGAAACAGAAGCACATTCGCCTTTGATTTCGACCAACGCATAAGCATGAGTCTTCAGGGAAAAGTTGGTACCCGGTTGAATGTCAACGTTAATTATGACACCGAATCAACGTTCGCGTTCCAGAACTTGATTAAACTTGAATATACGCCGACCGAAGATGATATCATCCAAAAAATCGAAGTGGGGAACGTTAGCTTGCCGCTTAACAGTTCTTTGATTCGAGGTGCGCAAAGCCTTTTTGGTGTAAAAGCACAATTGCAGTTTGGCCGAACCTCAGTAACCGGCGTTTTTTCCGAACAAAAATCACAGACGAAAACCGTAACGGCACAAAATGGCGGAACCGTTCAGGATTTTGAGCTTTTCGCACTTGATTATGACGCTGATCGGCACTTTTTTCTCTCACAGTATTTCCGTGACAAGTACGATCGGTCGCTTCGCAATTATCCATTTATAGACAGTCGTGTTCAGATTACCCGAATTGAGGTTTGGGTAACCAACAGACAGAACAGGATAAACACGATAAACAACAACTTGCGGAACATCATTGCTATCCAGGATTTGGGAGAAGCACCAATCAGCGGCGTCCCAAACAATCAAGTAGTTGTTTACCCCGATCCAACAGCGCTTTTTACAGCGGCAATCGATGCGCCCGCCGACAATAAGAACAACAAGTACAACCCTAGATTGATTCAATCAGGTGGCGGCTTCTTGAACAACAACATCCGAGAGATCGCAACGGCGAACGCAGGTTTCAATGTCAATGGAATAAACGAAGGAAACGATTTTTCAAAACTTGAAAATGCGCGAAAACTTGCTGCAAATGAATTTACTTTCAATCCTCAATTGGGATATATCTCACTTCAGCAACGCTTGGCAAATGACGAGGTTTTGGGCGTTGCCTATGAATATACGGTGGGCTCAAATGTCTATCAGGTCGGGGAATTTGGCAACGATGGTGTTGATGCGACCACGGTGGGCGCCACAGACCCAAACACCAACCAGCCAACCACGGTAACGACACAAACCATAATCTTAAAGATGCTCAAGAGCAACCTTACAAATATCAATGCACCGGTTTTTGATTTGATGATGAAGAACATTTATCAGATTCCGGGTGCTTATCAGCTTGAGCAGGAAGATTTCAAGTTCAATATCCTTTATACGGATCCTTCGCCGCTCAACTATATAACACAAGCATCGCCGGCCGTGCCCTTGCCGCCAGATGTCGCCGTTACGCCATTGTTGAAAGTATTCAATGTTGACAAGCTCAACTTCAACAATGACCCTCAGGCAGGCGGCGATGGTTTTTTCGATTTTCTGCCCGGATTGACGGTCGATACACAAAATGGTCGATTGATATTCACGACAGTGGAGCCTTTCGGTAAATTGCTTTTCGAAAAATTGCGATTGACCCCGATAGAGAACTACGATGGCGATCCCATTGCAAACTACAATGCCAACCAGCAGAAATATGTCTTCAAGGAAATGTACGACAAAACGCAGGCGGGTGCTTTGCAGGACAGCGAAAAGAACAAGTTCCAGCTAAAGGGAAAATTCAAATCGCAGGGTGGTGATGGCATACCGATCGGTGCCTTCAACGTGCCAAAAGGTTCGGTGGTTGTAACTGCCGGAGGTCGCGTTCTTCAAGAAGGCATCGATTATAGCGTGAACTATCAAGCAGGCCGCGTTCAGATCCTCGATCCGGCGCTGCAAGCTTCTGGAACGCCGATAGAGGTTTCGGTGGAGAACAATTCCACCTTTGGACAGCAAACCAGGAGGTTTGTTGGTTTCAATGTTGAGCACAAATTTTCTGATAAGTTCGTTATTGGTGGTACATTTTTGAAACTTTCCGAAAAGCCTTTCACACAAAAATCAAGTTATGGACAAGAATCGGTGAACAATTCGATTTTTGGCCTCAATACCAATTATTCCACAGAAGTTCCATTTTTGACAAGGCTCGTGAACAAGCTTCCGAACATCGATACCGATGTGCCTTCCAATTTCTCCTTCCGTGGCGAGGTTGCTTTCTTAAAACCAGATACCCCAAAGGCAGATAATTTCGGTGGCGAATCTACGGTTTATGTAGATGATTTTGAAGGTACTCAAACCTCGATCGATCTTCGTTCACCTCAAGCTTGGAGCCTTTCGTCTGTTCCGGTAAAGGATCCGGCGAACGCAAGCACTTATCCAGATCTTGGCGCCGGACTCAACACGCTGGAATATGGTTTCAAGCGCGCAAAACTGAGCTGGTACAGCATCGACCCCATCTTTTATGCGCAGAACAGCACCGTTTCAGTTGATGAACTATCCCTGAACAAAACGCGAAGGATTTATTCGCAGGAACTTTATCCGCAAACCGATATCGCAGTTGGGCAATCGCAGGTGATCAACACGCTCGATTTGAGCTACTTTCCAAAAGAGCGCGGACCTTACAACAACAATCCCGCGGCAGCTGGCGGCGACATGCCGAACCCCGACCAGAATTTTGGCGGAATTATGCGCTCTCTTAACTCCACCAACTTTGAGCAGTCCAATGTTGAGTACATTCAATTTTGGGTAATGGATCCATTTATCGGAACTGGCGCTTTCCCTTCCACCAACACCGGAAAAGTCTTTTTTGACCTTGGTGCGATTTCCGAGGACATATTAAAGGACGGACGCAAGCAATATGAGAACGGCTTGCCCGAGGCCGGATCGACCCAACTGACGATTGCTACGCCTTGGGGTCGCGTGCCGCAATCACAATCGTTGATCTATGCATTTGATACCAACAACAACAACCGCGCAGCTCAGGATTCTGGTTTAGACGGACTTCAGGATGCGGAGGAAGCTGCCGTTTATACCAATTTTGCAAACCTCCCGGATCCAGCGGGCGACAACTACCAGTACTTTCTGGCCGCCGCGGGCGATGTAATCCAAAAATACCGCAACTATAATGGAACGCAGGGCAACTCTCCAATCAATGTGACAGATACCAATCGGGGCAGCACGACCTTGCCCGATATCGAGGACATCAACCGCGATAATACGATGGACGAAATCAATGCTTATTTTGAGTACAGCATCGACATAGTTCCGAATATGGCGGTTGGAACCACGAAGTACGTGACCAATGTTCTTGAAACCATAGCGCCCGCATCGTTGGTGCCAAACAATGTGGCGACTCCTGTTCGTTGGGTCCAGTTCAAGATTCCGCTCGCCGACGTGGACAGTTATGCGATCGGCGGAATTTCCGATTTTCGCTCGATCAGGTTCATGCGAATGTTCATGACGGGTTTCAGCGATGAGATGACACTGCGTTTCGGCGCGCTCGACCTTGTTCGGGGCGAATGGCGGCGTTACCTAAAATCGTTGGACGAAGAGTCTGACGCCAACAACAATCTCGATACCACGGATTTTGACGTTCAGGCCGTGAACATTCAAGAAAACAGCAATCGCGAACCAATCAGGTACGTTTCGCCTCCGGGCGTCGTTCGCGAACAGCTTTACAACAACAACTCGGTGATCAATCAAAATGAGCAATCACTGGCACTTCGCGCTGCGGGAACCGGTCTTGAAGTTGGCGACTCGCGCGCTGTTTTCAAGAACGTGGCCGTTGATATGCGACAGTTCAAAAAATTGAAAATGTTCTTGCACGCCGAAGCTTTGACTTCGGATGCAACTCCTTTGCGCGATAACGAGATGGTAGGTTTCATCCGTTTTGGAAATGACTTTACACAAAACTTTTATCAAGTAGAGGTACCTTTGAAAGTCACGCCGTTCGGCACGGTGATTCCGGAATTGGTTTGGCCAGCCGAGAATGACATCGATCTGCCGTTGGAACTTTTGACCAAGATCAAAATACTTTCAAGGCAGAATCCGCCCGTTGGACCGAACGAGATTTTCTACATGACCGAAAACGAGCTCGATCCGTCGAGACCCAACAACTTAAGGATCGGTGTTCGCGGTAACCCGAATTTTGGGCTTGTGCGAACTTTGATGGTCGGGATCAAGAACAACACAGAAGACGGTCTTGACGTTAACGGCACCGCTTTGACACAACGCGATATCAAGGGCGAGGTCTGGTTCAACGAGCTTCGGATCTCGGATATGAACAACAATGGCGGAATGGCGGCGGTAGTGAACATCGATTCCAATGTTGCGGACTTTGCGACGGTCTCGGCCACGGGAAAAATATCCACCATCGGTTTTGGAACATTGGAACAAGGGCCAAACGAACGAAGCCGCGAAGATATTCAACAGTACAACATCGTCTCGAACTTTGGACTTGGCAAACTGCTCCCGAAAAAATGGGGACTCAATATTCCATTCAACTACGGCATTGGCGAAGAAATCATAACGCCACAGTACGATCCTTTCAATCAGGATATCAAATTGAATCAGCTTATCGACGTAACTCCAGATCAAGCTGAAAAGGACAACATCAGAAATCGCGCGATCGATTACACCAAAAGGCAAAGCATCAACTTCATAGGTGTAAGAAAAGAGCGAGGCGCGGAACAGAAATCGCATATTTATGACCCAGAAAACCTAACATTGTCCTATTCTTACAATGAGGTCAACCGGCACAATTTTGAAATAGAAAGTTTTATAGACCAGCAAGTCACCACTACGGCTGATTATACCTATGCTTTCCAGTCAAAACCCATTGAACCATTCAAAAAAACAAAATATTTCAGCAAGAGCAGCTATTGGAAAATCTTGAGCGATCTCAATTTCAATTATCTGCCATCCAATATCTCGTTCAGCAGCAACATCATAAGACAGTACAACAAGCAGCAGTTCCGTCAGGTCGAGGTTCAAGGTTTGCCGCTCGATCCGCTGTACCGCCGAAACTTTTTGTTCAATTATCAGTACGGTTTCAATTATGCATTGACCAAAGCATTGAAGATAAACTATACCGCGTCATCGAGCAACATCGTGCGCAATTATCTAGATGAGAACAACGTGCCGGACAATACGGTAACAATCTGGGACGACTATTTCAATTTTGGAACGGCAAACCAGCATATCCAGCAAATCGTGGTCAACTATGACCTTCCGATCAATAAGTTCCCGGCATTGGCCTTCGTAAAATCCACATATTCCTATACTGGTGATTATAGTTGGCAGCGCGCTTCAATTTTGTTGTCCAACATTGAACTAGATGGGGTTACATATGATTTGGGAAATACTGTTCAGAATGCGGCCTCACACAGGTTGAACACCGTTTTGGCAATGGATTCGTTTTATAAATATATTGGACTTGTGCCTTCCAAAAAGAAAACAAAAGCGCCTCCAGCTGCTCCAAAACCGGGCGAAAAAATAACGAACACCAATCTTCCCGCGAAGGCCGAGGGCAATCTTTTTGTGAACGGGCTTATTGGCGTTGCAACGAGCATAAAGAACATCCAGATCAACTATACCGAAAATCGCGGAACGGTTCTTCCAGGTTATCTACCAAGGGTTGGATTTTGGGGAACGAGCAAACCAACGATTCCTTTTGTGCTGGGTTCGCAGAACGATGTGCGGCTTGAAGCGGCTCGAAATGGTTACCTTACCACTTATCCGGAATTCAACCAGAACTTTACAAATATCAGTACCAAAACGTTGAACCTTACCGCAAATGTTGACTTGTTTCCGGATTTCAAGATAGATGTAACCGCGGACAGAAGCTACGCATCAAATTATTCTGAGCAGTATGACGTTACCGACGGACATTACAACAGCCGATCACCGTACACATTTGGAAACTTTGCTATCTCTACAATTATGCTCAAGACCGCCTTCAAAGCGAGCGACGAGAATGTTTCGTCGGCTTTTGAAGATTTCCGAAACAACCGATTGATCGTTGCCAATCGACTGGCCGAACAGTACTATGGCACGACCAATTTCCCGGTTTATGGGCAAGGTGCTTTTGTCGATCCAACGAATTTAATATATGTGAGCAACGCCGGTTATCCGGTAGGTTTCGGCAAGAACAACCAAGCGGTTCTCGTTCCGTCGTTCTTGGACGCGTACACTGGTGTTGTCAGCGGAAAAGCGGGCGAAAGCGCCAAGTCCATCACGTTTGATGCTTTCCGCGATATTCCGATCCCAAACTGGACGATCAAATACAGCGGACTAATGCGCTACAAAATGTTCAAGGACAATTTCCGAAGGTTCTCTCTGCAGAGCGGTTACAAAGCATCTTACACGATCAATGCCTTCAGGTCCAATTTTGAGTACGACCGAGCTCCTTCGGGCATATTGTTGGACGGATCGCTCAACGTCGATACGGGAGGAAATCTCTTCAACAAAACAATTATTTCCAACATCAACCTTGTGGAACAGTTCAATCCATTGGTCAAGGTGGATTTTGAGCTCAAGAACTCGTTCAAGTTTGTTGCGGAAATGAAAAAAGACAGAGCGCTCTCTATGAGTTTTGACAACAACCTTTTGACCGAGGTAAAAGGCATCGAATATGTTCTTGGTTTGGGTTACCGCGTTAAAGACGTAACGTTCAATACTAAACTTGCCGATAATCCGCAAGGTGTGATAAAGAGCGATATCAACCTAAAGGCCGATGTTTCATACCGCAACAACGAGACAATCGTGCGCTATCTTGATTACAACAACAACCAGCTCTCGGGCGGACAAAATCTGTGGTCGGCCAAGTTCACCGCCGATTATTCTTTCAGCAAAAACCTTACTGTGATTTTCTATTACGACCACACTTTCTCAAAGGCGGTTATTTCAACATCGTTCCCGATCACCAACATCCGAAGCGGCTTTACGCTTCGATATAATTTTGGGAACTAAGATTAATCAGTACATTTGACAAGCAAATTTTAAGCATAAAAAAATGAACGTACCAGCAGAATTGAGATATACTAAAGAGCACGAATGGATCAAGCTTGACGGAGATATTGCAACGGTCGGCATCACCGATTTTGCCCAGAAAGAACTTGGCGACATCGTATATGTTGAGGTAGAGACCCTTGACCAAACCCTTGACCAGGATGACGTTTTTGGCACGGTGGAAGCCGTAAAAACAGTTTCGGATCTTTTCTTGCCGTTGGCCGGAGAGGTTATCGAGTTCAACGAATTGCTCGAGACCAAGCCCGAGACCGTCAACAGCGATCCTTATGGAAATGGCTGGATGATCAAGCTGAAGGTTACCGATGTTTCGGACTACGAAAAACTTTTGTCGGCAGACGATTACAAATCCCTCGTGGGTGCTTAAAAGCCTGTTGCTGCCGGCGGCGTTTTTGTGGACGGTTATGATCGCCGTCCTTTGTCTCATCGATGCCAACGAGCTTCCAAAACCCGAACTTGATATTTCTAGTCCGGACAAATATGTGCACTTCACATTCCATTTTATGTTCACATTGCTCTGGATTACCTACGGAAGGATGAAATGGCGCAATGTTTTGATGAAAGTTTTTACTGCGTCGCTGGTTTTTGGGATCTTGATCGAAATTTGCCAAGAATTTTTTACAACAACACGAAGCGCGGATATAAGCGATGTTCTGGCAAATGTTTCAGGGTCCTTGGTGGCAATTATACTTTTAAGAGTTTTTGGAAAGCACCGACGGAACCAGAGAAATATCTGAACAATTTTACAGCAGACCATAATGCGATAATTTAAAATGGAAATCAACAAATACCTCGATTCCACCTATCTGAAAACCGCTGAACAAGCAGGCATTTCCGAAAGCGAAAATCTTGAAATTGTAAGGCAACTTATTTCCGAGGCCGTTCAGTTCAGAATGAAGGCGATAATGGTGAGGCCCAATGTCGTGGCTTTCGCCAAATCGATTCTCGCAAAACATCCAAATGATGTCAAGATCGGAACTGTGGTCGATTTTCCCAATGGGAACGCAACAACCGATGAAAAACTTGTCGAGGCCGAAAGCGCGATTGCCGATGGTGCGGACGAACTTGATTTTGTTATCGATTACAATGCTTTCACCCACGGAAATCTGGACATGATCCGCGATCAGATCATAAAGTGCACAAGCTTATCGATCGAAAATCGCAAAATCATAAAATGGATCATAGAGGTCGCCGCGCTAAATGATCTGCAGATCGTCCAGCTTTCGGCATTGATCAAGAATACGGTGATGAGGAATTTTGGCGAAAGCCACTTCCCCAATATTTTCGTAAAGTCATCAACGGGATTCTACAAAACCGAGAACAATCTTCCAAATGGCGCGACGCCGCACACGATACAATTGATTGTTGAAAATTCGTTTCCTTTGCCGGTAAAAGCTGCGGGCGGCGTGCGAAATTTTGCCGAAGCGCGCGAAATGATCCAGATCGGCGTGACGAGAATAGGTACGTCGGCGGCACGATTAATCATCGAAGGCGAAACCGCGGGCGAAGATTATTAGATAAACAGCTATGAAAAAAAGATTACTCCGTTATTTATTATTCATTCTACCGACATTTGCTTGGTCTCAGAGTGCCAATACTCCGCCGGTTTTCCCGGAATGTGCCTCGACCGATGGCGCCACTTTGCAGAACTGCTTTTTTGATCAAGTGCAACAAAAGCTCTACGATAGCTTCAAGGTTCCTTCAGGTTTTGACGGCAAAGCAATAATCAATATAGTATTCGAAGTGAACGTAGAAGGGAATTTCAAGTTGCAGTTTGTTGACGCGCCAACGCCTGAGCTGGCAACCGAAACGCGACGGGTTTTTGCCGCTTTCCCCAAGGTTGAACCGCCAAAGCACAACGGCACTCCGACGTATTCAAAATATACTTTCAAGCTCGCGCTGCCTTTGCAAACGCCGGAAGAAACACGGTCGGCGCAAACAGTTGGAGCGACGCCTATAGTCTATGACCAACGTCTTAAAAGGCAGAACGAAGCGGCGCAAATCGTGAAGAACCGCGACCGCGAGCTCAAGGAACTCGACAGTATCTCGTTCAAGAAATTCACCGATCCCAAGTTTGACAGCCATCTCAATATTCCGTTCTCGCACAGTTACTATGCGCATTTTGACGCCGAGATGAACCAAGTTGGCGCCAACAACCATACAGGTTCGAAGCCTTACACTTATGCCGAGGTTTCCAAATATTATGATCTTCGCGCCCAGAACCTGTCGTTGATAATGGACAAGAAAACTTTACTGGGCAGAAAGCTTTGGAACGAAAATACAGTTCAGATCGAGGGCAAGGATTATTGGTTCACGCTCAACCCGATTTTTGATCTTCAACGTGGGAAAACCTGGGGCGACGACGTTGATTTTACCTACATCAACACGCGCGGCCTCAACATTCAGGGCGGACTTGGCGAGCAGATAAATTTTACCACCACGATTTACGAAAGCCAAGGGCGATTTGCAGGATATTTCAACCGACTGTCCGAAAGCCTCGCGCCGAGCGGTGGAAACCCGGCCACGATTCCAGGCATTGGCATTGCAAAAGGATTCAAGACCACGGCTTATGATTTTCCTTTGGCGGAAGCCACGGTAAATTTTGTGCCCAGCAAAACCTTCAACCTTCAATTGGGCTATGCCCGAAATTTCATCGGCGATGGTTATAGATCATTGATCACCACAGATGGCGTTAGTCCGTATCCGTTCTTTAAATTGAACACCACTTTCTGGAAAATAAAGTACACCAACACTTATATGTTCTTGAAAGATACGCGGCCGGCAGTAACAGTTGACGGAACGTATGCCAAGAAGTTCATGGCCAACCACTATCTGAGCTGGAACGCGACAAAGCGGTTGAACATCGGGTTTTTTGAATCCGTGGTCTGGAGCAACGAGAACGACCGCGGTTTTGATGCAAGCTTTGTGAACCCCATAATTTTCTATCGTTCGGTGGAGTTTGCCTCATCATCAAAAACTGGTAATGCGCTGCTTGGCCTTACGGCAAAATACAAGTTGAACAACCAATTTCTGGCCTATGGACAATTCTTGCTCGACGAATTTTCGTTGAACGAGGTAAAGGCCGGCAATCAGAGCTGGAAGAACAAATATGCGTACCAAGTTGGCATAAAATACTTCAATGCACTCAATATCAAGAACCTATTGCTGCAGGCAGAATACAATTCGGTGCGACCTTATACCTATGCGCACAGCAATCCATTAACAAATTATGGACACAACATTCAAAGCCTTGGCCATCAATGGGGCGGAAACCTGCGCGAGCTTGTGGTGATCGGGCGCTACCATGTTGGGCGGTATTTTGCCGATGCAAAAGTAAACCTCGGCACGCGCGGGCTCGATTTTGACCCAGCGTTTGATACCGCGAATTATGGCAGCAACATCTACCGCGATTATGATGAGCAGAGGCCATTTGACACTGGCGTAAAAATAGGACAGGGCAATAAATCGAAGGTTTTTATCGCCGATGTACAAGCTGGCTATTTGGTGAATCCCGCCACGAACCTAAAGCTTTATGCAAGTTTGATCTACCGCGATTTCAATCCTTTGCAGGACACTGTGGTCTATAAAAAGGAGCAGACCACTTGGTTCAGCTTGGGGTTGAGATGTGATATATTCAATTGGTATTTTGATTACTAAATAATTGAAAGATTGAAAGATTGAAAAATAGAATAATTTGTTTAAAGAAAATTCTGTATTTAATTTTGGCTTGACAACTTTTATCTGTGGATTACAAAGCAAGTTTTGAGAATTTTCAATGGCCTTCCTCGTACATATCGGGCTTTATAATATATTCCGTCACGAATTCGCCATTTTTATCTGCATAATAATAGTGCAAGGTGACCTTGTTGTCCCTGAGCATTTTCATCCCAGGATTGGTCCTTGCATTAAGTAATATTCATCGGAAAATATACTTTTTCACCGAGTCAACTTTTACATCTGCCTTTTTGACACCAACCAGGATATAATTGTAAAGCAGGGTTTTATTGGGCATTGCTGACACATTTTCAAGTGTGGTTAGCTCATCAACATCCATTGGGCAATTTTTGTTCATTTCATTGGCAACCTCTAAAAGTTTTTTATCAAAAGATGGCTTGAATAATTCCTGTGTCACAAAAAAAACCATAACAAACACAGCAACAAATACTATGAATTCTTTTGCTCCAAATTTCCTTTCTAAATTTTTTGGTTTGGCATTCGAAACTTCTGGCATTGACTGGGCGTCTTGCAA
>JBBSUW010000084.1:0-12494 GCA_038234025.1 Flavobacteriales bacterium
CAATTTTAAATCTTGACGGAATATTTCTAAAATCTTTCTCTTTGAATTGAGCTGATAGAGTGACTGTGAAGAATATATACACGACTATTAACATTTTTTTTATACGGCTTTTGCTATGAAAGACTTTAGCGCACCGAATGAGCAAAATGCCGAGAACATCTGTGATAGAAAAAAACCATTTGTCATTTTCCTCATCCCGTTGCGTTCTCACGTGGCTTTGTTCGAATAGCTTTATACTTGTTTCTATGTCCATGGTTAGAAAGTTTTCAGTTCGAATTGTTATTCTTTAAAATTACGCAGAAACATTATGGGAATGCTTTTGCTAAAATGATTTGTTCAAATCTTTAGTTTTCTGTTACCTCGAGGGCACGCCCAAAAAACAGTTATCATCCGTCCAAAACAAATTTTTCCCTTTACTTTGTAAAAGAACCGCATTGTATGAAATTCCCGCACGATCTTTCCAAAAAAATATCCGCCCGATCCGAACAGGGTTTACTGCGCGAACTACGGTCTGCAAACGCTCTCGTGGATTTTTCGTCCAATGACTATTTAGGTTTGGCACAGTCAGAAAAAATTCATAGCAAAAATTTGGAACTGTTGAACGAAAGCGGTGAAATTAAGAATGGTTCGACAGGTTCACGATTGTTGACGGGCAATCACGAGTTTTTTGAGGTTGCGGAAAAAATCGTGGCAAAATTCCACAAAAGTGAAATTGCACTTATTTTCAATTCGGGTTATGATGCCAATATTGGCTTTTTCAATTCGGTACCGCAACGTGGCGATCTGGTTCTTTATGATGAACTTTCGCACGCGTCAATTCGTGATGGCGTCAAATCTGGATTGGCAAAATCTTTTAAGTTTGAACACAACGATCTCGAAGACTTGGAAACGTTACTTCAAAGTAATGCTGGAAAATTTGAAAATATTTACGTAACGACCGAATCGGTGTTTTCGATGGACGGCGACAGTGCAAACCTCAAACAACTTTCGGAAATCTCTCAGCGTTTCGGAGCACTTTTGGTCCTTGACGAAGCGCACGCAACAGGCGTTTTTGGCGAAAATGGCGAAGGTTTGGTCGCTTCTTTAGGATTGGAAAATGACGTTTTTGCGACAATCATAACTTTCGGAAAAGCGATGGGTTGCCACGGCGCGGCAATTCTTTGTCGCGATAACTTGCGCGATTATTTGATCAATTTTGCACGATCGTTTATTTATACTACAGCACTTTCGCCGCACGCTGTTGCCAACATAATCGCGTCCTATGAATTTTTGGAACATGACAATCTACCGATAAATAAATTGCGCGAAAACATTTCGCATTTCTCGCAAGTGAAAATGCAACTTGGACTTTCACAGATTTTTGTGCGAAGTAAATCTGCGGTGCAATCCGCAATTTTGCCAGGAAATGAAAACGTTCGGGCGGTTGGAAAAGCGCTTCAGGAAAAAGGTTTTGATGTTAGACCTATATTATCGCCCACGGTTCCTGCTGGCCAAGAAAGATTAAGGTTTTGTTTGCACAGCTATAATTCAGCGGCGGAAATTGAGGAAGTCTTAAATTTGCTTAGTCATTATGTCATTGGAGAATTATAAAATAACTATTTAAAGCCATTAAATATTAAAATGAAAATATTCATCACCGGAATCGGCACAGATGTGGGAAAAACAATTGCATCAACTATCATCGTAAAAGCGCTCAACGCCGATTATTGGAAACCAATCCAAGCGGGTGATTTAGATAATGGAGACAGTCAAAAAGTAAAAAATCAAATATCTAAAGATGTTAGCAAAATCTTTCCAAATGCGTACTCGCTCAAAACGCCCGCAAGCCCGCATTACGCCGCGGAACTTGATGGAATAAAAATTGACATCGATAAGATCATCGAGCCAAAAACCGACAATCATTTAGTGATCGAGGGCGCGGGCGGAATTCTCGTGCCGCTCAATGACAGCGATTGCATCATCGATATCATCAAGCCCGATTATAGAGTTTTAGTGGTTTCCCGACATTATCTCGGCAGCATCAACCATACTTTGATGACGCTGGAAATCTTGAAATCCCGGAATATTAAAGTTGCTGGCATTATTTTTTCAGGTAATGAAAATAAATCCACAGAATCAATCATAATGAATAAAATAGGCGTTGATTTAATTGGGCGAATTGATGAGGAAAAAGAATTCAATTCTGAAACAATAATTAAATATGCAGAACGCTTTCGCGAAAATATTCTTAAACTAGAATTAATTTAATAAATGAACCTTTCCGAAAAAGACAAACTTTACAATTGGCATCCTTACACGCAGCACAAAACCGCCAAAAACTTTCCCGCTATCGTTAAGGGAAAAGGTGCGCTGCTCTGGGACGAAAATGGCAAGGAATATATAGATGCGATCGCGAGTTGGTGGGTCAATCCCTTCGGGCATTCCAACCAAATTATTGCCGATGCGGTCTACCGGCAATTGACAACTTTGGAACACGTGCTCTTCGGCGGCTTCACGCACGAACCGGTGGTAAAACTTGCCGAAAAGTTGATCGAAATTCTTCCTGAAAACCAAAAGAAAATTTTCTATTCGGACAATGGTTCGACGGCGGTTGAAATCGCGATAAAAGTGGCCTTGCAATTCAATTATAATAAAGGTGTCAAAAAAGCCAAGATAATTGCCTTCGAGAACGCGTTTCACGGCGACACTTTTGGCGCGATGGCCGCGAGCGGCATCTCGTTTTTTACCGAAGCTTTTGAAGGGTCGTTATTGGAAGTGGTTCGGATTCCCGTTCCGACTTTGGGCAACGAAAATAAATCTGTCGAAGCATTACAAAAGTTGGTCAACACCAACGAATACGCCGCTTTTATTTTTGAACCACTCGTTCAGGGCGCAGCGGGAATGGTGATGTTTTCTCCAGAAATCCTCGACAAACTTATTTCGATTTGCAATGACAACGATGTCCTTACGATCGCCGACGAAGTGATGACGGGTTTTGGCAAGACCGGAAAAATATTCGCCAGCGATCATCTATCGCAAAAACCAGATATGATGTGTTTGTCAAAAGCGTTGACGGGCGGTACGATCCCGATGGCGATCACGACTTTTACACAGCAAATCTTCGAGGGTTTCTTGGATGATGATGTCAACAAGGCTCTTTTTCACGGTCATACATTCACGGCAAATCCAGCGGGCTGCGCGGCGTCGTTGGCCAGCATCGAGCTTTTGTTGTCCGGCGAAATGCAGCAGAATATTCTTCGGGTAAACCAAAGGCATTTGCGATTTCAAAAATCATTGGAGAACCATCCTAAAATCAAAACCACAAGAGTGCTCGGCGTGATTTTCGCATTGGAGATCGAAGTGGGCGAGAAGGCCGATTATTATGGAAGTTTGCGCAACAAGCTCTACGACTTTTTTATCGAGAATGGCGTCGTGCTTCGTCCCGTGGGAAATATCGTTTACGTGCTTCCGCCATATATCATCACCAATTTGCAGCTCGACAAAGTCTATCAAACCATCATCGACGCGCTCGAAATAGTGTAATTTTGCCGCAAATTCCACAATTCAGTTTTGCAAAGTCCAATTTCGATCACCGCTATTTCTTCTGTTTCTGCTTTGGGCAACGACCCGACTGAAATCTGGAACAATTATAAAAAAGACGATCATTTCATCGCAAAAAAAGAAATCGGCGGTCGAGAAGTTTATGTTTCTCCTTTATCCGAAAGTGCTGAAAAAGATATGGGAAAGCTTCAGAACGAAGACCATAAATACAAATCGCTCGACCGTTCTGTTCTGATGGCAATGGTCGCTTCGCGCAACGCAATCACAAAAGCGGACTGGAAACCGAGCGATGATTTTGGGGTGAATCTCGGTTCGTCACGTGGTGCGACAATTTTATTTGAAAAATACCATTCTGATTTTTTAAGAACAGGAAATGCCCAAACACTTTCGTCGCCGCTCACTACTTTGGGGAATATTTCGAGCTGGGTCGCGCAAGATCTGCGAACGAATGGTCCTGAAATTTCCCATTCCATTACATGTTCCACAGCTTTGCACGCACTTTTGAACGGTGTCGCGTGGATCAATTCTGGAATGGCAAATAAGTTTTTGGTCGGTGGAACAGAATCGCCGCTCACCGATTTTACATTGGCTCAAATGCGCGCGATGAAGATTTATGCAAGTCCCGACAATACCGATTTTCCGTGCAGATCTTTTGATCTTGAAAAAACCAAAAATTCAATGGTTCTTGGCGAGGGCGCATCGGTCTGTTGCCTTGAAAAAGGAATCGCAGAAAACCGGATCGCCACGATTATCGGCATTGGCTATGGCACGGAAAATCTCGAGCACGCAACGTCGATTTCCGACGATGGCGACTGTTTTCAGAAATCGATGGCGATGGCGCTCGAGGGCATCGACAGATCTTCGGTCGATGCGATCGTGATGCATGCGCCGGGAACTTTGAAGGGCGACAATTCGGAATGCAATGCGATAAAGAAGATTTTTGGCGAAAGCCTGCCAAATCTAACGACAAACAAATGGAAGCTGGGCCATACTTTTGGCGCTTCGGGAATGTTGAGCCTTGAGCTTGCCGCAATGATGATCGACCACGACCAATTTATAGATGTTCCGTTCGGCCCAAAACAATTTCGCGAAAGCGGCATAAAAAAAGTCCTTGTGAATGCTGTCGGTTTTGGCGGTAATGCGGTGAGCGTGCTGATTTCCAAGTAGCAATATTTTCCGCTCGCATTTTCTTATGTGGCCGATTCAAAAATATTCAATCGTGCATGGACCAGATCGCTTTCGTAGCCTTTTCGCAACAGCGCATCGCAGAATTTTTTTCGTTTGCGCTGCTTGCTGCTTTCGCTGATGGTTTCCCAGCATTTCAGGCTGATCGTCTCAAAAGTTTCGTTGTAAATGGGCGCAATTTCCGAAAGTGCGGCATTGATGTTGTAGGCAGATATCTTTTTAAATCTCAATTCGGCTTTGATACGTATGTTTCCCCAGAACTTGATGCGGTGTTTTCCGCGGGCAAAACTGCGTGCAAATCGTTCCTCGTTCAGATAGTTATCGGCAATAAGCTTTACTATAACGTTTGCGATAAGTTCTTCGTCGTTGGTGAAGCCACGCAGCTTTTGGTACACTTCGAGATGGCATCGCTCCTGGTAGGCACAGTATATTTCGATTTTGCGCTGAATTTCCTTGGTCGTCAAATTGTTAAATGATGTTAAACCGCTGATTGCGTGTACGATTTGTTAATAATTTAGTAATGCAAAAGTATTGAAATATAGGAATTTGGATGTAATTTTGAAACCCGTTTCGCACCTGTTCCAATAATTTTTGCGAAACCCAAATATCACCCTTATGAAATTGAACATTTACCTTGGTGTTTTTGTTTCCACAATATTATCGATCGCCGTTAGTGCGCAGACCCTTTTCTTTTCGGAGAATATGGGAACTTCTACAAGTCCATTGGTTAGTTCGTACACGGGATATCAAAATTTTACTACTGCTATGTATACAGGGGATGCTGATGTTAGAACTTCCACAATGTCTGGAGGCTATACTGGAGCATCTGGAAATTCGAATGTTTTTTTTACGACTACTGGAACTAAAAATTTTCTTATTTCTGGAATTAACTCCTCGGGCTACAGCGCAATAATCTTAACGTTTGGAGTAAATAAACCCACAGGAACGGTACTTACCAACTTTGATGTTGAGGTTAGCGCGGACGGAATTACTTTTACCCCGGTTGCATTAACAGTTAGTACAACCGGAGGCTGGCAACTTGCCACGTCAACAACAGCGATACCATCTACTTCAAATTTGAGAATTCGATTTACAAATTCATCAACCTATGGTTATAGAGTTGACGACGTAATCCTAAAAGGCACACCAATACCAGCGGGAATTACCACGACCCAGAATGGCGATTGGTTCACCGGTTCAACTTGGATCGGCGGTGTTGTGCCAACCGCTGCGGACAATGTCGTGATTTTGCACAATGTAACAAGCGGCGCGGTAATCACCCGAAATGCTGCAACCACAACTTCTATTTCTGCCACATCGTCACTTGCCATCGGAAACGCGACCTATACCCAGGACGGAACGATCACCGTGAACGGCATTTTCCAGATCAATGATGGCGGCTATGCCAATGGTTCGGGAACTTTTGTGTATAGCTCGACCACCGGAACGCTCAACTTCAATACGCTCACCAATTTTACGGTCAACAATGCCGACAAATACTGGCCAACCGTAAGCGGCCCTTTCAATGTGAATGTTCTCAATGGCGGTCTCGTTCTCAACGGAAGCAGAACTGTGGGCGGGCTTTTCTCGACCGCCAACAATGCAGCAGGTTTTGGAGGCATCGCGTTTCCCGGCCAAACGCTGAGATTGAATGGACGCACCAACATCAACTTTGGCGGATACTTTATCGACAGTCCAATTTACGGTGGCGCTTCCGATCTTTACTATCAAGCAGGTTTGACCTACGGTCGCTCTGCCGAGTGGACCGCGGCGAGCGGAACGATCGCAGTAACGCCAGGTTATCCCAACAATATTTTCGTTACCAACAACACCACGCTCAATTACAACAATGGCGGAACTCCCGGTCCGCTTGCAATGGCCGGAAATCTCAACATCGCCACCGGCAGTACTTTTGATGTTGGCTTTGGTGGTGGAAATTCGGGCGGAACGCTCACCGTCAGCGGAAATCTCGTGAACAACGGAACCTATAGGTTGGGCAACCAAAGCACTGTTGACGATTTCAGGCTTGGTGGCGATTTTACCAACTCGGGAACCTTCGACGGAAAATTCCGCACCACTTTTTTCATCAAGAGCGGAACGCAGACCCTCACCAACACCAATGCGGCAGTTCTGAACATTCCATATGTTTCATTGACCACGGGCTCAACGAAAGTTGTGCTAAACTCAAATCTGTTGATCGGCGCGGGAAATTCCGGAATCGCAGTAAACTTTAGCGGCGGTGGCGATGACATCGATATCAATGGTAACACGCTAACCATAGGAACAACGGGCGTTGCCAATACCATCGCGGGCGCGGGAACATTTAGCGGTAGCGCGACGAGCAACCTCACGATTCTTGGAACGGGAAACATTGGAACATTAAAATTCGCGGCCGGAAAAGAAAACCTTGGGACGTTCATCATCAACAGAACATTGCCACCGGTTACGCAAAGCATTTGTACGCTCGCATCGCCACTAAACATTTCAACGTCCATTAATTTGCTCAGCGGAATTTTCGATTTGGGCAATAATCTTTTGACGGTCAACAGCACAGCGAACATTGTTGGAGGTTCGGTCAATAATTATATTGTTGCAGATACTGGTTCCGGCGCAAATGCCGGCATACGAAAATATATCAATGGACCATTGAACAGCTCTTTCCCAATTGGCGACCGTTATGCTTCCCCCGACAATTCGCAGTATACTCCAATAGTGCTGACAATAACTGGAGGTTCATACAGCTCAGCTTATGTTGAGGTTGCTGTTGCAGATACAAAACACCCAAATCTAGATGCCGCCACAGACTTTATAACAAGATATTGGACAGTATCAACGGGAGGCATAACTTCTCCATCAAATTTTACCGCGATCGGAGGTTATACCGCTGCCGACGTGAACACGCCCGCGCTAGAGACCAATTATATAGGCAACAGATGGAATGGTTCGGTCTGGAGCAATGCAGGACAGCCAGTGGATGCTCCCAGCAAAAACACCCGGACGATTCCGTGCGTTGCAGGAGCGATCAATGAGATTACGGCGGGAGTTAGAGACCAGGACATCAATGTAAAAAAGACGTCCAACAACGTGGTCTATCTCCACAATTCTACCTACGATTTTGGGACGGTTCCTTTTGGAAGCAGCACGCCCGCGCAGTTCACGGTTCAAAATCTCGGCCAGCGTGCGTTGACTATCTTTGGAAGTGCCTTGACCTCAATAACTTTAGGCCAATACACATATACATCAACACTTGCCAACGGAAACATTTTAGGACCAAATGGCACTGCTAATTTCACTGTAAGTTTTACCCCTTCGATGGTCGGTACTTTTACGGGCTATATCACAATTTTGAACAACAGCATCGACGGAACTGAAACATCTTACAGAATAAATTTCACGGGAATGGCGGTAACGCCAACGCCGAACATGAACGTGAAGGCGAATGGGCCAATTCCGTACGGCTTTGCGAATGTTGCAAATGGTTCAGTAGTGGCCAATGGACTAAATAATACTGCGCTGGGAACGGTTACGGTTGGCTCTAGCGTAACAAAAGATTTCTTGATCCAAAATCTCGGCAGCGCACCACTCTTGCTCACGGGCGCGCCAAGAATTGTGATTGGTGGAAACAACCCAGGCGATTTCACCATTATTCCGCAACCTTCCGTTGGAACCATTGCGCCGGGCGCTGCTGCTGGATTTTCGATAAGATTCAATCCAACCACCGCAGGAAACCGAAATGCCGTGGTCTCAATCGCGAACAATGATGTTCCCAAAAACCCTTACACCTTTTATATAGATGGAAACGGCGATGGTCCGGAAATAGACCTTTACGGCAATGGAACACAGATTCCATCGGGAACCGCAGTGGCAAGCACTGCAAACGGAACGCAGTTTGGCAATGTTGATTTTGCGTCTGGATTTGTGACGAGGATTTTCACGGTTTCGAATATTGGGAACAATACTTTGACCTTGATCAACCCAACACTTTCGGGGGCAACGGCAGATTTTACAGTAACCACTTTGCCATCATCGCTTTCTGCGCTTAATGAGGTAAGCTTTTCATTGACATTCGACCCGGCAAGTCTTGGACTTAAAACCGCGACGGTGTCAATTGCCAACAATGATTTTGATGAAAATCCCTACACGTTTGTGGTGCAAGGAAATGGCACCAATTTTTCGGGATGCGGTGTTGGAACGGTAACAGATGTTATTGTTTTTCAGGATTTTGAAACAACGCCTACTACTACTGCGCCGGTCTGGACATATACCACATCCCAAGAATCAGGCTCGGCGGCGATCGCGGTTACTGGAGGATCCGCGTACGGTCAGGACAGAACTACATTGGTTCCCAAGTCAATCAATAGCAGAAGCTTCCAGTTACCAGGCTACTCGGCTACGGCGACCACTGGTAAATCAACCACCATCGAATTTGCTGCAATCGATGCTTCGCTCTACCAAAATCTATCGCTGAACTTTAAATTGGGCGCTTATGCCATTAGTCCTGATTCAAGCCAGGGTGTCGATATTGGCGACGAGGTCGGTGTATTTGTGAGCAGGAACGGGGGCGCGAGCTACACCCAAGAAATGAAGATTTCGGGTTTTGGAAACTCAATATGGAGCGTTGTGACAGGAACCGGAAGCGCGACCACCAATTATGATGGTAACAACCTGGCATTGGATTATGGTGTGACAACTACGGTGCTTAACAACGGACCGCGAGATATCACCCTCAACAATTTGCCAAATTCCGCTCAATTAAGAGTAAAAATAGTGCTCACGCTAGACTTCAACAAGGAACTTTGGGTAATCGATAATGTAAAAATATCAGGAAAAAAAGACGGGGTATCAACTTGGAACGGAACGGCCTGGTCTCCGGTGGCGCCAACGTCGACAACAAAAGCAATCATCGACGGTGATTATGTAACAGGTCCAACGCGTCCAAATATTTCAGCATGCAATATCGTGGTCAATGCCGGTAAAACTGTGACAATCAACAATGGATACTATTTTGATATCCAGAATGAAATAACCAACAATGGCACGATGGTGGTTGAGTCCGGCGGTGCCATTATCCAGCACAACGACGCATCGGTCAATTCGGGCACGAACTTTACAGTAAAACGAACTACCACTCCATTTGACAGATATGACTATACCTATTGGTCGTCTCCGGTCTCGACCGCGACCATCGCGACCGTATTTGCAGCATGGCGAACGGACTACGCTTTTCAATTCGTCACTGCCAATTTCTCTGATGTTGTTACAACGGCAACTGGAATGGCGCCACCAGATGGCTTTGATGACGCGCCGCCATCACCGTGGATCAATGCTTCTCTAACCAGCAATATGGAGGCTGGGCGCGGCTATGCCATAATGGCGCCAACGACCGGGTCTTTTCCACGGACGGACACACCTGTGTTCACGGGCGCGATCAACAATGGCGTTCAAACCTATCCCTTGGGAATGAGCGGGAATCCAGCGAACAACAACGATGATTTCAACTTGACCGGAAATCCGTATCCATCGGCGATAAGCGCCAATACTTTTATAAACACCAACCTCCCAAATATATCTGGAACACTATATTTCTGGACGCACAAGGGCAATATCTCTTCCTCCAATCCGGGTCCGGACATGCAGAATTTTATTTCATCCGATTATGCCATGTACAATCTTTCGGGCGGAGTTGCAACAACCACAGTTGGCGGAACAGCCTGTGGGATCTGTGGAAACGCGCCCACAGGAGCAATCGCTTCTGGACAGGGATTTCTGGTGGAAGCGCAGACAACAGCAAATGTTGTTTACAACAATGCAATGCGCAGTAATGCCACGGCCAATAATATATTTTATAGATCGAACGATACAGGAGATTCCGATATTGTTAAAAACCGCTATTGGCTCAACATCACCAATCCAGATGGACTTTTCAGCCAGCTATTGATCGCATATTTTGGCAATACCACATTGGACTACGACCCAGGATATGATGGAATCGCGAACAACAACCGAACACATTTGAGCTTTTACAGTTTTGGCTCGACCGATCTAAAGCTTCGCATCCAGGCAAGACCCGCATTTGACGCGGCTGATACTGTGCCGCTTGGTTATTCGAGTTCGGTAAATGGGTCGTTCACCATCGAACTGGGCAACCGCGAAGGTGTTTTTACCGATGACAACACATATATCTATTTGCATGACAATGCGCTCGACATAGATCATGACCTGAAGCAATCTGCATACACCTTTACGGGAACGTATGGCGTTTACAATGGAAGGTTTGAAATTCGTTACTCAAGTGCGCCGCTATCGACCAACCAAGCGATAAGTATTGCAGGAGATGTTGTGGTTATGGTCAAGGACAAAACCATAAGTATTGTGTCGACCATTGAAAACATTGACAGCGTGAATGTTTACGACATTACCGGAAAACTTATTGTGAACAGGTCAAAAGTGGGCGCAAAAAACCTAAATATAGAAAATCTCGTATTTAATGACCAGGCACTGATTGTAAATATAACGATGGACAACGGTGGGTATATCAACAAGAAAATTATACTAAAATAGCTACAAATTCTTTGCTAGCCATACCAATAATCGAGGATTTAAAGATTAAATCGGAAAATATGTAATTTTTTTTATTTTATTTAACTCGCTGTAAACGTTAAATTTATATCTTTGGAAACTGGAGTATTTGCAATTCGCAAATCACCCTTCATCATTAAATTCTGCACAATGAGATTTAAAATTACTTTCGCGTTCCTTACTACACTTTTGTTCTTCGGATATAGTTCCGGACAGGTCTCGGTAACCAATGCCGCTCCAACTGTAATCATTGATTTTTCTGCTGGAATGCAAGCCGGGATCGCGGCGCCAGGTCCGTGGGAAGGAAAGGGATTTTCTCCAAACCCGACCATCAACGGCCGCCTCAACTCCAACGCTTGGTCCGTCAAGGGATTTGACTTCAACAATTATCAGAACCTCGCTTTTGGCGGCACACAGACTGTTGACGATTATGGTCGAGGCGCCGTGAATGTGGCCGTGACTACGGCAGGTCTTTACGCATACGCACCAGAACTTCCGGGAACGATCATCAATTCCGCATTGTTGATTCAATCTGACGATGCAGATTTTGCGCCAGGATCGATTACTTTGAGGATCCAGAACAACGGCACTTCCAATATGACCCAATTGGCAATCTCCTACAATCTTTTTGTTCGTAACGATCAAACAAGTTCATCAAAATCAAGTTTTTCATACTCCAATGACAATGTGGTTTTTGCCACTGATGCCACTTTGGACTACACCTCGCCCACAACTCCCGATGCTTTTCAGCTGTACAATATTGCGGCTGCTCCCTCGAGGGAAAAAATCATAAACGGTATCAACATCGCTCCGGGCGGATATTACTACATCCGCTGGAATTTTGACGATGCGTCCGGAACCGGCGAACGTGACGAATTTGCGCTTGACGACATCAATATCTCTGCGGTTTACGGAGCTCCAGCACCCGAAATCAACGTTCAGTGCTATAGCAGAACAATCCTCAACGGCGACATGAGCCCATCGGTTGTAAAAGGAACGGAGTTTGCGCCAAGCTATGCGCCGCTTTCCACTTTGTTGACCTCGCAATCTATTACATATTACATCCAAAACCTTGGTGGACTCAACCTCAATGTCTCGAGTGTAACCATCACAGGTCCTGACGCCATAGATTTTACACTAAACGCCACGCCAAATCCAAACGGCATAATCCCGGCGGCGACATCGACGAC
>JBBSUW010000085.1:0-12415 GCA_038234025.1 Flavobacteriales bacterium
GTCAATTTTCTACGAAGAAAATCGCAACAGCAACTCTGCGGGAGTTCAGAATCTGACATTCAATAATGATCTTTACACGTACGGAAATGGCTTCTCATTTGGACTTGGTGCCATTGGAAAAGTAACCGAAAGTTTCCGCGTTGGTCTTTCATATGAATCGCCAACTTGGTACCAGCTTTATGACGAACTTACGCAGTCAGTATTGTCACGCGGTTATAATTATAAAGGAAACAATGATCTTAGTTATGTGGGCGTAAATCCTCTAATTACAGTAGTTTATCCTGAATATCGCCTTAAGACTGCGGGCAAATATGGCGTAAGTGCTGCATACGTTTTTGGGAAAGTAGGATTGGTGAGCGTTGATTATTATCTTAAAGATTATAGCAATATGACACTAAATCCTGGTGAGGAATTCGTGGGCGCCAATAATAATATTTCAAATTCGTTACAAGCGGCAAACGAGGTTCGTGTTGGTGGCGAATATCGGATAAAAGCCTTGAGTGTTCGCGGTGGTTTTAGATATGAGCAAAGTCCTTACAAAAACAATAATAGAATAGGAGATCTTCAGGGATTTTCGGCAGGAATTGGTTACAGTTTTGGCGCAACAAGACTTGATTTGGGTTATGTTTACAGCAACCAAGATGCTAGCCAACCATTCTTTAACCAAGGATTTACCGGAGCTTACAATGCGCCAAAAATAAATAGTGTCAACAATAATCTCGCACTTACATTGGATTTCGAACTATAAAATTTCGATTTTAAAACCTGAATCCGCTTCAATTGGAGCGGATTTTTTTTTGCAAAAGATTTATAGATTCATGATAATTTAAAAACTCTTAAAGCCCAAGGTTACAAGGTTATTAATGATTAATTTTGCAGCCCAATAAATTTAGGTATGAGAACCAAGTCTTTGAAGAAAAATAAGATCAATGTCATCACAATGGGTTGTAGCAAAAACGTCTACGATTCTGAAGTTTTGATGGGCCAACTTCGCGCGAGCGGTAAAGAAGTTCAGCACGAAGCGCCTGCAAAAGAGGAAGGTAACATTATCGTAATCAACACTTGCGGATTTATTGACAATGCAAAGCAAGAGTCTATCAATACGATTCTTGAATATGCCGATAAAAAAGAACGCGGATTGGTGGACAAGGTTTTCGTGACCGGATGCCTTTCTGAAAGATACAGACCAGATCTTGAAAAGGAAATCCCAAATATTGACCAATATTTTGGCACAACCGAACTTCCCGCGCTTCTCAAAGCTTTGGGCGCAGATTATAAACACGAACTTCTTGGCGAACGCCTAACAACCACGCCAAAAAACTACGCATATCTCAAGATTGCCGAAGGTTGTGACCGACCGTGCAGTTTTTGTGCAATCCCTTTGATGCGTGGCAAACACGTAAGTCAGACCATTGAAAAGTTGGTAAAGGAAGCACAAGGATTGGCGCGAGATGGCGTTAAGGAATTGATACTAATTGCACAAGATCTTACCTACTATGGTCTTGATATTTATAAAAAAAGAAACCTTGCCGAATTACTTGAAGCGCTTGCTCAGGTTGAAGGCATAGAGTGGATCAGGCTTCATTATGCATTCCCAACGGGTTTCCCGATGGATGTTTTGGAACTCATGAAACGCGAACCAAAAATCTGCAACTATATCGATATTCCTTTGCAGCACATTTCAGATTCGATATTGAAATCGATGAGACGCGGCACAACGCAAGCCAAGACTACAAAATTGTTGAAGGAATTTCGCGCTGCCGTTCCTGGCATGGCGATCAGAACAACGCTGATTGTGGGTTATCCTGGCGAAACGCAGGAAGATTTTGAGATTCTCAAGGACTTTGTACAAGAAATGAAGTTTGACAGAATGGGCTGTTTTGCCTATTCTCACGAAGAAAATACCCACGCATATCTATTGGAAGACGATGTTCCGGCAGATGTGAAACAAGCGCGTGCCAACGAAATTATGGAACTGCAATCACAGATTTCTTGGGATCTTAACCAAGAAAAAGTTGGCCAAACCTTCAAATGCATCATCGACCGAAAAGAAGGGCAGCACTTTGTGGGTCGCACCGAATTTGATAGCCCAGATGTTGACAATGAAGTGTTGATCAGCGCGACAGAATTCTATTTGAAAACCGGCGAATTTGCAATGATCAAGATCGTTGAGGCAACCGAGTTCGACCTTTACGGCGTTCCCGAAACAATTTAATTTATTTTAAGGAGCTTTCTCCCGCTGTCTGCTTGTAGTCCTCGCCATCTGTCCGGCAGCCTGTCCGCCGTGGCGGATTGCATCGGCCCGCAAGGAGCTTCCTTCGGTCGCTCTTGCCGGCCGTGCACCGCTCGGCCATCTTGGCTGCGGGCTACCGCTACCATCGAGGCTAGGGCTGAATTCACACAATCAAGATATGACATAAATCAAGATTTAATTAAGAGGAAGTTTTTTCGGGTCATCTCAGTAATTATTTTGTAGCTTCATTAATTAAAAAATATTTAGTAATTATGTCAGAGTAAATAAAGCCTGCCAGCATGACCAATTATGTTTTCACAACACACATGAAAAGGCATGAACGGGCTGCCCTCTGCGTCAAATTGTTTGACGAACTGTACTCAAACATGCGTGTGATCTTGATCATCAAAGACATGTTGAAAGCACTCAACGCAAAGAAAAAGTCACTGAACAAGTTCCGACCTAAAAAAGAGCCTCTATACGTTCTCGAAGAAGTTGTCTTTAAAGGTGCCAAGCTTTATCTGTTTCTTGATGAAAAAGGATTTTTAGATTATGTACTCAACTCATCCCCTGTAGATGGTGCCTATGCCGAATTCATAAGAGTCATTAAAGGTGGAAATATTGAAACTTGTGTATATTCTCAACACGCCCTTGACCGGTACAATGAAAGGATTCACAGTGACAAATACACCAATCATAGGGATATTATGAAGCGTCTTTCTGTCAACAACCCGACCAATTCTGACATGGTCCATAATGACTTTACAAAAGACATGTACATAAGAATTGACGAGGGTTTTCTATGTGGATCTATAGACTTGGGTCATAAAATGATTGTTATCAACACTTTTTATGATAGAGCAGAATTTAAGGACAATCATCTTCAGAGCACAGCACGCAGCTCTTTTGAATTGATGAGCAAGTTCACTTCCAATCAACTTTTGATGTTTCAAAATCTCCGCACACAACTTAAAGAGGGCAAGATTTCTGCAGCAGAGCACCATCGACTTTCGGTATTGTACAAGCTCATTGATGGAAAAGTTGCGCCAGAATAAAGGCGGTTTTTCTTGATTGCAGGTCGCAAGGTTGGCACTAGCATGAATTGGCATAGCACGCACGGTAACGTACTGTTGAATATCGCGGGAATCTTATCTACGCACGCAAAATCACCCATTCATTTCAAATCTATCTAGAACTTCGCATTCATGAGTTGTCCACATTAACTTCGCAATTTTGACGAGATTGTTTTTATAACTAACTATGTAATACCTTAAAAACATCACACCTTGATGATCAAATACGTTTTCACAACCCACATGAAGCGCCACGAACGCGCAGATCTGTGCGTCAAGTTATACAGGGAAATGCATACCAACAGGCGGGTGGTGGAGCAGTTGCTGGCCATGAACAAGAAATACATGCTGCTCAAAAAAGGTATCAACCGCTTTAAGCCTAGAAAGGAACCGCTGTACCACATCGAGATTATCGAGTATAAGGGCACCGTGTGCTACCTCTTCATCGACCAACAGGGCTGGATGCAGTACGTGTTCAACTCTTCGCCAGTAGATGGCGCTTTTGCCGAGTTCATTAGGGTTTGCGACGCACCAACGCTCAAGGCGGTGCTCTACAGTCAGCATGCCCTCGACAGATACAATGAGCGCGTGCACAAGGGCAAGTACACCAGCCATAGAGATATCATCAAGCGCTTCATGGTCAACAACGCTTCCAAGGCCGAAAGCGTTACAGAAGACGAAACCTTCAAGAACGTGGCCAGGGTAGCAGAAGGCTTTCTGGTCGGCATCAAGGATCAGCTCCACCACATGGTCATCTACAACACTTTTTTTGACAAGGATGAATATATGGACAACGAAAGTCAGAAACAGGCACGAGCATTGTCCGATATCCTCAACAGTTTCAAGCCAAAACAATTTGAAATATATCAAAAGTTGCAATTCCAGTTCACTACCGGGGTAATCACCAAAGAAGAACATGAAAAGCTCGCAATACTCCACGGCGTTAAAATCACCATCAAAGGTCTCAACGGAGATTAGATCAACGCACTCATTTCTACCAAAATCCCATCACCACAAACCGCTCAACAAAAAAAATCCCGCCTCACAGCGGGATTTTTCCTGTTATTACTGTTCTTCTATTTGCTTTTCAGCAGTCTTGGTGCTGAGGTTCTTGGCCAATTCCTTTAATTTTTTGTAGGGCATATTGAGCACTGAAATGCTTGGGTTGTTGGTGTGGTCATTTGTGGCGCGGAGGACCTGCAGCGGGTGGTTTGGGTTGGTTGCCTGTTGTGCATTTGGCTGCCAAAGGAGCAGGTCGTGTACATCGCAGTTGAGGATCTCGCAGAGTTTTTCTATTGTATCAAAGCGGAAGGAGCGCGCCGTGGAGTAGACGAGCTTGTTTGCCACTCCATATGAAATGCCGTGCTTGACGAAGAATGTATAAGGATTTGTAATGCCTCGGGCTTCGAGTATGGGGTTGAGGTTGAGATATAGCATAGTGGTTTTGCGTTTTTGATGTTGCTGTTATGCAATGTAATGATAAAAACAAATGAATCTGAAAGAGATTTTTTAATTCTTGGAAATTTTACTAATTAAAACAGCAATGACGTCGAGAAAATCGGCAATGCTTTTGATTAACACAGCAATGACGTCGAGCAATGAAGCAATGAAGATGGACAACACAGCAATGAAGATGGTCAACACAGTAATGTATTTAGGCAATAAAGCAATGAAGATGGGCATCACAGCAATGAAGATGGGCAAAACGGCAATGCATGTGGGCAAAACGGCAATGTGAATTGGGAACACGGAAATTGTAACCCCTTATTTTAGATCTCTGACAAGTTAAGCGCAACAGAATCTGAGGTTGAATGCTTGCTTTTGAGTGATGAAGACATATTCTTTATTTCCTCACTTGGTTATGCGGCAGTGATAAATCTCATTGATCCACCACAATCTTGCAAACCTGATTAAGTAAGGACCTGAGCTAAGAAATTTAAATTACTCACGCGAAGAGATTCGCGCGGCAGAGTTGCTAAAATATAATTGAAATAGAAAATTATACCGGGCACAGATCGCAGCTCCGTGCTATCGTGTGTTTAGGAGAAGCATATCCGCGCGGGCGGACGAGGGCGTGATAACGAAAGAGGAATATAATGCGCTGGCAGAAGCGTGCGGGGGTGAAGATTGACATTAAGGGGATGAATTAAAAGTGAATGAAGCGGCACGAGCAAGATACTCGCGAAAGCGTTTTGAAGATTGATTGAGTTTAATGAGAGGAGTTTTTGTAAGAAGTGTTGGATGGTTGCGTCAGCAGGGGAGCTGGAATAGTACAGTTTAATAATAAAAAATACGCTTTGAGAATCGTTCTCAAAGCGTATTTAAAACACTTTTTTAAATAAAAGGAGATAATTATTTTTATTAATATTTTATGACAATTTTCGATATATCGACAAAACACTAAACATTTTTATTTCGTCGACGATCGACAACATATACTACAATAAAAACTATAAAAACCGCACTTGCCTTTAGTAGTGATTGATTTAGAATAAAGTTAAAATCTCCCATTTTCAAATCTAAGCCTGAAGATTGATAATTGGCTTTGACATCTGCAACAAAAATTCCAAAGGAAACAGTAAAAAAGACTAGAACCGTAAGTGAAAGTAGCTTAAAAAATCTATTATCCATGAGTTCTATGTTTAAGGTTGACCATATGCAGCCATTGCTGAACTCCATGCGGCTCCAATGATTACACTTCCTAGTAATGCACCTGCACCGGCGGGACCACCAAAAGCACCCAAAATAGCAAATTCCATAAAGCCTCCTGCTGCACCTTGACCGTCGGCGCGAACAATGGGATTTTGCTTACTCGCGGGATATCCCGCTGTTTTTAAAATCGTCTGTCCTTCACCAGAACCACCGCCTATAATAGGAAACCAAAAATAAGCAGATTTTCTTGTGACGGTAATTAATATCAGAATGATATCGAGATATTCACATGTCAAATTTCTATTCGCATCAGCCTCCACTCTTGAGAGACTCGAAGATAAACTGTCGTATGAAGTAGCGCTATTTACGAGAGAACTAATGTCATCAACATAAGGTTTAATCAGTGTGGAATTTTTAAGTTTTACAAGAGATTTATTAAAATCGATGTTGTAATCTATCGTATATTGTATGTCATCTCTGCTAAAGTCCGGGATAACTTTAGATGAATAGAAAACCCTACGTAATTCTTCTTCATGGGGCTCAGCTGCATAATCTAACCTTTTAAAAGCGTCACTCAAAACTTGGTTATGCATTTCTGCGATTTTGGCAATATCGCCGTCACTAATTTTTCTACAATCTTTCATAATAATGTATTTGTAATAATTAATTATACAAATATAAAATATAAAATACTGTTACAATGTTAATTATTAATCCCTTAATAAATATCTCAATATCTATAAACTTGAATAACAAGATTTTATTATTTCGTTGTACATATAGTTGAGAGACATACAATAATTTTCTTGATGATTTAGAATTTGACTAAGTTCAAGCTACTTATTAATTGATGGCAAAATAATTTGTCAAATAATCGATCTTTTCTTGGAAATACCGTGGATGACCGTTACGTCGTCAGAGTGCATTTAGGTGTCGCTGAGATGTACTTTATCTCAATGTAGAACGAAAGCTCAATGTATTGCAAAAGCTCATGCTCCGGTAATTACTGAAAACAGCAGTGCTGAAAACAATCCTTTTTTGATCGCTAATTTATTTTGTGGTTTCACAATTCTATAATTTTAAATCTCTACAACGGTATATTCCCATGTTTCCTTTTCGGCCCTTCAACCCGTTTCCCTTCCAACATCGCAAATGCCTTGATCAATTTAGACCGTGTATGTTCGGGCAAAATAACATCGTCCACAAAGCCACGTTGCGCCGCTGTGTAAGGATTGGCAAACAATTCAGCATACTCATTTTCCTTTTCCAAAAGCTTTTCCTCAGGGTTTTCGGCGCTGCTAATTTCTTTTTTAAAGATAATTTCACTCGCACCTTTTGCACCCATTACCGCAATCTCGGCACTCGGCCAAGCAAAGTTGATATCAGCGCCAATGTGCTTTGAGTTCATGACGTCATAAGCGCCGCCATACGCTTTCCTGGTAATAACCGTAACCCTCGGCACGGTCGCATCGCTCAAGGCATAAAGTAATTTGGCACCATGCACGATAATCCCGTTCCATTCTTGATCCGTGCCGGGCAAAAATCCGGGAACATCCACAAGCACAAGCAACGGAATATTAAAACAGTCGCAAAACCTTGTAAATCGCGCCGCCTTGACTGAACTGTCCACGTCCAAAACCCCAGCAAGAACCATTGGCTGGTTCGCAACAATGCCCACACTTTTGCCCGCAATTCTTGCAAAACCAACAATTATATTGGCAGCAAAATCTTTATGGATTTCATAAAACGATTCCTCATCAATAATCCCATTGATCACCGAATGCATATCATAAGGCTTGTTCGCCGAATCTGGAATAATGCTCGAAAGCGCCGTTCGCGTTTCGTCACCTAGTGTAAATTCAAGGTCTGGCGCTTTTGCTTCGTTGTTCTGCGGCAAATAGCTCAAGAGTTTTTTGAGATCTTCAAGACAAACAATATCATTTGAAGAGGTAATGTGCGCCACGCCAGATTTGGTGGAATGTGTTGACGCTCCGCCAAGCGCTTCCGCAGAAACATTTTCGTTGGTCACGGTTTTTACAACATTTGGACCGGTCACAAACATATAGCTCGTGCCCTCAACCATCATCGTGAAATCTGTCATCGCAGGCGAATAAACGGCTCCACCAGCACATGGGCCCATAATCGCGCTGATTTGTGGAATCACGCCCGACGATTTTACGTTTCTATAAAATATATCGGCATAACCACCGAGCGATCGAACGCCTTCCTGGATTCGAGCGCCACCAGAGTCATTTAGCCCGATCATTGGCGCGCCATTTGTCACCGCCATATCCATAACCTTGCAGATTTTTTCGGCGTGCGTTTCTGAAAGTGCGCCACCAAAAACCGTGAAATCCTGTGCGAAAATATAAACGAGACGACCATTGATCGTGCCGTAACCAGTGATTACGCCGTCGCCATAATAAACTTCTTCCTGCATCCCGAACTCTGTGGTGCGGTGCGTCACGAGCATCCCGATTTCTTCAAATGAACCTTCGTCCATCAAATGATCGACGCGTTCTCTTGCGGTGAGTTTCTTTTTTTCGTGCAGTTTATCAATACGTTTCTGACCACCGCCCAACTTGGCGAGCGCGATCTTTTCTTCGAGTGTTTTTATTTTTGATTCCATCAATTGTGTTTTGCGGTACGCAGAATTTTTTGGTCTGCGAGGTATTTTTTTAATGCGATTTTGGCCGCGATTTTGGCGTCGGCCGCGAATTGATCCTTGAGCATTTGGGCGTCATAATATTTCTTCACAAAATGTGTGTCGAAATTTCCTGATCGAAAAGCTTCGTGCTCAAAAACAAATTTGCCGAAAGGCAGCGTGGTTTGAACGCCCTCAACCTTATAATCATCGATGGCTTCAACCATTCTTTGAATCGCTTCGTTGCGCGTTTTTCCGTAGGTAATGAGCTTGGCCAACATTGGATCATAGTAAATCGGGATGTCCATTCCCTGTTCAAAACCGTTGTCAACCCGAACTCCTTCGCCGGTTGGCAATTGGTAAACGTCCAAATGTCCAACACTCGGCAAGAAATCATTTTCGGGATCTTCGGCATAAACGCGAAGTTCGACCGCATGTCCGTGAATTTTCAACTCGTCCTGCATTAGCGGCAATTTCTCACCGTTAGCGACTTTAATTTGCCATTCGACAAGATCAACGCCCGCAATGATTTCCGTTACCGGATGCTCGACCTGAAGGCGGGTGTTCATTTCAAGAAAATAGAAATTGTGTTTTTCGTCCAATAAAAATTCAACTGTTCCAGCGCCAAGATAATCGCAGGATTTTGCGACAAGTACTGCGGCAGCACCCATTTTCTCGCGAAGTTCTGGTGTCAAAACAGATGACGGCGCTTCTTCCACAACCTTTTGATGACGACGTTGCACCGAACATTCTCGTTCAAAAAGATGGACGATATTCCCGTGACTGTCGGCCATAACCTGAATTTCTATATGTCGTGGCGAACCTATATATTTTTCAATAAAAACCGAACCATCGCCAAAAGCTGCAACGGCCTCGCTGATCGCGCGATCCATTTGTGACTCAAATTCTGCTTCATTTTCTACAACGCGCATTCCTTTTCCGCCACCTCCAGCGCTTGCCTTTATGAGGATTGGAAAACCAACTTCGCTTGCAACTTTCTTTGCTTTGGCAACATCTGTAATTGCTTCATCAACACCGGGAACCATTGGAATATTGTATTCTTTCACAGCATCTTTCGCCGCTAGCTTGCTGCCCATAATTCGGATGGCGTGCGGTTTTGGACCGATGAAAATCATTCCGTTTTTTGAAACCTTTTCAGAGAAATCGGCGTTTTCAGAAAGGAAACCATAGCCGGGATGAATGGCGTCAACGTTCATTGACTTTGCAACTTCAATGATTTTGTCACCATCGAGATACGATTCGCTTGAAGGTGGCGGTCCGATGCAAACAGCTTCGTCGGCAAACTTTACGTGCGGCGAATTTCTATCTGCCGTTGAAAAAACTGCGACGGTTTTGATGCCCATTTTTTTTGCGGTTTGCATCACTCGTATGGCAATTTCGCCGCGGTTTGCAACCAATATTTTCTTGATCATTTTATTCGAATTCAATTAGCAATTGTCCTTTTTCTACAGCGTCGTCCTTATTTACCAAAACAGATTTGATTACGCCATCTCGCGGCGAGGCAAAACTGTTTTCCATCTTCATTGCGCCAAGCACAAGAAGCGTTTCGCCGGTTTTTACTTCGGCGCCAACTTCCACGTTTATTTCGAGAATAAGTCCCGGCATCGGCGCTTTTATGGCATTGACAAGTTGCGCGGAATTGGTCTCGAAACCCATTTTTGTGATGAGCTGGTCGAGTTCATTTTGAATTATGACCTCAAAGTTTTTACCATTGATTTCAACCGTATATTTTCTGTGATTGAAGTCGGACGCGACGACATTGGCAGTAATGTTTCGATGGTTTTCGATGATATGAAAATCGGTAGCGCTTGAAGTTGTAGCGTCAAATTCCGCGATTTCGTTTTCATCAAAGTCAAATTCGTATGAATCATTGACCTTAATATGATATTTCATTCAAGATTGTTTTTGATGCTAAATGTATTGATTATTGGCGGTTTCTAAAAATGCAAAACCATCGAAAATTCAAATCATTACAAAACCAGCAAACCAAAATCCCGTAGTTTTTTCACAGGTCGGCTTTGCCAAAACAATTCGAAGTGCTCGAGATTTTCCTCGAAATCTATTTTTAATTTCTGAAAGGTAATTGTTTGTAACTGACTTGTGGAAACTTTTTTTAAAATATGGGCAAGCCATTCGCCTTCAGGCTGATTGAGTTCAATGGTGAGCGATTCTGTTTTGCTGTGAAAGGTCAATTCGACCATTTCAAATGAACGCCCTTTCTTGGTTTTTGTAAAATATTTTAAGATTGGTTTTGTGCCAATATATATCACTTTTGAAGATGGTTTTGCTTCCGAATCTAAATTGTTTTCCAATGCATTGGCAATAAAATCGTAGGAAATCGAAGTTCGCGGAATTTTAAATTCAAACCAATCTTGCAGCGGAAAATCAAAACAAACACCGTGCATAAAATTGAACAAAGATTTTTTCAATCCAAAGCCAAACTTTGCGTGATCGATGCCGGTTTTGTCGGTGTAAACCAGATCATTATTTGCAAAACTGCCAACAATATCACTATCGCGAACCACGCTGAATTTTTCTGGCTCAATGCCAATCGGCGCGTGCGAAGTCATTGCAAATTGGTGCCAAAATCCTGATTGCATTACATTAAGTTCAAACATCTGGCGCACCATTTCTAGGCTGTCAACGGTTTCCTGAACAGTTTGCGTTGGAAATCCAAACATCAAGTAGGCGTGAACCATAATGCCACTTTCGGTGAAATTCTGATTGACTTTTGCAACTTGTTCAACCGTCACGCCTTTGTCAATTAGTTTCAAAAGTCTGTCGGAAGCAACTTCAAGTCCGCCAGAAACCGCAACGCAACCAGATTCAGCGAGTAATCGGCAAAGGTCTTTTGTAAAACTTTTCTCGAAACGAATATTTGTCCACCAAGTAATCGAGATTTTTCTGCGAAGAATTTCAATTGCAAAAGCGCGCATCAACGCTGGTGGCGCAGCTTCATCTACAAAATGAAATCCTGTCTGCCCCGTTTGAATGATTAATTCCTGCACGCGATCGGCGAGAATATTTGCCGCAACCGGCTCGTAAATTTTAATATAATCAAGCGAAATATCGCAGAAAGTACATTTTCCCCAATAGCAACCGTGCGCCATCGTGAGTTTGTTCCATCGGCCGTCAGACCACATTCTGTGCATCGGATTTGCGATTTCAATAACAGATATATATTCGTTGAGCAACAAATCTGAATAATCTGGTGTTCCAATGGCATTCTGTTTAAAATCTGCAGTTTCAGAATTATTACAATAAACAACCTGATTATTTATAGAAGTAAAAGTTCGTTTTAGATTTTCAATTTCGCGTTTTCCCTGAAGATGTTCGATGAGATTTAAAATTGGCGCTTCGCCATCGTCAAGCGTGATAAAATCTACGAATTCAAAAACGCGATGGTCTGAAAGTGAGCGCAATTCGGTATTTGGAAAACCGCCGCCCATTGAAATCTTGACATTCGGAAAATTTTGTTTTACAAATTGTGCCGATCGAAAAGCAGCATAAAGATTTCCCGGAAATGGAACGGAAACCAACAATAAGTCTGGATTTTGAACAGCGATTAACTTCTCAATTCTTTTAAAAAGCAAACCATCAATAAATGTTGGCGGTTGCTGAAGCACTTCATAAAGTTCATCAAAAGTATTTGCGCTGCGTCCCAATTTTTCGGCGTATCGGCTGAACCCAAAATTTTCATCGACACAATTTGTGATAAAATCGGCGAGGTCTTCAAGGTATAAAGTCGCCAAATGGCGCGCTTTATCTTGCGTTCCCATATTTCCAAAAGCA
>JBBSUW010000086.1:0-12347 GCA_038234025.1 Flavobacteriales bacterium
CTTATGTTATCGTAAGGACCTACACAGCGACAGACCTTTGTGGAAACGTTGCGACAGATACGCAAACAATCACTGTAACTGATACTGTTGCGCCAATGTTCGTAGGAACAATGCCCGTTGACATCACCGTTTCTTGCGAGAACGTTCCTGTGGCGGCCGAGGTTACAGCGACAGACAACTGCGGAACCGCAACGGTTACAAGGACCGATGCAACAACACCGGGTTCTTGTCCTAATTCGTACACCATTATAAGAACCTATACTGCCACCGACCTTTGCGGGACTGTTGCAACAGCTACACAGACCATTACGGTTACCGATACGATTGCACCAACGTTCGTAGGAACAATGCCCGTTGACATCACCGTTGAGTGCGATGGAATTCCGGCTGCCGCGATACTAACGGCCACTGACAATTGCTCTGTTGGAGAAAGTCCGGTAACGATGACCGAGACAACAATCGCTGGTAACTGCCCTAACGCTTACGTTATCGTAAGGACTTGGACAGCAACAGATGAGTGCGGAAACATTGCAACGGCAACGCAGACGATAACCGTTTCTGATACAATCGCTCCGTCATTTGACCAACCAGCGCCAGGAGATGTCGCGGTGGAATGCGATGCGATTCCAACTGCTGTGGTTCTTACGGCTACCGATAGCTGCACGACTGACGTGATTCCAGTCGTAGTGACGGAAACAACAATTGCTGGAAACTGTCCTAATTCATATATTATAATCAGAACTTGGACAGCTACCGACCCTTGTGGAAATGTAGCTACAGTTTCGCAAACAATAACCGTAAGCGATACAACACCGCCGACCTTCACTCAAACTGCCCCAGAAAATGTAGCAGTCGAGTGTGATGCAATTCCTGAAGCAGCAGCGCTAACAGCCACCGACAATTGCACCACTGGTGAAATCACCGCAACCGTAACAGAAACCAATACTGCTGGAAACTGTCCAAACTCCTATGTTATAGTTAGAACTTGGACCGCCACAGACGAATGTGGAAATATAGCAACCGTTTCTCAAACCATCAATGTTCAAGATACCACTGCTCCTACATTCAGTGGAATTGCTCCTGCCGATGTGACTGTTGAATGTGATTCAATACCAAGTGCAGCTATCATTACTGCGATCGACAATTGCACAATAGGAGAAATTGCGGTAACAATGACCGAAGCAACAACCGCGGGAACCTGTCCTAATTCTTATGTAATAGTAAGAACTTGGACAGCTACAGATGAGTGTGGAAATAGTGCAACACTATCGCAGACCATTACGGTTCAGGACACTACCGCGCCAACGTTCACCGTTGCTGCTCCAGTAGATATCGCAGTAGAATGTGATGCAGTGCCAACAGCGGCAATACTTACTGCAACCGATAATTGTACAGTGGGAGAAATTGCGGTAATGATGACCGAAACTACTACCGCTGGAGATTGCCCTAATGCTTACGTTCTCGTGAGAACATGGACAGCAACCGACGAATGTGGAAATGTAGCAACAGCGGTTCAAACAATCACAGTATCAGATACCACCGCGCCAACATTTGAGCAAACGGCTCCTGCCGATCTTGCGATCGAATGTGCCAATGTTCCTGCAGCAGCTGTACTTACTGCAATCGACAACTGTACGGTTGGTCAGATTCCAGTAACGATGACTGAAACAACCACCCCTGGTAATTGCCCTAACGCTTACATATTGGTAAGAACCTGGACAGCAACAGATGGATGTGGCAACACAGCGACAGCAACCCAAACAATAACCGTTCAAGACACTACTGCACCAACATTGAGTTCACAACCTGCAGACATTTCAGTTACTTGCGACGCAATCCCAGTGGCACCAATCCTTACCGCTACAGACAATTGCGATACTGGAGTAATACCGGTGACAATGACTGAAACCACTACGCCGGGAACTTGTCCTATAGTCAATACCATTGTACGAACTTGGACTGCAACAGATCTTTGCGGAAACGTGGGAACTGTATCTCAAATGATCACGGTAATGGATGTGTCTGGACCAACATTTGACGGAACTGCGCCAGCGGATGTTACAGTGAATTGCGATGCTGTACCAGCAGTTCCAGTGCTAACTGCAACGGATACTTGCAGTACTGCAACAGTTGCATTCACCGAAAATATCGTGGCAGGTTCATGTCCATCAAGCTATAGCATTATCAGGACTTGGATAGCGACTGACCAATGTGACAATCCAACCACGTTGATCCAGACCATCACTGTCAACGATACAACTGCCCCAACATTTGTTGGAGGTGTTCCAGCAGATGTAACAGTAGAGTGTGATTCAATTCCGGCAGTTCCAACAATAACAGCAATGGACAATTGCGGAGCTGCAACAGTTGCGATGACCGAAGCAACCGCGCCAGGTTCTTGTCCATCAAATTACACCATCACCAGAACTTGGACTGCGACCGATCTTTGTGGACTCACTACAATTGGTACACAGCTTATAACTGTTCAGGATACGACCGCGCCTACAACCGCAACCGCCTTCGAGCCGATTGTAAATGTAACTTGTGGAAATATCCCTGCGGTACCTGACTTGCAGTTTACTGATAATTGTTCCGTCGTGAACCAGCCGGTATATACAGAAACAATTACCAACCAAGGACCTGGAACATACACTATAATCCGTACATGGCAAGTTGATGATGCTTGTGGCAACCAAGCCACTTTCACCCAAACCATAAATGTGACTATAAGTGCAGATGGCCAAACACAACCTGCCGTGTCTTGTATCGGTGATATTTCGCCGATTGATTTAAATGCATTGGTTCAACAATTGTTCCCGGGTGCAGAAACAGGTGGAGTCTTTGTTGATCTTGACAACTCTGGAGGTCTCCAAGGTTCAACATTCAACCCTTCGCTGGTGAGCCACCAAGGTGTTTACTCTATTCAGTATCAGATTACTTCGGGCTTATGTCCGCGCAATTTGAACATTGAAATGACCGTCAATGGAGATTGTCTTGTGTCGCCTTGCGGAAACATCGTGGTGCACAACGCCTTTTCTCCAAACGGTGATAATTTGAACGAAGTCTTTACGATTGACAACCTTGATAACTTCACGTGCTATCCTACTAACACGGTAGAAGTGTACAATCGCTGGGGAATCTTGGTTTTTGAAACCAGACAGTACGACAATGCTCTCAATTCTTTCAAAGGTACATCTGAAGGAAGGGTTACTGTGGATCGTGGTGCACAATTGCCAGTTGGAACCTACTTCTACTTGCTGAACTGGACCACCTCGGAAGGTGGCGCAGGACACAAGGAAGGCTATTTATACTTAACTCGATAATAACTCAAATCTAACATTCCAGGAGCGCCCTAAGCTCCGGGATAAAAACCAGAAACCAATGAAAACAAGAATATTAACCTTCGTTCTGATGTTTACGGGTGTTGTAAGTTATGCGCAGCAGGATTCGCAGTTCACGCAGTATATGTACAACACCATAAATATCAATCCTGCGTATGCCGGATCGCGCGGCGCGCTGAGCTTCTTCGGTCTCTATCGAACCCAATGGGTCGGTCTGGACGGCGCGCCCGAAACGGCCGCGTTCTCGATGAACACTCCTTTTAATGAAAGCCGACTTGGTGCTGGTCTCTCGTTCATTTCTGATAAAATAGGACCAACGACAGAAAGCACGATCTCTGCGGACATCTCGTATACCGTCCCAACGTCGGAGACCAACAAACTGTCATTTGGTATAAAGGGAACGGCAAACTTCTTTAACCTTGATGCAAGCTTGCTCAACCCTGCAGAGGAACTAGATCCGCAATTCCGGAATCTCAGCAAGACCACGCCCAATATCGGTGCAGGAGTTTATTACCATTCAGACAAGTACTATCTTGGTCTTTCCGTGCCGAACTTTATCGAATCCAAAAGATATGATGACAATGAGGTGGCAATATTTAAGGAACGGATCAACTATTACTTTATCGCAGGTTATGTCTTCGATCTTTCCCCAGACATCAAGTTCAAGCCAGCACTTTTGACGAAAGTTATTACAGGCGCGCCCTTGCAAGTGGACGTTTCGGCAAACTTTATGTTTGTTGACAGGTTCGTGCTTGGAGGTGCTTATCGTTGGGATGCCGCTTTCAGTGGAATGGCCGGATTTCAAGTTACCGATGGTCTATTCATAGGTTACGGTTATGACCTGGAAACCACAAGACTAAGAAAATACAATTCTGGATCTCATGAAATATTCCTACGTTTTGAGTTGTTCAATAATTACAATCGAATCGTATCGCCCCGATTCTTCTAAAAAGCAAACATCATGAAAAGAAATCTATTAATTTTCACATCTATCGCCGCTGTTCTCTTCAGTCTTCCTGCGCTATCGCAAAAGGCTGGCGAGCGAAAAGGTGACAGACAGTACGAAAAATTTGCGTACATCGACGCTACAAAAACCTACGAGCGCGTTGCTGAAAAAGGCTACAAATCGGCGGATATGTTCAAGAAGCTCGGAAATGCGTACTATTTTAATGCCGAACTCGAACCTGCAGCAAAATGGTATGGCGAGCTTTTTGCGATGGGCGAAGTAATGGAACCTGAATACTACTATCGATATTCGCAATCGTTGAAATCGATTAAGCAATACGAAAAAGCCGACCAGATGATGACCGTGTTCAATCAAAAATCTTCTGAGGACCTAAGAGGAAAACTTTTTGTTGAGAACACGAACTATATGGATGTCATCAAGGCAAATTCTGGAAGGTATGAAATTGCCGATGCCGGAATCAATTCCAAGTACAGCGACTACGGAAGCGCAATGTTGGGAAACCAACTGATTTTTGCGTCTTCACGCGATACAGGAAGTTTTTCGCAGCGCAAGCACAAATGGACCAATCAATATTTTACCGGATTATATTCTGCGGAAATGCAGGGCGACAGTCTTGGAACACCGCAAAAATTCGCAAAAAAACTCAACTCAAAGTTCCATGAAGACACACCTGTGTTTGCCAACGATGGAAAAACGGTCTATTTCACGCGAAACAATTTCAATGATGGAAAAAGAGGCAGGGATTCCAAAAGAATAACCTTGCTGAAACTTTACCGAGCTACATTGAAGGACAGCATTTGGAAGGATGCCGTTGAGCTTCCTTTCAATTCAAATGAATACAGTGTTGCTCATCCGGCCTTGAGCCCAGACGGAAAGACACTGTACTTTGTTTCAGATATGCCTGGCACTTATGGTCAATCCGATATTTGGAAGGTTGCAATAACCGGTGAGAATACCTATGGAACGCCGGTAAATCTTGGAACGACAATCAATACCGAAGGCAAGGAAACTTTCCCGTTCTTTACAGATGAGGACGAGCTCTACTTTGCTTCAGACGGACATCAAGGTCTTGGGGGACTGGATATTTTCGTTTCTAAAATGGATGCAGATGGCAATTTTAAAGCACCGATCAACGTTGGTGCTCCTGCAAATTCGCCTCAAGATGATTTTGCTTACCTGATCAACACCAAAACGAGAAAGGGCTTCTTGAGCTCTAATCGTGATGGCGGAAATGGGTATGACGATATCTATAAATTTTTAGAAACAAGGAAACTTATATGCGAACAAGAACTTTCGGGCATCGTAACAGATCTTGAAACGGGCGAGATATTGCCAGGGACAAAAGTTACATTGATGGACGACAAGTTCAACAAATTGAAAGAAGTTGTTTCTGATGACAAGGGCTTTTATGATTTTGGAACCATGGAATGCGGAAAAGCGTATTATGTGAGAGCAGAAAAAGAAGGCTACGAAACAAAAGAACAGAAAATAACGATTGGTACCGACACCGGAAAAACCGACCTTCCGATACAGCTCGAGAAAAAAGTCAAGCCCGTTACGATTGGTGACGATTTGGCGAAAGCCTTTGGTATAAAAATCATCTATTTTGATCTTGACAAATGGAACATCCGCCCAGATGCCGCTTTCGAACTTGAGAAAATCCTCGACGTGATGCAGCAATATCCGGATATGAAAATTGATGTAAGATCTCACACCGATAGTCGTCAAACCCAAAAGTACAATATGAGACTATCTGACAGGCGTGCAAAGTCGACCGTGGCCTGGTTGGTTAAGAATGGCGTGAATGCGAGCAGGCTTACCGGCAAAGGTTTCGGAGAATCACAATTGGTGAACAAATGTGCAGACAATGTTCCTTGTTCAGAGGAGGAACACCAACTCAACCGTCGAAGCGAATTTATCATCATGGCGCTTTAATCGAAAAGTGTAAAACCACAAAACCGCTCTCTTCAAAAGGAGCGGTTTTTTTATGGGCAAATAATTCTCACAAAATAAAAGTTTAATTCAGAAAATATTTATTGCAAAGAATAAAAAAAAATTATTATATATAGTTTGAATAAGAATTTTATCGAAGTTGGGAATGCGACGCCGAGCTCTGACGAATTTGCAAAAGCATATTTCGTGGTTTTCGAACCAGTCGAAGAAACAACCTAAACACTCTTTACTATCAACTGTTGGCGTAGCAGAAAGGATCAATATTATTGCTCAAAAAAGTACTCGTTAGTAATCGAAACCGAAGACCTGACGTTATTATGTATCTGCTAAGTTCCCTCCTATTTAAAAGTGAATGTCAACTTTAATAAAATCGCAGCATTGCGGAAGCTTCTAATATCATATCCTCACAAAGATCATTGTGTAATATGGTTTATCGGTTTCTGGATCGCGCGAGATTGAAATGCCGAGGTTGGTAAAATCGCCCTCCACATTTTGGCGATGATCTTCGCTTTCGAGCCATGCCTCCAACGCACCTTCCGGAGAAGAGTAGTTATAGGCGAGATTTTCATTGACGTTAGTTGCGTTAAGTGCCGCCATTATTGTATGTACTCTTTCATTGAACAATGCATGCGTGACTTCGTTGTGCTCGATCATATATTGATTGTGCGCGGCAGATTCGACCGAGATCAAGTTGATTACAGACAGCGCTGCCAATCCAATTTCGGCACGATGAATATTCACGAGGTTGAGCATTTGCAATTCATCTGAAGAATAATCGTACGAGGTATTTTCGATCACGACTGGATTTGTCGCAATAGATCCTTCTATTGTTTCATCAGTGGAACAGGATACATTCAGCAAGGTGAGCGAGCTGAGAATTAGAGAGACGAAAAGTCTTTGGGTCGAAAACATTCTCGAAAGGTTTGAAGCTGACAATTGGGTGCTTATAATTAACTGATTCATTTAAAATGGATTTGGGTTTTTGAATCGTAATTGTGCTTCAGATTTCTGTGTATTTAAAATTGCTAGGGGCAATTATATAACACTTAACAATGTTTAGCAAATTTTCCCGACGAAATGCACAATATTGCTGTTTTAACAAATATTTTCTTATAAGAAATCAAAAAAGCCGCTCTTTTGAAGCGGCTTGGTTGTCAAAAACAAAACATTATTAATCAAATTCTAACCATTATCTTTTCACAAATATGTTTGTGTAATATTTTTTTCCGGTGCTAGGATCACTTGTTATCGACACTCCAAAGTGCGTAAATTCTCCTTCAATATTGGCTTTGTGACCGGGACTTTGAAGCCATGCATGAAGCGCGCCTTCTGGAGTAATGTAATTATAGGCGACATTTTCATTCACCTTTGTCGCGCCAAGAACCTGAATGATGTTCTGCGATCTTTCCTGAAAAAAATCATGGTTCACCGCTTGTTTCGTTATCATATATTCGTTGTGCTCCTCAGATTTGTAGCAAATGTGCGCCACGCTCTCAAGTGCGTTTAGCCCGATGCTCACCCTGTAATCGTTTATCAATTGCTCGAGTTTAACTTCGTCGGTGTTGTAAACGTAGCTGTTGACCACAACCATATTGGTGTTGGACAAAAGTTCATCTGTACTGTCGGAAGAGCAAGATGCCATCATGAACATCAATGCAATTGGCAATATTGCCGAGCGTAAATATTTTTTCATAACTGTAGGTTTAAGTTTAAAGTAGATTGTGGGGCAAACTAGTTTACTATTTTTCTAATGCTTGTAAGAACGTTTCGTATGCTTTTAAGAAAGTAGGTTTGTTTCTTGAGTCAATATTACTGCGTTTATCGTTTAAGTGCCAAATAAAATCGATGAATTACATCATTTTATATTTATATTGAGTATTTTTCTTACATTTTTATATCATTTCAACTCATTGTTATAGAACTTAAGGGCAAAAAAAAATCGCCATAATGGCGATTGGGGAGAATTTGATAAAGTTTATTATGGAGAAAGCCGGCTAATGGTCCAGAGGTTATCGACTAATTTGTACTCAAGCCTGTCGTGCATCCGGTTTTCACGGCCTTGCCAAAATTCAAAGGACAAGGGATCAACGACGAAACCGCCCCAATCTTCTGGGCGCGGAATATCTTTTCCCATAAACTTTTCTGTCAATCTGTCCAGTGTTGAATCCAAGAATTCCCGCCCATTTACCACTTTGCTTTGTTCTGATGCCGCGGCGCCAAGTTGGCTCCCTCGTGGACGCGACTGAAAATATTCCTCGGAATCCTCTGCAGAGGTTCTGTCCGCATTTCCCATGACAATAATCTGGCGCTCGAGCGTTGGCCAAAAAAAAGAAAGGCAAACATTTGGGTTCTCGCCTATCGCCTTTCCTTTACGACTATTATAATTGGTATAAAAAACCAAACCCTTATCGCTGTACTTTTTCAAGAGCACTACTCGGGAACGCACTTGGAAACTGGAATCACAAGTGGAAAGTGTCATTGCATTAGCCTCGCCCACTGTTTCCGACGATTTGGCGAGCTTGAACCACTCGTCAAAGAGTTTGTTCGGGGTTGATGGCACGTCGTTCTCCACCAACGAATACTTTTGATATGATTTTCTGTGATGGCTTAAATCTTGCATAATATGCACTTTTTAAAATTCGAATACTTTTCCGTCATCGGCAAGGTGAACATTCTCAAAAACTTCTCGAGCTTCGGTGGCGAAATTGTTGATGGAGTCATACCGCGTACTGTAATGTCCAAGCAAAAGATTTTTTGCGCCAGCCAGTTTTGCCAAACTTGCCGCTTGCTTTGCGGTCGAATGCATCGTTTTTTCGGCAAGGGCGCTTTCGGACTCTAAAAATGTCGATTCGTGATAAAGCACGTCCACATTTTGAATCACTTTTGCAAGATCAGGATTGAAAAGCGTATCGGTGCAATATGCATAGCTTTTAGGTGCTTCTGGCAAAGTGGTCAATAGTTCATTTGCAATGGTTGTTCCGTCTTCGAGCTTCACATCTTTTCCCTTCACGATATTTCGGTACAACGAAACCTCGATTTTGTAACTTTCAATTTTTTCGATGTCAAGCTTGCGATCGCCCGGTTTCTCCGCGAACAAATATCCATTTGTATAAATTCTATGCTTCAACGGCAGTGTGGAAACCGTCACGCTGTCATCCTCAAAAACAACTTCGGCAAAATCTGATTCGAGTTCGTGGAAATGAAGCTCATAAGCCGCCCAAGCTCCCGCAAGCCTCAATTGAAGCGTTATGATTTCCTTGATTCCCTTTGGTCCATATACGTGCAGCGCAGATTTTCGGCTTAAAAGCATAAAGGTCGATATCAGTCCGATTAGCCCGTAGAAATGATCGCCATGCAAATGTGTGATGAAAACATGCTCGATTTTCATCATTTTGATTTTGTTCCTCCGCAGTTGAGTCTGGGTTCCTTCGGCGCAATCAAGCAGAAATAAATGGTTCTTTATTTCAAGGACCTGCGCGGTCGGATTGGAAAATGTTCGGGGCGTCGCGGCATAACATCCCATTATATGAATCTTCATTAAAAATTTGTTCTTTGGTGAATTCTAAAAGCCAAGATCGCGCTCTATTTCCTCCATCGCTATGATATCGTTTGCCTCCATAAGCGTTGGCACAATCACAAGATCTTCGGTCATAGCATTAAAATCGACGTCGGCAACAATTGCAAAGGACTGTTTGCCATCGCAATGAACCTTGCTCAATGGCAAAAGCACGAGCAGATCTTCCGCCGTCAAGCTTGGATGCCTCAACAAGTCCACGATAATATTATTGGCCGCAAAAGTTTTGTGCTCATGCGTTAACTTCATGGCGAACGACATCAGATCACCTTGCGTGTCCTTTATTATAACGATATTTCCCTTGCGGTCGACCTTCATCTTTAGAAACTCTTTTTTCAAAGATACGATTTTGTAATGAAGGCTTGCGCCCAAAATCATTGCTTGATCTTGGATGCGAGCAGATAAATGACCGCCATTCGCACTGCCACGCCGTTCTCAACCTGTTCCAATATCATGGCTTGTCCGCTGTCGGCAACTTCAGAAGTAATTTCCACGCCACGATTGATTGGACCTGGATGAAGTATCAATATTTCTTTTAAAAGACTGTTCAATATGTCCATGTTCAGACCATATTGTCGAACATATTCTCGCGTGGACGGAAAGTAGCTCAAGTCCATTCGTTCGTGCTGAACGCGAAGCATATTTGCCACATCGCACCACTCAAGTGCTTTGCGCAAATTTGGCTCGACCGAGACGCCAAGCGATTCTATATATTTTGGTATCAATGTTTTTGGCCCGCAAACTTTTACGTTCGCGCCCTGCATTTTTAGCGCGAAAATATTGGAAAGTGCCACACGTGAATGCAAAATATCTCCAACGATCACAATATTTTTGTCATTGACCGAACCAAGTTTTTGACGAATGGAATAGCTGTCCAAAAGTGCTTGGGTTGGGTGTTCGTGAGCGCCGTCGCCGGCATTGATTATCGATGCGTTCACGTGCTGCGACAGAAAATGTGCCGCGCCGGCACTTGGATGGCGCATCACGAGCAAATCAACTTTCATCGCAAGGATGTTGTTTAACGTGTCGATAAGCGTCTCGCCTTTGCTCACCGAAGATTGTGACGATGAAAAATTAACAACATCAGCCGACAATCTCTTTTCCGCCAGTTCAAATGAAAGTTTTGTGCGCGTGCTGTGCTCAAAAAAAACATTTGCGATCGTAATATCTCTCAGCGATGGGACTTTTTTGATCGGTCTATTGAGAACTTCCTTGAAATGGTCGGCCGTCTCAAAAATCAATTCGATATCGCCAACATTGAGATATTTGATGCCCAAAAGATGTTTTACGCTGAGTTCGCTCATGGTTTTACGTCTGGATTGATATCGTTGCGCAACAGATAAACGGCGTCCTCACCATCATTTTCGCTCCAACAGACCTTCACTTTTTCATTGTTGATGGCGTCCACTTGTCGGCCGCGATAATCTGGTTGAATAGGAAGATTTCGACTAAAACGACGATCGATCAAAACAAGAAGCTCTATTTCTGAAGGTCGCCCAAAATTCTGGATCGCTGTCAGCGCAGCCCGAATGCTCCTTCCGGTAAAAAGCACGTCGTCGATAAAGATTACTTTCTGTTCTTCAACCTCAAAATCGAGCTCGGTGGATTTCGCGGCAAGCGGTATTTCGGTCCTCCGGAAATCGTCGCGAAAAAAGGTGACATCCAGATGCCCGATTCTCGGAGATAAATCGTAATCGTTCTTCAGGATAATGGAAAGCCTTTTTGCCAAAAAAACGCCTCTTGGTTGAATGCCAATGATTGCAGAATCAGAAAAATCCCTATGTTTCTCGATGAGCTGGCACGCCAATCGATGCAGTATGATGTTGATCTCGGTGCTGTTGAGCAGCAGTTTTTGACCCATTTGAGGAAAGTGGTTTCACTGCAAAAGTACTTAAATTTTATGTAGAGAAAACCGTATTGAAAGTGATTCAAAAGTGATTACCGTTACTTTAATGTTGAACCCTGAGAAATCGTTACACTATTACCAGACATTATACATTTATCTCGATAAAATAAACCGGTCATCTATCATGCAGCCAAATTCAAAACTAGTTAGAAATGTCTATCTCACAGATGATGATCAAGACGATTGCATGTTTTTTTGGGAAGCGCTGCACGAACTTAATGACTCCGTAAAGCTCACGATTATCAACGATGGCGCAAAGCTTATGGAAAAACTTCGAGTTGAAGAACCGGTTGTGCCTGAAATAATTTTTCTGGATCTTAACATGCCTCGAAAGAATGGTCTTGAGTGTCTGACCGAACTTGGTGCGGCCCACAGGTTCAACAATACCTCTATTATCATATTCTCGACAAACAGCAATCTGGATATCGTCGAAGAATCCTTTAAATGCGATGCCAACTTCTACATTTGCAAACCACATTCTTTCACGCTGTTCAAAAAGACGATCGAACATGTGCTTTCATTCGAGCCGATGCAACTTTTGCAGCAACCGCCGCGGGACAACTTTGTGATCAGTATGGCCTGAGATGATAAGGTCCAAAAATTCCC
>JBBSUW010000087.1:0-12021 GCA_038234025.1 Flavobacteriales bacterium
GTCAATTTTCTACGAAGAAAATCGCAACAGCAACTCTGCGGGAGTTCAGAATCTGACATTCAATAATGATCTTTACACGTACGGAAATGGCTTCTCATTTGGACTTGGTGCCATTGGAAAAGTAACCGAAAGTTTCCGCGTAGGTCTTTCATACGAATCGCCAACTTGGTACCAGCTTTATGACGAACTTACGCAGTCAGTTTCGTCACGTGGTTACAATTATAAAGGAAATAATGATCTTAGTTATGTGGGCGTCAATCCGCTCATTACAGTAGTTTATCCTGAATATCGTCTTAAAACTGCCGGCAAATATGGCGTAAGCGCTGCGTATGTTTTTGGAAAAGTAGGACTTTTAAGTGTTGATTATTATCTCAAAGATTATGGCAATATGACACTAAGTCCTGGTGAGGAATTCGTGGGCGCCAACAATAATATTTCAAATTCGTTGCAAGCGGCAAACGAGGTTCGCGTTGGTGGCGAATATCGCATAAAAGCTTTGAGCCTTCGCGGAGGTTTTAGATATGAGCAAAGTCCTTACAAAAACAACAATAGAATTGGGGATCTTCACGGGTTTTCGGCAGGAATTGGTTATAATTTTGGCGCAACAAGACTTGATTTGGGATATGTTTACAGCAATCAAGATGCTAGCCAACCATTCTTTAGCCAAGGATTTACTGGAGCTTACAATGCGCCAAAAATAAATAGTGTCAATAATAATCTCGCACTTACATTGGCTTTTGAACTATAAAATTTCGATTTTAAAACTTGAGTCCGCTTCAATTGGAGCGGATTTTTTTTTGCAAAAGATTTATAGATTGATGATTTTTTAAAAACTCTTAAAGCCCAAGGTTACAAGGTTATTAATGATTAATTTTGCAGCCCAATAAATTTAGGTATGAGAACCAAGTCTTTGAAGAAAAACAAGATCAATGTCATCACAATGGGTTGTAGCAAAAACGTCTACGATTCAGAAGTTTTGATGGGCCAACTTCGCGCAAGCGGTAAAGAAGTTCAGCACGAAGCGCCTGCAAAAGAGGAAGGTAACATCATCGTGATCAACACTTGCGGATTTATTGACGATGCAAAACAAGAGTCGATCAACACGATTCTGGAATATGCAGACAAAAAAGAACGCGGCCTTGTGGACAAAGTTTTCGTGACAGGATGTCTTTCTGAAAGATACAGACCTGATCTTGAAAAGGAAATCCCGAACGTGGATCAATATTTTGGCACGACCGAACTTCCCGCACTTCTCAAAGCGCTTGGCGCAGATTACAAACACGAACTTCTTGGCGAACGATTGACGACGACACCAAAAAACTACGCTTATCTAAAAATCGCCGAAGGTTGCGACAGACCGTGCAGTTTTTGTGCAATCCCTTTGATGCGTGGCAAACACGTAAGTCAAACCATTGAAAAGTTGGTAAAGGAAGCACAGGGTTTGGCGCGAGATGGAGTGAAGGAATTGATACTCATTGCACAAGATCTTACCTATTATGGTCTTGATATTTATAAAAAACGAAACCTTGCCGAACTTCTTGAAGCGCTTGCTCAGGTGGAAGGCATCGAGTGGATCAGGCTTCATTATGCATTCCCGACAGGTTTTCCAATGGATGTTTTGGAACTCATGAAACGCGAACCGAAAATCTGCAACTACATAGACATTCCATTGCAGCATATTTCAGATTCGATATTGAAGTCGATGAGACGCGGAACCACGCAGGCTAAGACCACAAAGTTGTTAAAGGAATTCCGCGCAGCCGTTCCAGGAATGGCGATCAGAACAACGCTGATCGTAGGTTATCCTGGCGAAACGCAGGAAGATTTTGAGATATTGAAGGACTTTGTACAAGAAATGAAGTTTGACAGAATGGGCTGTTTTGCCTATTCCCACGAAGAAAATACCCACGCATATCTATTGGAAGATGATGTTCCTGCAGACGTGAAACAAGCGCGTGCCAACGAAATTATGGAACTTCAATCGCAGATATCTTGGGATCTTAACCAAGAGAAAGTTGGCCAAACATTCAAATGTATCATCGACCGAAAAGAAGGACAGCATTTTGTAGGTCGCACCGAATTTGACAGCCCAGATGTGGACAATGAAGTATTGATCAGCGCGACAGAATTCTATTTGAAGACTGGGGAATTTGCAAATATTAGGATTGTCTCGGCTACGGAATTTGATCTTTACGGCGTTCCCGAAACAGTTTAATTTTTTTAAGGAGCATTCTCCCGCTGTCTGCTATATCTTTTGTTTTCGCTAAAAAGCGAAAACAAAAGGATGCCGCGACCATCGGGGCTAGGGCAGATTGCATAAATTAGTAATTGTAGTTTGATTCGCTATCGGCGGAAAGCCGACAACAGCTTGTGGCGTCCAAACAATTTTTAATGCCATTTGTCAAAACTTTTCATAACAGTTTGATTGGAAATAAAATCGCCTTTATCTGCTTGCGATAAACCGGTATTGATTTCTTCTTGCTCTTCTTTGGACAATTCAGTCCACCAAACGTTCTGGTCTTCGTCAAAAACTGATTTGAGCTTTTCAAGAAGACTTTCTTTCTCTGTTTGAAGCAAAAGATGCATCAGCTCAAGTTTGGTGGCTTCTACATTCATAGGTATTGACTATTATTATTTCAAAGATAGGTTTTTGACTTCAAAGTTTATCGGTACGTAACTCAAGAATGCTGGCAAGTGTGGGGTTGCATAAAGTTAATCAAGCATTTCTATTTCAAAACTTTTCATTTTGCATTTGTAACCGTTGAGGTAGAACTCGTGATTGAACGGAACGGTTACGAATTGATTACTGTTCTTAAATTCTTCTTGTATTAACTTGCCGAATTTCTGGAGCGAGAAGCTATTCCATAATTGATTGAAGGCTTCTCTTCATTCGGAAACATTGTTGAACAATAGTTTTTCGAGTTGGTTTAATTTATTGTGGAAATTCTATTATTAGGTCTTGTTTATTCATGGGGTGGGTGTTGTTTGGGTCAAAAGTCTAGAGATGCGGTGCCAGTTTTTTCTGTTGGCGAGATCCGGTGAGTGGCCATTATTATGGTGCGAAGTCGGGAGACATTCGCACAGCGCAGTAGACTTCGAACAAGAGGTGACATTCACACAATGCAGGAGACTTCGAACAGCGCGGAAGTTTAACCTCCAGAAATTTCATGATTTTTAGGGAACGTCAAGAAACTTAATGCTTTTATAACCTTGGGCATTTGATTAGTAAAGTATAATGTTATCTTTTCATCTTCAATTGTAAACTCGATATTATCATAAGTCAAATATTTCTGGTATTGATTGAGCGCTTGCTTATGTTCTTTGTCTTCTCCATACTTAGCAATAACCTTTGTCAAAAAAGTTTGTAAATCAACGTATTTTACCACATCATGGAAATTTAATTTTCTTTCAGGTTTGTATGCAATGTTTAAAGTGTGAAAATGAAAGTCGGGATAAGGACCCCCAAAATAGGTGTTTACCGTTATTAATAAACTGAAAAAATTATGATTTAAACTTTTAATAGTATAGTCTATCGACAAGTCAAAGCTAATTTCACTGCTTCGTTCTATCATGTATTCCTTATCTTCAACTATGTATGCTCGCGTATCGCTAATCACGTCAAAAGCAATTTTCTGTATATAAGTATTCACGAAAAGGTTGTCAAAGTATATGTTTTCAGAAAAGAATGGAATGCTACACTCATAATCTAAATTAATTGGCAAATCGATATTTAAACCCAACGACATATTTGTATATTCAATTTCTCTCTGCTGTTTTTCTTTTAATTCAAAGACGAATGCTCCATTATTATGGCCTGTTCTTGCTAACGATCCAAACATTGGTGTTTGCATCCGGTTTTTATTAAATGATAATACGACTTGATTTGCAAATGAAATGAACGTCAATTCTTTTTCCGTATTTTTTGTTAGAACTTCTGAAACAGTTTCTGTAAATGGACTAAAATTTCCACTTTTCCCATCGCTTACCGGCTCAGTACTTCCTGATGTCAAAGCCAAGCGCGATTTCTTATCTTTGAACGCCGCGATTCCGCCACCACGAGTTGGTTCGTCGAAGATTGCACCAGAAAAACAGCTATTAGAAATTAAACTGATGTGTAGAGCTGGACTTATTCGGACAAAGTCAAGTAGTTCATTCAAATTAAACCATGATGATTTGTCAAATGGATCTGAATCAGATGCTTGCCAATAGGTTGTGCTAAGTTGTTCAACATATTGGCCATGCCCATTATAAATCAAAAGAATACAATCGTTTTCTGAACAATTTAAAAAATAATCGTATAAAGTATTATGTAGATACTTTCGAGTTGTTTGTTCTTTTTTAGATAGCAATTCAACTTCATCAAACATATATTTTGATTTTAAAATCCCCACAACTTCATTTAAGTCGTTAATACAATTTGAAATATTATTCAATATGTCATTGTCGTATTCATTGATCGCAATGCCGAGGATTTTGTTCATTAGAAAAATGTTTCAATAAATTGCTGCCAACTGTCTTGTGTATTAAACGTAACGTGTAAATAGATGCTAACCTTTCGGATTGTGCACGAGATGAATTTTTTAATTTTCTACTTAACTTATTTTCACAAAAAGCCAAATTTAAAAATTTGCAGATCTTTGCAAAAAGACATAAATCTCTCGGAAAGCCCGTAATATTATGTTTTATATACGTTGTTAGCCACCGTATTTTTCTATCAGTTTGGTTAAAGCAATCATTTTATTTTCCAACTGCTCTTTAGTATTCTCACTAAAATCTTGATATTCAATCAAGTTTTCATCATAACTTTTTCCATTTAACGCACAGATTTTTAAAATCCCTTTCGTCATAAAAGTATCAGCAAGTTTTTCCGCCATTTTCGTTCTCAAGGTAGCGTAAAACTCTTTCGGACCAACTAATATTTTGGATTTCGTTTGTTTTATGTCATTAAAGATTTCTTTAAATAGATAATTTCCTATATCATCTGGATTAGAAGTATATAATTGAATAATAGCCTCGCAAAAATAAAACAAGTAAGGTTTTTTAAATTCGTCTGATGTTGCAACATATGAACCTTTGTTGCAATATTTGTCAAAGATTATTACCATTTTGTAATTCACGATAGTACTATCATTATCTTGATTGTACAAATAACCATAAACAAATTTTCTTATATTTTCAGTTTCTTCATTTGATAAGATCTGCATATTATCTTCTATCTCTAATATTATACATTCTCTTAATATTATCGAATAAAAGTAGGCAAGAAATGTTTTGTTACTCATCTTTTTCGGAATAATGATTTCAAAACCATTTTCTAAATTCAATTCCTCAAAATTATTCGAGTATTTTTCTTCCCTAAATTTTTGTAGAAAGTTAACAGCTATTTCGCTTTCCAATTTTGCTAATTCATATTCACATTTTTGACATAAAACAAAATCTCTTTTGTAATGATTTTGTTTAATTTCAGTAGAAGCATTTTTCAGATTATCTCTTCCGAAATATGTGTTTATCGACGAATTATTAGAGTCTATTTCGTAAGACTCTTCGTTGTAGTGTTTCCCTACGCAATTCTTAATTAGACTTGCTGGTACAATGTGAGATCCTTTGGCATTAGCGGTTTTGTTGCAAATTATACAATGCATTCGTAATGTTTCTTCATATGGTGGCTAATTATTGTATATGTATTACTCTATCGTACATATCTCCCCATTTCAAGGATGCTTTGTGTGCCAGCAGTCTTCTTTTTATCTCCCAAACGTATGGTTTTTAAAGTTTGCTGGCACGCAAGTACCGACAGCGTAGTTCGCGTGAGGGATTGCGGCTTTGTTTGAGCTCCTGCGCTGTTGCCGACTAGGCAATAGGGCAGAGCGAGTGCCGAAAGCCCGACCGCTTTCCTTCTGCCGTCAAAGCAGCGGGAAAGTGGTCACGCCCAAAAGAAAATTCTAATTTACAAAGGAATATTCCCATGCTTCCTTTTCGGTCCTTCAACCCGTTTCCCCTCAAGCATCGCAAACGCCTTGATCAATTTAGACCGTGTGTGTTCCGGCAAAATAACCTCGTCCACAAAGCCGCGTTGTGCTGCGGTGTAAGGATTGGCAAACAGTCGGGCGTATTCGGTTTCTTTTTCCAGAAGCTTTTCGTCTGGATTTTCGGCGTTGCTGATTTCTTTTTTAAAGATGATTTCGCTGGCGCCCTTGGCTCCCATTACGGCGATTTCGGCACTGGGCCAAGCGAAGTTCATATCGGCGCCAATATGTTTCGAATTCATAACATCATAAGCACCACCATAAGCTTTTCTAGTAATAACTGTAACTCTCGGCACAGTCGCATCGCTCAAGGCATAAAGCAATTTGGCGCCGTGGACGATGATACCGTTCCATTCTTGGTCTGTGCCGGGCAAAAAGCCGGGAACGTCAACCAGAACGAGCAACGGGATGTTGAAACAGTCGCAGAATCGTGTGAAACGCGCCGCCTTTACAGAACTGTCCACATCCAATACCCCAGCGAGAACCATTGGTTGGTTGGCTACGATGCCAACGCTTTTGCCCGCGATTCTTGCAAAACCAACGATGATATTGGCGGCAAAATCTTTGTGGATTTCGTAAAACGAGTCTTCATCTATGATGCCATTGATGACCGAATGCATATCATAAGGTTTGTTGGCAGAATCTGGAATGATGCTAGAAAGCGCGGTTCGGGTTTCGTCAGCCAGCGTAAATGCTAGGTCTGGCGCTTTTGATTCGTTGTTCTGCGGCAGATAGCTCAAGAGTTTTTTGAGGTCTTCGAGACAGACAATGTCATTGGAAGAGGTGATGTGCGCCACACCAGATTTGGTAGAATGTGTTGACGCACCGCCAAGTGCTTCCGCAGAGACATTTTCGTTGGTAACGGTTTTGACCACGTTTGGCCCGGTGACGAACATATAGCTCGTGCCCTCAACCATCATCGTGAAATCTGTCATTGCGGGCGAATACACGGCTCCGCCAGCGCACGGACCCATAATTGCGCTGATTTGTGGGATAACGCCGGAAGATTTGACATTCCTATAAAATATATCGGCATAACCACCGAGCGACCGAACGCCTTCCTGAATTCGTGCGCCTCCAGAATCGTTGAGCCCAATCATTGGCGCGCCGTTGGTGACGGCCATATCCATAACCTTGCAGATTTTTTCGGCGTGGGTTTCTGAAAGTGCGCCACCAAAAACCGTGAAATCTTGTGCGAAAATATAGACCAATCGTCCGTTGATCGTGCCGTAACCGGTGATCACGCCGTCGCCGTAAAACATTTCTTCCTGCATTCCGAACTCTGTGGTTCGGTGCGTGACAAGCATCCCGATTTCTTCAAAGGAACCTTCGTCCATCAAATAATCAACGCGTTCCCGGGCGGTGAGTTTCTTTTTTTCGTGCTGTTTGTCAATCCGTTTTTGACCGCCGCCCAACTTGGCGAGCGCGATTTTTTCTTCGAGTGATTTTATTTTTGATTCCATCAATTGTGTTTTGCCGTGCGCAGGATTTTTTGATCTGCGAGGTATTGTTTTAATGCGATTTTAGCTGCGATTTTTGCGTCGGCCGCGAATTGATCCTTGAGCATTTGGGCGTCATAATATTTCTTGACAAAATGCGTGTCGAAATTTCCAGAGCGAAAGGCTTCGTGCTCAAAAACAAATTTGCCGAAAGGCAGCGTGGTCTGAACGCCCTCAACTTTGTAATCATCGATGGCCTCGAGCATTCTTTGGATTGCCTCGTTGCGCGTTTTTCCGTAGGTAATGAGTTTGGCGAGCATCGGATCGTAGTAAATCGGAATGTCCATCCCTTGTTCAAAACCGTTGTCAACACGAACGCCTTCGCCGGTTGGCAATTGGTAAACGTCCAAATGTCCAACGCTCGGCAAGAAATCATTTTCGGGATCTTCGGCATAAACGCGAAGCTCGACAGCGTGGCCGTGGATTTTGAGTTCATCCTGCATCAGCGGCAATCTTTCACCCTGGGCGACTTTTATTTGCCATTCGACAAGATCAACGCCAGCGATAATTTCCGTGACCGGATGCTCGACCTGCAAGCGCGTGTTCATTTCGAGAAAGTAGAAATTTAGATTTTCATCCAAAAGAAATTCTACGGTTCCCGCGCCGAGATAATCGCAGGATTTTGCGACAAGCACTGCAGCTGCGCCCATTTCCGCACGAAGTTCTGGCGTTAAAACAGACGACGGCGCTTCTTCCACAACCTTTTGATGGCGACGTTGTACCGAACATTCTCGTTCAAAAAGATGGACGATATTGCCGTGGCTGTCGGCCATAACCTGAATCTCTATATGTCGTGGCGAACCGATATATTTTTCAATAAAAACCGAACCATCGCCAAAAGCGGCAACCGCCTCGCTGATCGCGCGGTCCATTTGCTGTTCAAATTCTGCCTCGTTTTCTACAACGCGCATTCCCTTGCCGCCGCCGCCCGCGCTGGCTTTTATCAGGATTGGAAAACCAACTTCGCTGGCAACTTTTTTTGCTTTTGCAACATCTGTAATGGCTTCATCAACACCCGGAACCATTGGAATATTGTATTCTTTCACAGCGTCTTTTGCGGCAAGCTTGCTACCCATAATTCTGATGGCGTGCGGTTTTGGACCGATGAATATCATTCCGTTATTTGAAACCTTTTCAGAAAAATCGGCGTTTTCAGAAAGGAAACCGTAACCGGGATGAATCGCATCAACGTTCAGCGATTTTGCAACTTCGATGATTTTGTCACCATCAAGATACGATTCGCTTGACGGCGGTGGCCCGATGAAAACGGCTTCGTCGGCAAATTTGACGTGAGGCGAATTTCTGTCAGCAGTTGAATAAACCGCGACGGTTTTGATGCCCATTTTTTTTGCGGTTTGCATCACTCGTATGGCAATTTCGCCGCGGTTTGCAACCAATATTTTCTTGATCATTTTATTCGAATTCAATTAGCAATTGTCCTTTTTCGACAGCGTCGTCCTTATTTACCAAAACAGATTTGATTACGCCATCTCGCGGCGAGGCAAAACTGTTTTCCATCTTCATCGCGCCAAGCACCAGAAGGGTTTCGCCAGTTTTTACTTCCGAACCAACTTCCACATTGATTTCCAGAATAAGACCAGGCATTGGAGCTTTTATGGCATTGACAAGTTGCGCGGAATTGGTCTCGAAACCCATTTTTGTGATGAGCTGGTCGAGTTCATTTTGAATTATGACCTCAAAGTTTTTACCATTGATTTCAACCGTATATTTTCGTTGATTGAAGTCGGACGCGACCACTTTGGCAGTAATGTTTCGATGGTTTTCGATGATGTGAAAATCGGTGGCGCCTGAAGTTGTAGCGTCAAATTCCGCGATTTCGTTTTCATCAAAGTCAAATTCGTATGAATCGTTGACCCTAATATGATGTTTCATTCAAGATTGTTTTGGTTGCTAAATGTATTGATTATTGGCGGTTTTTGAAAATGGAAAGCCATTTCCAGTATGGAATGTGCGGTTTATGAATGTTAGATTTTTGAAATAAATTGATTAAAAATTTCTGTCGTATCGATACATCTCTTAAAACTTTTTGCTCGCAATCCGTTAGTAAGCTCAATGTCGCCCGTCCAAAGTTTTGCGTCCAGATATTCCGAAAATGCAACAAAAATTGTGTCATCAATATCTATATCGCTACAATATTCCAAAGCTTCAGTGTAATTAATTATTGGAAGAATTGAATGGTCAAGAACAACAATATTCTTCAAAATAAGTTCATAGATTAAGAGAAATTCGCTATCAGAGATCTTGGCTATTTTTTTTATTTTTTCTTTGTGTCGAAAAAGTTCAACGCTAACATAATGTGGGGCGAAAAACTCAAAATGTTCTTGTTCATTAATTAAAATCTGTCCAATTCTGCTTTATGGGTTTAGGATAGCGCTGAAAAGAATATTTGAATCGACAACAATCTTATTCATCGATGCCGGTTTCTTTTTTAAATGATTCCAATCTACCTTTTTTTACTTCTTTCAGCAGCGAATCTACTTCATCCTGCGTTGCAGTTGACTTGGATGTCAATTCTTCAAAACGTAGATAATCCAGCAAAGATTGAATTTTCGATGCTTTGCTGCCCGCACAAATCCGAACTATAATTTCGTTGCCCTTTCTTTCTACTGTCATCTTTTTATTTCAAATTTAATCAAAATATTACGAGAGCGATTTACAAAACCAGCAAACCAAAATCCCGAAGTTTTTTCACAGGTCGGCTTTGCCAAAACAATTCGAAGTGTTCAAGATTTTCCTCGAAATCCAGTTTGAGTTTTTGAAATGTAAAAGTTTGCGGCTGACTGGAAGAAACTTTATTTAAAATATCGGCAAGCCATTCGCCTTCAGGCTGATTGAGTTCAATTACAAGCGATTCTGTTTTGCTGTGAAAAATCAATTCGACCATTTCAAACGAACGGCCTTTCTTTGTTTTTGTAAATTGTTTTATTATTGGTTTTGTGCCAATATAAATCACTTTTGAAGATGGTTTTGCTTCTGAATCTAAATTGTTTTCCAGAGCATTGGAAATAAAATCGTATGGAATAGAAGTTTTTGGAATTTTAAATTCAAACCAATCTTGGAGCGGAAAATCAAAACAAACGCCGTGCATAAAATTGAACAAAGATTTTTTCAATCCAAAGCCAAACTTTGAGTGATCGATGCCGGTTTTGTCTGTGTAAACCAAATCATTATTAGCAAAACTGCCGACAATATCGCTGTCACGAACCACGCTGAATTTCTCTGGCTCAATGCCAATCGGTGCGTGCGAAGTCATTGCAAATTGGTGCCAAAATCCTGATTGCAGTACGCCAAGTTCAAACATTTGCCGCACCATTTCAAGGCTGTCAACCGTTTCCTGAACAGTTTGCGTTGGAAATCCAAACATCAAATAGGCGTGAACCATAATGCCACTTTCGGTGAAATTCTGATTTACTTTTGCAACTTGTTCAACGGTCACACCTTTGTCAATAAGTTTTAAAAGTCTGTCCGATGCAACTTCAAGACCGCCAGAAACGGCAACACAACCAGATTCGGCGAGCAAACGGCAAAGATCTTTTGTAAAACTTTTCTCGAAACGAATATTCGTCCACCAAGTGATCGAAATCTTTCTGCGAAGAATTTCAATCGCAAAAGCGCGCATCAAAGCGGGCAGCGCGGCTTCATCTACAAAGTGAAATCCTGTTTGTCCCGTTTGAATGATCAATTCCTGAACGCGATCGGCAAGAATATTTGCCGCAGCAGGCTCATAAATCTTGATATAATCGAGCGAAATATCGCAGAATGTACATTTTCCCCAATAGCAGCCGTGCGCCATCGTAAGCTTGTTCCATCGGCCGTCAGACCACATTCTGTGCATCGGATTTGCGATTTCGATTACCGAAATATATTCGTTAGGTAACAAATCTGAATAATCAGGTGTTCCGATGGCATTCTGTTTAAAATCTGCAGTTTCGGAATTGTTGCAATAAACAACCTGATTATTTATAGAAGTAAAAGTTCGTTTCAGATTTTTGATTTCTCTTTTGCCCTGAAGATGTTCTATGAGATTTAGAATTGGCGCTTCCCCATCGTCAAGTGTAATAAAATCAAAGAATTCAAAAACGCGATGGTCTGAAAGTGAGCGCAATTCTGTATTTGGAAAACCGCCGCCCATCGAAATTTTGACGTTCGGGAAATGTTGTTTTATAAATTGTGCCGATCGAAACGCAGCATAAAGATTTCCCGGAAACGGAACTGAAATCAAAAAGAGATTTGGATTTTGCTCGAGAACTAATTTCTCAATTCTTTTGAAAAGCAAACCATCAATGAAAGTTGGCTGTTGCTGAAGCGCGTTGTAAAGTTCATCAAAACTGTTGGCGCTGCGTCCCAATTTTTCGGCGTATCGGCTGAACCCAAAATTTTCATCGACACAATTTGTGATAAAATCGGCGAGGTCTTCAAGGTATAAAGTCGCCAAATGGCGCGCTTTATCTTGCGTTCCCATATTTCCAAAAGCA
>JBBSUW010000088.1:0-12000 GCA_038234025.1 Flavobacteriales bacterium
GTAGCAAATAAAGGCGGTGTAGATTTTTGGGTTATCCAATTAAATTCAGAAGGAAATGTAGTTTGGCAGAAAGACATCGGCGGCGGTGATGCTGATGGTTTAAGTAGCTTATTATCACTTTCAGACAATACGATTATTTTGGGCGGATCTTCAAGATCCAACATATCTGGAGATAAAACTGAACTGAGCAGAGGAAATGATGATTATTGGATAGTAAAATTAGACGCAAACGGAGATATTATTTGGCAGAAAACCATTGGAGGAAGCAGTACCGACTATTTGCGTTCGATCGACGATACTTTAGACGGCGGTTTAATTTTGGCAGGCGAATCGAATTCGAATATTTCAGGTGAAAAAACTGAAAGTTCAAGATTCAATTCATTAGATTATTGGATTATTAAATTGAATGCAGCAGGTGACATTGAGTGGCAAAGAACCTACGGTGGTAGTGCGGTTGACAACTTGCCACATATTCTCCAGACCGACGACGGAGGATACATTGTGGGCGGGAGTTCATCCTCCCCTGCAGATTTTGACAAAACCGTTGATAACTACGGTAATAATGATTTTTGGATTTTAAAACTAAACACGCTCGGCGACGTTGTTTGGCAACAAGTGCTTGGAGGCAATGAAATAGAAGAATTGCACGCAATCGTGCAAGTTGATGATGGATATGTTATTGGTGGAATTTCTCTTTCCGGCATATCAGGCAATAAAACAGAAAATTCACGCGGCTCTGCTGATTACTGGATTGTTAAATTGAATTTAATCGGTGAAATGGTTATGATTCCCTTAATTCAATTTACGAGACCAATATTGGTAATTATCTCCTTGCAGGATCTTCAACATCCAATATATCGGGCGAAAAAACAGAAATGTCTCGAGGCATGGCCGATGTTTGGCTGGTGGAAATTGATAATATGGGGAATGTTGTCGGCCAGAAAACCTTCGGAGGGAATATGAACGATGGCGCAGCTTCCGTGCTCCAAAATCCAGATGGAACTATAGCACTGACCGGGTCCTCAAGATCTGAAATCTCCGGCGAAAAGACAGAAATCAATTTTGGCGAAAGCGATTATTGGGTCGTAAAACTAGATGCAAATGCGCTCAAGGTTGCTCAAAATAGCAGTAAATACAGAATTTCCGCCTATCCCAATCCCACAAGAGGAAAAATGAACATCGCTGGGAATGAAAAGTTTATATCGGCAACGTTGTATGATAACGCAGGTCGAAAAATTCAGAAAAACTGTTTTCTATGGAAATTGTGGGGCAGCCTGGGATTTATTTTTTTCACCTGATTGACCAAAGCAGTTCCAAAAGCGTCTTTAAGCTTATAAAAAACTAATTTCTAAATTCCTTAACCCTAACAATTCGTTCAATTAACACTCATCTCTTTAATTTGTGAAACTTCGCAATATGAAAAAGAGAAAGGTTGAACTGGTAGTGATCTCCGATGCGCACCTCGGAACTTTTGGTTGCCACGCAAAAGAACTCCACAAATATCTATCGTCAATAAAACCAAAAACGCTCGTGCTCAATGGCGATTTTATAGACATTTGGCAATTCCAAAAATCATATTTTCCACAATCGCACCTCAAGGTGATCAAGAAGGTCATCGATATGGCATCGAAAGGCACAAAGATTTATTACGTCACAGGAAACCATGACGAAATGCTCAGAAAGTTCAGTAATACCATTATAGGAAATTTTTCGATCGTTGACAAGCTGTTGCTCACGCTAGATGATAAGATTGCCTGGATTTTTCACGGCGATGTGTTTGATGCATCTGTGCAACATTCAAAATGGATCGCAAAACTTGGCGGCATCGGCTATGATTATTTGATTCTTTTCAACAGGTTTGTGAATTGGTGCCTCCTGAGATTTGGCAGAGAACCATTTTCGTTTTCAAAAAAAATAAAATCCGGTGTAAAGAAAGCGGTCAGGCACATCTCTGATTTTGAAACCACGGCAACAGATCTTGCGATCGAGAAAAAATATGATTATGTTATCTGCGGGCATATTCACGAGCCAAAAATAATTACCGTTCAAAATAAAAACGGTTCTACGTTATATCTCAATTCGGGCGATTGGGTCGAGAACCTGACTTCTTTGGAATACAATAAAAAGCGCTGGAAGCTCTATAGATATTCAGATGTAAGCTACGCGGAGGACGAAGATCTTTTTGAAATGGAACATTCTATAACCGAGCATATCTTTACAGCAGTTGTATTGTCTAAAAAGATAAATTCCTATTGAGTGAAGGTTAACCAAATAACTACTTCACCTCTATCGCCTTCTTACTGTTGATTTTTAAAACAGTATAAGGATAATAGTAAACGCCTTCTTCCGCTATTCCTTCTGACGCAGGCGGAATATCCTTCGTTTCGACAATTATTTTGTTGGCGGTCTCGGTGATTTTTGCAACATCTATTTTAAAGCCGGGCACGCTTTTTTCGCCCATGTTCAATACCACAAAAGTTGATGCTTTCAGGTCTTCTGCATCCATAAGTTTTCGGAGATTTGGGTCGGAAAGAAGCATTTTTATTTCCTTCTCCTCGTTCAAAACTTCTACAAACCTAATTGTTGCACCGCCATCGGACTGCTCTGTGAGAATATTGTAAAGGCCGCCTTTTGGCTTTTGCATTTTCGGTGCGCACCCAACAATTAATAGCAACGCGAAAACAATCAATTTTTTCATACTGAAACATTTAATGCGCGTTGGTAAATTTCTTCATACATCGGCAGAATGTTCTTGATGTCGAACTTTTTGGACGTTTCAAATGCTTGTTTCTTGAATCTGTTCAAAACTTCATCATCTGACAAGATCGAGATTGCGTTTTCCGCCATTTGCGTGGTTTCGCCAACGGGACTCAGGAATCCTGAATAACCGTTGATGTTCACTTCGGGCAGACCACCAGAATCGCTTGATATTACCGGAACGCCGCTCGCCATCGCCTCAAGCGCGGCAAGACCAAAACTCTCGGTTTCAGACGGCAATAAAAAAAGATCGGAATAGCTCAAGATCTTGGTGATCTCACTACTGTTTCCAAAAAATATCACCCTATGCTCGATTCCCAATTTTCGGCACAATCGTTCAGCTTTTTCCTTTTCCGGACCATCGCCAACGAGCATTAATTTGGCGGGCAACTTTTTTAGAATTTTGTTGAATATCCTGATCACGTCGGGAATTCTTTTGACCTTTCTGAAATTACTGATATGGGTGATAACGCGCTCTGAAGGTTTTGCAATGGCGGACCTAATACACGGAACCTCACCTCTCGAAACACTTTTTTCAAGCTCTATAAAGTTTGGTATAACGGTGATTTCATTGTCGATATTGAACAGCTTCAGGGTGTCATCTTTCAAGCTTTGTGAGACTGAAGTCACAAAATCAGATTTATTGATACTGAAATTAACCGCAGGTTTGTAGAATGGATGGTTTCCCACCAACGTAATATCGGTGCCGTGAAGCGTTGTGACCATCGGAAGATCAATGCCTTCTTCCTTGAGAATCTGTTTAGCCATATAACCGGCATAAGCATGTGGAATGGCATAATGAACATGCAAAAGCTCAATTTTGTAAAGTTTTACCATATCAACAAGTTTGCTCGATAGCGCGAGTTCATAAGGTTGATAATGAAAAAGTGGATATTCTGGAACGTTGACCTCGTGATAATGCACATTTGCTGAAAGCAGCGCCAATCTAACTGGCTGGCTGTAAGTGATAAAATGGATTTCATGACCACGGCGCGCAAGTTCAAGTCCAAGTTCGGTGGCAACCACGCCGCTTCCGCCAAAAGTGGGATAACAAACTATTGCGATCTTCATGGAAAGGGTTTTTTTTAAAAGTAGAAAAAAACGATTTTCAAAACCTCGTTTTCAGATAACATTAACTGTTATTTGATGATCGAAGCCTGAATGATTTTTTGGATGTCCTCTCGGATGTTCTGCTTGGACAATGTGTTCTCGGGGTTGTTGGGAAATGTTCTATTTGAAAGAAAAACATAGATAACATCGGATTCGGGATCTGCCCACGCCATGGTGCCGGTAAATCCTGTGTGGCCAAAGCTTTTCATCGAAACGCAATTGCACGTTGGTCCGGCCGTTCCCCGAAGTTGCGGTTTGTCAAATCCAAGCCCGCGACGGTTGCCTTGATCGCAATAATAGCATTTGTTGAAATCGTCAAATGTCGCCTCGCTGAAATAACGGTGGTTGCCATAGTTTCCGCGCTGAAGGTACATCTGCATTATCTTGGCCACGTCCATTGCATCGCTAAAGACGCCAGCGTGGCCGCCAACGCCGCCCAACATTGCCGCCGCCATATCATGAACGGTTCCCTGAATGGTTTGGTAACGGAAATAATTGTCAATCTCGGCTGGCGCGATAATGTATTTATTGAATTTCTTCAAAGGATTGTACGCGGTTCTCGACATTCCCATCGGGGCAAAAAAGTTTTTGTTGGCCAAAACATCGAGAGGTTGCCCATTCAATTTTTCGATCCATTCTTGAAGGATCATAAATGTAAAATCGCTGTATTTGTATTCTTTTTTTGGCAACAGTTTACTGTCCACGATTTTTCTGAAAAGGCTGTCGCGATAGTCCGTTCGCAAAAAAAGACTGTCTGCGACGGGAATCGAAAATTCTTTGTCACGTATCTTTCTATAATATTTTGGCGAAGGTTTTTTGATTTCGTCCAACGTAGAATTATAGAACGGAATCCATGGCGTGAGCTGCGCATTGTGCAATAGCAGATCCTTGAAATTGATCGTTGCCTTGTCGGTTCCGTCAAAAATCGGTAGCATCGACGATAGCTGCGATTCTAGATTTACTTTCTTTTGATCGTATTCCTGCATCACCAGCGGTAAAGTTCCCACAATTTTGGACAACGATGCTATATCATAAAGATCGTTGTTGGCAGTCTTTATTTTCCGCTCGTATGTATGGTAACCGTAGGATTTCTGAAAAACCACTTTTCCGTGGCGTGCGACAAGAATCTGGATTCCCGGCGCCATTTTTCCATTGATTGCCTTTGCGGCAAAATAATCGATCTGATCGAGGACTTTGGAATTCATGCCCACATTTTCGGGCGTGGCAAAACCTAGAATATTGCTTTTAGATGTTTCTATGCCGTCGCCAATGCTGAAGTTATTCCCAATCGAAACAGGTAATCTTCCCTTTGCGCCCACCGCGCCAAATATGATCTCGGCAGAAACTTTTTGGGCAACGTCATGGTTTTGATATGAAATCACGATAGATTCAATATTTGTAAAATCGTGAATCTGCAACAGCGAGTATGGCTTTGCAAAAATGTCCAGGACAACATTGTTCTGCGCGGCAATCTTTTGCAATCGATCCAGTTCAGCAGAAGTAAAATCGTGGTTTTTCCATGGTTTGTCATTTTTGTGAAATCCAATGATCACGATATTATAATCCTTTAACTGATAGTTCAGGCTATCGATGTTCTCATGATAGATTTCGGTAACCGTTGTATAGCTTTTAAGCGTTGAAAGAAATGCAGAATTACTATCATCGCCCATTTTTACGTATGCGATTTTGGTCGATGCCAAATTTTCTATAGGAAGAACACTGTTCTCGTTTTTGGCGATTGTCACGGCATTTTCAAAAAGCTCGTACTGAAGTGCTTCACTTTGCGGATTGTTCAAATCGTTGAAAAGATTTGTTGCATCAATAGGTTTGTACTTGTTGAGTCCGCTTTTGTATTTGAACCGAAGTATTTTTTTAACTGAATATTCAAGGCGTTCCGGCGTAATTTTGGTGTCAACAATTGCCTGGCAGATTTTTTCGTAGGCGCGCGCTACATTTTCGGGAAAAAGCAGGATGTCATTTCCAGCCATGAAGGCTTCGAGGTCGATCTCGCCGGGCTTGAGGTAATTTGCCGCAGCTTTCATATTTAGCGCATCGGTAAAGACGAGTCCATGAAAACCAAGTTGCTTCTGGAGCACGTTCGTGACGATATTGTACGAGATAGAAGACGGATAATTCTCGCGCGGATCGAGCGCGGGAACGTTGAGGTGCGCGACCATGACCGATGAAAGTCCGGCGTCAAAAAGTTTTTTGTACGGATAGAATTCGACCTCGTTCAATCTTTCTGCGGAAAAACTTACCAATGGCAATGCAAAGTGAGAATCGGTCTCGGTATCGCCGTGCCCGGGAAAATGTTTTGCTGTTGAAAGAACGCCTTCAGATTGAACACCTTTTATCAATGCAATTGCCGCCTTTGCCACTATTTCCTTGCTTTCGCCAAAAGACCTGAAACCTATGATGGGATTGTTTGGATTTGTATTGATGTCGACAACGGGCGCAAAATTGAACTGTATTCCCATTCGCTTGCTTTCATATCCCATTCGTTTGCCCAATTTCCTGATCAGCGATGTGTCCTTGACCGCGCCAAGCGTCATATTATAGGGATAGCGATAGGTTGAATCGAGCCGCATCGAAAGTCCCCATTCGGCATCGATGCCAATGAACAAAGGAATTCTGGACAATGCCTGAAATTTGTTCGTGAGTTTAGCCTGTCGTCCGGGACCGCCCTGAAAAAAGATCAATCCACCGATCTTGTTGTTCCTGATAAGTTTCGCGATAGAATTGACGTGAACGGAATCCTTGTTGGAATAGGCAGCGACCATAAAAAGCTGGCCGATTCTTTCGTCGAAAGTCAAATTTGTGTAAACGCTATCAACCCAGCGGCGTTGTGCATCGCTATCGTAAGCATAATGGTATTGTTGGATTTCAGGGTCGGGAATCGGTTTTTGCGCCACATCCACTACCGGCGTCTTATTCTTGGAATTTTCGACTTTTGAAGTGCCACAGCCTATCGCCAATAAAGTTAGAAGCACTCCGAAAACGACGCGCCCTTTTGAAATTTTCATTAAATTAATTTTAAAAGAATCTACTGTGCCAGCTTTCTGCGGCGGGAACTTCCCAGCTTTCTTCCCACTCTTCGATGGTATTTACGAGATTGTTGAAAACCACGGTGTTTGCGGAGACCGCTTTTTCCTTTGCCATTTTCTTGAATTCCGCCAAAGGTTTGTGCGCAATGTGCTCGCCAAGTTTGAAGGTAACGTTCATCTTGTCCAAAAGGTCGATGCCAAAGCGCGCTTCGATTTCCTGAATCATTTGTACCGACGAATCTATTGAACAACCGCTTGGTGCGTGCGCTTCGCTATCGACGGCGATGATCACAAAGCGGTTGTAAAGCATTTGGTACGAAGCAGAAAGTGGTGTTCCATGCGCTGCCCAATCTGTCAAAAACTCTTCGACCTTGGATTTTATTTCCACGACTTCATCCTCCGAAAGTTTTCGGTTGGATTGATATATCCAGATTTTGGATTCAGGTGGCAAAGATTCAAAGGGAACGAGCATTTTATTATTGTTTATAGGTCTTGAGCATTTGCGATAAGCTCCGCAACATCCATTACTTTTACGTCGCCCTCAAGGTTTTTGCTTTTGACACCATCGGTCAGCATCGTAGTACAAAACGGGCACGCGGCGGCAATTATTGTAGATTCTGTAGCAATTGCTTCCTCGGTCCTTTCAATATTTATTTCTTTGTCTCCCGGTTCGGCATCCTTGTAAAATTGCGCTCCGCCCGCGCCGCAGCAAAGACCGTTGGATTTTGAACGTTTCATCTCGACAAGTTCTGCATCGAGTTTTGCTATAAGATCGCGTGGCGCTTCATATATATTGTTGGCACGACCGAGATAGCAAGGATCGTGGAACGTTATTTTCTTTCCCTTGAACTGTCCGCCCTCGATCGTCAATCGGCCATCATCGAGCAAGGATTTCAGGAATTGCGTGTGATGGATCACCTCATACTTTCCACCGAGTTCGGGATATTCGTTCTTTAATGTATTGAAACAATGCGGACAAGCGGTCACGATTTTTTTGGCCTCATAACCATTCAATACCTCGATGTTCATCATTGCCTGCATTTGGAACAAAAACTCATTGCCGGCGCGTTTTGCAGGATCGCCAGTACAGCTTTCCTCGACGCCGAGCACCGCGAAAGAAACACTGGCGCGATTCAGCAATTTGACAAAAGCCTTGGTGATTTTTTTAGCACGTTCGTCAAAACTTCCGGCGCATCCAACCCAAAAAAGAACTTCGGGCTGCTTGCCCTGTGCCAGCATTTCTGCCATTGTTGGAACCTCTAACGTTTCTGCCATTTTGTTTATATTTATGCGTGTTTGCCATCATCAAAAACCTGGATGGTAACTTCTTTTTCGACCAATTCCGTAAAATGACCGCGATATCTTGTGGCTTTAACCAAATGGTTGTCGATCCAGTGGTAATTTCCGCCTCGAGGTTTTCCCATCACCATTCCGTGGTATTTAAAACCATATTTATTGAGCCAACGCTCGGTATAATCTCGGTGCGCCTCGGTTCTTGAGGTAAAAAAATATATCACGTGACCTTCGTCGTACCACCGGTTCAATGTCTCCAATGCATCGGGATAAACTTCTGCCGTCAGCATTCTTTCGGGCTCTTCATTGGGAATGTCGTCGCAAATAGTGCCGTCGATATCGATCAAATAATTCTTTATGCCATCAGCAAGGACGGGACTTATCGATTGTCCATTTTCAGAAGCTGATTTTAAAATATTTTCCAATATAAATTCTATTTCTTAATTCTCGTTCTTCCAGTTCAATCGGTCCTGTTGGTTGTAAGGCCACGGCGCGCCATTGTTCTCGATATTTGACATCATGGCATTGAGCGGTTGCGGCGCAGCAGATTGTTCCATCACCAAGTAATTCCTCATGTCCATAATGATCGACAGCGGATTTATATTTACTGGACATTCCATTACGCATGCATTGCAGGTAGTGCAAGCCCAAAGTTCTTCGGGCGTGATATAATCGTTGAGCAGACTTTTATTGTCGGGAACAAAAATGCCTTTGTTGGCATCAATGTTCTTGCCGACTTCCTCCAGCCTGTCGCGCGTGTCCATCATGATCTTGCGCGGCGAAAGCTTTTTGCCGGTAATGTTTGCCGGACAAGCTTCGGTGCATCGGCCACATTCTGTGCAAGTGTAGGCGTTGAGAAGTTGGTACCAATTGAGATCCTGGACATCGCTTGCGCCAAATTTTGCCGGTGGCGTCGCATCGGTAGGAGCTGCCGCAAAAGGATCTGCATTGGGATCCATCATCAGCTTTACTTCTGCCGTAACAGATTCAAGGTTCTTGAATTCGCCAAGTGGTTCAAGCTTTGCAAAATATGTGTTCGGAAAAGCAAGCAGAATGTGCAAATGCTTCGAATAATATAGATAGTTGAGAAATATCAAGATTCCGGTAATGTGAAGCCACCAGAAAATCCTTTCGAGAATGAAAACCGTGTTGGCTTCCAGTCCATTAAAAATTGAAGAAACAAATTGAGAAATCGGAAAGGATCCAACACCACTGGTATAATGTCCAAAACCACCCTTTTGCAAATGATAATCGGCGGCGTTCATCAAAAGGAACAATGACATCAATACAATCTCAAAATAAAGAATGTAATTGGCATCATCTTTTGGCCAGCCTTTCAGCTCATTGGCCACAAATCTTTTCAGCTTTATAATATTTCTTCGGACGAGAAAAGTAATTACCGAAACAAGAACCAACAACGCCAAGACTTCAAATGAACCTATCAGAAAATTGTAAACGATTCCAAGAGGCGAAAAGATTCTGTGTGTACCAAAAAGCCCGTCAATGACAATCTCGAGTACTTCAATATTGATTATCACAAAACCCAGATATACGATAATGTGCAGAAATCCGGCGATCGGTTTGCGCACCATTTTCTTTTGTCCCAAAGCAATGAGCGCCATATTTCCCCAGCGCGCGGATTTATTATCTGTTCGATCGAGCGGTTGGCCGAGCATAATGTTTCGGCGAAGCCTGCGAACGTTCATCGCAAAGATTCCAAATCCCGCGATGAGGACAAGCGCAAAGAGTATATTGAAAATATATTCCATCAGATTATTTTTCGACCGGGACGATCATGATGTTCTCGGCAGGATCTTTTGTGGGCACAACATACGGCTTGTTGCTTTTGCCAAAGAGCGAAACATTGATGTATCTTGTAGGATTCAATCGTACGTCCTGAAGCAAAATCTCGAGTTCTTTTGAGGTATCCGTCAGGTTTTTGTAGAGCGTTTCGTCCTTCATCAACTTGCCCAGCGTTCCCTTTCCTTGCTGAAGTTGTTCGACCAAAGCATCGACCTTGGCCAATGTTTGTTTGAGCCGTTCTGCCGCCTCGCCCAGATTTGCATCCTTGATCGATGTCGAGACCTGTGAAAAGTCATTTGATATTTTGTCAAAATTGGCGACAACACTGTTGAGCTTTGGCTTGTTGGTGTCCATTATCTCATTGAGCGTTACAGATGCTTTCTGGAAATTGACCAATGTTTTGTTCAGTTCCGCAAAACTGTTTTTGAGATCGTCTTGAGATTTCAGGCTCAAAATATTGTTGACGCTCGTTAAAAGCTTGTTGGCATTGGACATCACGCTATCAATCTTGATGCTTATCGGTGTAAGTTTATCGCCCACGAGCGCCGTCAGTCCAGGCTTCACATCATTGCGCAAAGTATCGCCTGTCACGGCCATTATGTTATCACGAAAATTGGGCAGAATGGCAATTTGCTTTCCACCGATAAGTCCGGGTTCGTAGATTGCGGCAACGCTACTTTTCGAGATTGGGAATTCTGTCTTTATTTGAAGATCGACCAGAAGTTTGCCCGTATTGTTCAAGAACGTGATCGACATTACCTTGCCAATCGCAAGACCATTGATGGTAACAGGCGAATTGGGCGTGAGGCCTTCAACGTTGTCATAGAGCACATAAAATGTTCGGTAATTGCTCAAAAGATCTTTGCCGCGAAGGAAAGTGTATCCCCAAATGAAAAGCAAAATGGATGCTATAACGAGAACTGCAGTCTTGATTTCTCTACTTATTTTCAAAATATTTCTTATTTGGGCACAAAAATAAATTAATTAATCCGATCTAGAGGCTTTATTTTAGAGCGTCCTTTATATTGATGCTGTTGCCATCGCGAAAGGCAACGATGTAGGCGGTCTCAAAACCATGATCGCGCGCATCTTGCAACAACTGTTTTGCACGCTCGTAGTCGGGGGTCGATCCGTACATATATTTGTAGAGCGATCCGCTGCTGAACACCGAAAGATCGCGCAAGCCCTTGAAGTTTTGCGGCAGCAGATCAAGCTGTCGGCTAACCGCGGCCAATTGAACCTTGAAAGTTACACCAGCAGCCGTAACGGTCTCGATCTTGGCAGGTTGTTCGACAACGTTTGGTCTGGGGTCGTTCTTTACTACTGGCTGTTCTTTAACCGGTGCTTCGATCACCTTTTTGGAAGGTTTTTCGTCACTGCTTGAAGCTTCGCCATTGCCGAAATATTCCTTTTTGTAAGCAATGATTGCCTCGGCTATTGATTGAGCGATAGCTTCTTGACCGTCTTCTGAATCGAGCGCCGCCCCTTCTTCAATATTTGAGATAAAGCCCATTTCTATTAGAACCCGTGGCATATAAGCTTTGTGCAAAACCATAAATGGCGCTTGCTTGACACCGCGATTCTTTTTTCCGTCTATATTGCCAACGAGCTTGTCCTGTACCAAGCTTGCCAAACTGATGCTATTGTCGTTGTACTCTTCCTGCATCATGGTGAGGTTGATCATGGAGTTGGGCGAATTTGGATCAAATCCCTGATATTTTTCCTTGTAATCCTTCTCGAGCGTGATCACGGCATTCTCGCTCTTTGCCACGGCAAGGTTCGAGGCATTCTTGTTGGCACCCATCACATAGGTTTCACAACCCGATGGCGCGATGTTTTTGTTGGCATTGCAATGTATCGAAACAAAAATGTTGGCATCGGCGCGGTTGGCAATGTTGGCGCGTTCGACAAGATCTATAAAGGTGTCGGTTTTTCGGGTATATACAACGTCGATCCCGCGGGTGGTTTCAAGTTTTTTGCCGACCTTCAACAC
>JBBSUW010000089.1:0-11596 GCA_038234025.1 Flavobacteriales bacterium
AGCATATCTTTTAATCAAGCGCAAGCTACTCTCGCAATCTCTCCAAACCCGACTTCAAATCAATTTTCGATTTCGGATTAAGTGAATTTTGATAAAATAACTATTGTGAACAATCTCGGCCAGATCGTGAAGCGTTTTGACAAATCAAAAGACGGGAATTATGATGTAAGCGATCTGCCGAGTGGGATTTGTTATTTAAGCTATTCCGAAAATAGTAGAAAGATTGGGCAGGTTAAGATGGTGAAAAAATAAAAGAAGCTAAAAAAGCGAAAAAATTGAAAAAGCGAAAAGAGCGAAAGAAATCGGGAAGCAAAAAAATTAATCCTGATAGAGATGGGGGCGGAATCGGGGGTATGATCTAGCATTTAGCTCAGAGTCTTCGTTCCTCAGAATGACAAGATGGTGCGCTATCACTACGTGATCAACTTTTCGACTTGTCAAAATGGTTTCTAAGCCATTGCACTGGTTTGCAACGGACAAATCGTGGATGCAAAAACATTAATAAAGCAATAAACAAATAAAAGAAATCATGAAATACTTTACAACAATAATTCTTCTTATAATTTTTAGTTATAATACAAACGCTCAAGGGGGTTATATAGAAACCGTTTTCTTTTGTGAAAAAGTTGATACCGATGAGTACAATTTTGGATTTTCAACCGCCTTTACTATTGGCTCTGGCGGACCTCCCGCCTTCAGTTACGATATAATTACACAAAACGACACGCTCAACATAAGAGCATTTTACAACATGGTTGGGGTTTTTGCGCAATTCTACAGTTTTCGTTATGATGTTGTTGCGTACAATCAACCATTTCCGGCTGGCATCAATTATATCAAAATGTCCAGCAATTTATCTACCAGCACGGGTGTTTTGTACGATGTTTCAAACCATATTTGCGATGTTGCTACGCTGTCAAGCATATCTTTTAATCAAGCGCAAGCTGCTCTCGCAATCTCCCCAAACCCGACTTCAAATCAATTTTCGATTTCGGATAAAGTGAATTTTGACAAAATAACTATTGTGAACAATCTCGGCCAGATCGTGAAGCGTGTTGACAAATCAAAAGACGGGAATTATGATGTAAGCGATCTGCCGAGCGGGATTTATTATTTAAGCTATTCCGAAAATAGTAGAAAGATTGGGCAGGTGAAGATGGTTAAACAATAATTCTAAAGTGCCGAATCGCCCCTTAACTGACGATACGTTTTTCTCGCATCGACATAAAAAATACTGTCCTGATGGTTGAATATTATCTTTTCGTAATTCGCTTTTGCTTTTTCAATTTGATTTAATTGCCTGAAGATTTCTGCAGAATAAAACAAGGCTTCGTCAATGTAGATTCCGTCTGAATGTTTGTCGATTATTTCTTGATATTGCGAAATAGCCAGGTCATATTTCTTTTGCTTTCGATAAATGTCTCCCATTCTCAACAGCGTGACCGATTCTATTTCGTTGCCCGGAAATTGTTTTAATATATTCTGGAAATAAATCAATGCTTTGTCATTCTTGTTCTGATATAGCAAAAAATCGGCTGCCGCGAATTTCTTCAATGCTGCTTGAGTTGAATCGGCCACGGTGTTGTCGTTTATCAAGAGAAAATATTCTAGCGCATCGTTGGCGATCAGTTGCGTCGTGGCGGTTTTGAGAACCTTGAACTGTGAGAACGCCCAAGAAAAATCGCCTTTGTAATAACTGGCCAAACCAGATTTTAAACTTGCTTGATGACCGATCACATCGTTCTTCAGATCATCCTCGATCTGCGTATAATAAAGCAGCGCCTGATTGAATTTTTCCTGTATCAAGAAAATATCGGCAAGCTCCATTTTGACCGATGCCGCTTGATAACGAGTGAGATTGAGTTCGAGAACATTTTTCAAGATCGTGATCCCCAATTCGGGTTTTTGCATCGAAAACGCCAAAAAATGCGCTTCGAGAATCTGCAGCTGCAAGGTGTTGTCGCCATTTCCAAACTGGTTTTTGAGCGCGGCAAATCTTTCTTGAATAATGGGAAAATCCTTTGGTTCAACATTCTTGATCTGCATAGACAGCAAAAAAAAGTTGGCCTGAACAGTGAGTTGCTGGTCATTTGTATTGTCAAGAACATATTGCAGAATTTCCGTGGCCGTCTCTTTTTCATCCTCGGCAATGGCAAGCTGTGCAAGGTTCATGATGTTGGCGAACGATTCGGGCTGGCGTTTGTAGATCGCTTTTTCTTGGATGAAGGCCTTGCCATATTCTTTTTGCTGTACAAAAAACCAGCTCAAATATTGGTTCCAAAATACATCCTGTTTTTTTTGCGCCCTCAGCAGAAGTGATTTGCGCAACATATCATTGAACGTTCCATCAGATTCATCTGCCATAAAACGCGACAACTGGTTCTGGACCATTATCGACGATTGCGGATTTGCATAAGCTTCGTCCAAGAAAGCATCGACCATCATATCGGTCTTTCCCGTCCTGCCATAAAGAACGGCGAGTTGGTAATTGAAGCTTAATCGCGGGTCGAGCTGCTGCGCAAGTTTGTAGGATTGCAGCGCATAATCGTTGAGCGAATGCCGTTCAAACGAGCTTGCCACGCCATAAACCTCGCTTGGGTTCTGGTTGATCCTTTCGATGGCAAGGCTGTAGTTTTTCTTTGCCTCTGCTTCATTTTTGCGAAGTCCGAAATTGTAGCCCAACTCTACCAAAAGTCCCGCTTGACGATAGGTTTTCAATCGGTCGTTGATGGCGTTTTGCGCAGCGTCGAACTGTTCGAGCTGTTGCATGCTTTCAATCGTGCGCTGAAAGTAAACGCCGTTGGATGGCTGGGATTTTAAAAGGTCTTGATAGATAAGGAGCGCTTTTTCAAATTCGCCACGTTCAAAGTAATTCTGCGCCAATTGATCGCCCTGCGAAAATGCAGAGCAAGAAATAAACATCGATAGTATGAAAAGCAATTTTTTCATTGGCTAAAATCTGTCCAATGTAAGGAATTTGAGGGTTTGTTGTGGCGCTTTCGCGAAAGATTAACTAGTTGATAATATCAAACCCGGTATATTTCCGCAACACTTCCGGAATAACAATGCCTTCCGGTGTTTGATAATTTTCGATGATTCCCGCCATAACCCGCGGCAATGCAAGCGAGCTTCCGTTGAGCGTGTGCGCCAAATTATTCTTGCCATCCTTATCGCGGTAACGCAATTTCAAGCGGTTGGATTGGAAGGTTTCAAAATTCGACACCGAAGAAATTTCGAGCCATCGATCTTGTGCTGTCGAGAAAACCTCGAAATCGTAGGTCAACGCCGAGGCAAAACCCATATCGCCGCCGCAAAGTCTTAGAACGCGGTAAGGCAATTTCAGTTCGCCGAGAATATTCTTTACGTGATCGACCATTCCATCAAGCGCTTTGTATGAATTTTCGGGCAATTCAATACGCACGATCTCAACCTTGTCAAATTGGTGCAAACGGTTCAAACCTCGAACGTGCGCGCCATACGAGCCGGCTTCGCGTCGAAAACATGGTGTGTAAGCGGTGCAAAGTATTGGAAGCTCCGATTCTTGAACGATCACGTCGCGGAAAAGATTCGTAACGGGAACTTCGGCCGTTGGAATCAAATAAAGATCGTCGATGCCAACGTGGTACATCTGTACTTCTTTGTCGGGCAATTGACCGGTTCCAATTCCAGAAGCTTCGTTGACCAAGTGCGGCACCTGATATTCGGTATAACCAGCGTCGGTATTTTTATCAAGAAAATAAGAGATGAGCGCGCGCTGCAATTTTGCGCCCTTTCCCTTGTAAACTGGAAATCCAGCGCCGGTGATTTTCACGCCAAGCTCAAAATCGATGATGTCATATTTTTTGACAAGTTCCCAATGCGGTTGTGCGCACTCGTGGAGTTTTGGGATTTCTCCCGATTCAAAAACATTCACGTTTTCTTCAGGGGTTTTCCCGAAAGGGACAATTTCGGCGGGCAAGTTCGGGATTGCATACAGCTTCTGCAGCAGCTCAGCGGCCAGGTGCTCGGATTTTTCCGAAAGGGATTTAGATTCCTCTTTAAGCTTTATTGTTTTTTGCTTCAAGATAGCCGCTTTTGACTTTTCGCCGGCTTTCATCAGATCGCCTATGTCCTTGCTCAATCTATTGGATTCAGAAAGCACATTGTCAAGCTCAACCTGTGCCGCGCGGCGGTTTTCGTCGAGCATCAGAATTTCGGCCACATCATTCTGGGCGTCGAGACCACGTTTTGCAAGAGCAGAAATCGTGCGCTGCTGGTTTTCTCGAATATAGGCTGTCTGTAACATGATTTCTGTTTTAAGTCGGCAAATTTACTTAAAAACTTCCGAAGCCTTTTTGGCTGCATTCTTTAACTTAAAGCAAACGCCTGTTATAATTTACAGAAAAAAAATCCAACAGGTCGGATTCTAAGTATATTCGCACATAAATAATCTATCAAATGCGCCACTTTTACTTGATTGCCACTTTTTTTGTTTTTTCTGTCGGATTTTGCCAAATGAGCGAGACCGAACAAATTGCCGAGAGCGAAATGAAATCGGCCAGATCGCTGATGTCCTTCAGGGCTAACGTCAACACGCAAAACTACGATGTAACGTACCACAAGCTGGAGTTCACCGTTGATCCAGCGGTCTATTTCGTTTCCGGAAAAGTCACCACGACATACACGGCGCTTTCCAATATGTCAAACATTACGTTTGACCTTACAAATCAACTCAGCGTGAGCAGCGTAACCAAAAACGGGCTATTGCTTAATTTTCTCCAGAATGCTCAGAACGAGCTTGTTATCACCTTTCCTACAACTCAACTTGCAGGAACGGCCGGAACAGTCGTGATCAATTACAGCGGACAACCGGCGACTGGTGAGACCGCGTTCTTCACGAGCACGCATTCCGGAGCGCCGATTTTGTCAACACTTTCCGAACCTTTTGGCGCGCGCGATTGGTGGCCTTGCAAACAAGACCTGAACGATAAAGTTGACAATGTTGATATTTACATCACGGCGCCTTCCCAATATGTAGCTGTTGCAAATGGACTTCAAATGGACGTGGCTACTGTGGGCGGAAGCAAGACCACGCACTTCCACCATGGTTATCCGATTCCCGCTTATCTAGTGGGAATGTCGGTAACAAACTACGCGGTCTTCACGCAGAACGCCGGAACAGCGCCGAATGAATTCCCGATCGTGAACTACATTTATCCTGAAAGCGCAACTGCATCGCAAGCACAGTTGGCCACAATTTTGCCAGTTATGGATCTATACGAACAGCTCTTCGAGACCTATCCGTTCTCAAACGAAAAATATGGTCATGCGCAGTGGCAAATGGGCGGCGGAATGGAACACACAACGGTCTCGTTCGTGAGCGGTTTCAGTCGTGGTTTGATTTCGCACGAACTCGGACATCAATGGTTTGGCGACAAAATAACATGCGGAACGTGGAAAGATATCTGGCTCAACGAAGGTTTTGCTGAATATATGAGCGGCCTTGTGGTCGAAAACCTTGATGGTGAAGCCAATTTTATTGGTTGGAAAAATTATAAGATCAACAATATCACGTCCCAAACTTCGGGCAATGTTTATCTCACCGATGCACAAGCCGCGGATTCGAACCGTATTTTCAGCAGCAGATTGACCTATGACAAGGGCTCGATGGTGGTAAACATGCTCCGCTATAAACTTGGCGATGAAATGTTTTTTCAAGGTGTCCGTGAATATCTTGCCGATCCGAACCTTGCCTACAAATTTGCTATGACCGATGATCTTAAAGCGCATCTTGAAACGGTTTCGGGCCAAGACCTGACCCAGTTTTTCGACCAGTGGCTGTACAAGCAAGGTTATCCGATATACAACATCACGGCGCAAAATTTTGGCGCGGGCCAAGTAAAAATAATCGTGAACCAAAACCAATCACATCCTTCGGTGAGTTTCTTTCAAATGCCCTTGACGATAAGGTTGACGGGAGCGGGCGGACAATCTTATGACGCTGTTGTTGATAACACTTTCAATGGTCAGGAGTTTATTGTTTCCGTACCCTTTGCAATCACGGGCGTTGTTTTCGACCCAAAGAAGAACATCATTTCAAAGAACAACACCGTGACCTTGGGCAACGCTAAATTCGAGCTCGAAAAGGCCGTTGCGATCTATCCCAACCCCGCAAGCACCGAGATCAACATTCAAGCACCGGACGGTATCGCTGTAATTTCGACATCGGTTTATAATTTGCTCGGGCAAAAAATTCTTTCAGGAAAAGGAAAGTCCCTCGACGTTTCCCCGCTGTCATCAGGAACGCACGTTCTGGAAATCACAACGGAAAGTGGAATATTCCACAAAAAATTCTTGAAGAAATGATTTTAAAAAACTTCACAAAAGCAGGCTTTCGGGTCTGCTTTTTTGTTTCAAAAATATTGGCAATGGCCAATAAACATTAACAAACTTTTATTGGCCCAACAATCTGGCAATGCTTATAAGTGATTGATAAACGTTACTTTTGTGCGCATTTACTTAAAAAACAACATGGACATATTCATCAAATTGTCGCAGTTTCTGATGAGCCTTTCGCTGCTGATCATCCTTCATGAACTCGGACACTTTATCCCTGCAAAACTTTTCAAGACCCGCGTCGAGAAATTCTATCTTTTTTTTGATGTAAAATTCTCGTTGCTCAAGAAAAAGATTGGCGAAACGGAATACGGGATCGGTTGGCTTCCTCTCGGTGGTTATGTCAAGATTTCGGGTATGATCGACGAAAGCATGGACAAAGAGCAGATGGCATTGCCCCCGCAACCGTGGGAATTTCGCAGCAAGCCGACTTGGCAAAGATTGATCATCATGCTTGGCGGCGTGACCGTCAATTTTATTCTTGCATTTCTCATATATATAGGAATGGCGTATGCTTATGGCGATGTGTACATCAATAGCAGCGAGCTCAAGGACGGGATTTTTGTTGCGAACCCAATCATTGAAAACGCGGGCATAAAGACGGGCGACAAGATTATTTCGGTCGATGGCAACAAAATCGAGCGTTTTGATGGGTCGATAAACGAAAAACTTTTGATGGGTCGCGAGGTTACCATTGAAAGGAATGGCGAACTTCAAGAAGTAAAACTTCCGATTAACTTCATTGACAAGTTCATGAAGTCCGACAAAAAGTCACTTGTTTTTGCGCGTTCTCCATTCGTTGTCGGCAAAGTACTAGACAGTTCTGCGAACAAAGATGTTCTGCAGCCCAAGGACATCATGACGGCCATTGGTGGTCGGCCCGTTAAATATGCTGACCAAGTAACGGCGTATCTCGATGCGCACAAAAGCTCGACCGTAGACGCCGAGGTTATCCGCGATGAGCGAAAAGTGCCCGTGTCATTGAACATAAACGCAAGAGGAAAGCTTGACGTCTCGTTGGGAACATTAACGGAAGAGAATATGGAAAGGCTTGGCTACTATCATTTAAGTCGGGAGAAATATGGTTTTCTGGAATCCATTCCTGTTGGAATTGAGCGCGGCAAGAACCAATTATTAGGCTACGGCCGACAGCTTCGCGCGATTTTCAATCCGCAAACCGGTGCTTACAAGGGCGTGGGCGGATTCAAGGCGATTTTTGACATATTTCCGCAGACTTGGAGCTGGGAAGCTTTTTGGAACATCACAGCCCTGCTGTCGATCATGCTTGGCGTGATGAACCTTTTGCCAATCCCGGCGCTTGATGGCGGGCACGTGATATTTTTGCTGTACGAAATGGTCAGCGGGCGCAAACCAAGCGATAAATTCCTTGAAAATGCCCAAATGGTCGGATTTTTCCTATTGATCGCGTTATTGTTATTCGCCAATGGAAACGACATTTACAAGGCGGTCGCAGGCAAGTAAAGGCATAATAAAATATTTGCCGCCTAAATTTTTGCCATATCTAAATTTCAGGTTATATTTGCACCGCTTAAAAAGGTAACCACCTTCCTCCTTAGCTCAGTTGGTTAGAGCATCTGACTGTTAATCAGAGGGTCCTTGGTTCGAGCCCAAGAGGGGGAGCATTTTGAAAGACTTCACAGCAATGTGAGGTCTTTTTTTTATCTTTAAACATATCCTTTTGCAACATTGCTGTTACATCCTCTTTTCTGAAAAACTGAATCAACACTATATTGGATACAGTGAGAATCTAGAACTCCGACTCGTTTTTCATAAAAACTCAGAAGCCCAAAAGTTCACCCACAGGGCTGATGATCGGGTTTTGATCCATCAAATACTTTGCGTCAGCAAATCCCAGGGATTGGCGGTGGAATCACACATCAAAAAAATGAAGAGCACGCTTTACATTGAAAATCTATTAAGATATCCCGAGATTACGATTAAACTATTGGATAAATACCAGAACCGTTAATCGAGTGCCGAAAGCTATCGGGATTGGTTCGAGGCCATTGCTTGTCCCGATCGCTATCGAGAAAGGGGGAGCATTTTGAATCCCGATAGCTATCGGGATCACAGCCATGTGGAGTCTTTTTTTTTTGTTATAAATTCGCCTGAAATATCTTTTAGGATGGTCTTATATCTGAACTATCGGCAAGCGCAGAGAATTCTTCTTCCAATTGTTTTGTTGCTCTCGATCACGTTTGCTTCCGCACAGCACGGAGACCTTGGCACCTGGAATGTTGTGAACTTAAAATATAGAATCAACCACACTTGGAGTTTTTTTGGTGAAGCACAGGCAAGATCCTTTAAATTCTACGACAACTTTTATTACACTGAATTCAAGGGCGCCACAAACTTCAATTTCAACAAAAATATTTCTGTTTCGCTCGGACTTGGAAGCTATCAGACATTTGCAGATGCAGGAAATTTTGCAAGGCCAAGAAAAAACAGCGAGTTCCGCGTTTGGCCAATGTTTACGTTGTTGAACAATATTTCAAAGCTTAAGATCGAGCACCGTGTTCGGGCGGAAATGCGGTTTTTTGAGACAGAATATCGAAAACGTTTCAGATATCGGCTCAATGTTATCTATCCTTTTGGCAAATTAAAAAATGATTACCAACCTTACGCAATCGCGGTGAGCGACGAGGTTTTCTTTTCTGATAAAAAGCCTGTTTACGCGCGAAATAGGTTTTTGGCCAATTTCAATTACAAACCGTCAAGGTCGACAACCCTTCAGTGCGGCTATTTGCACCAAATTGATTATGGTTTGAAAAAGGATATCGGCCGCGATTTCCTTCAACTTGGATTTTTGCTGGATATTTCTAAATTTTTAGAATAAATACCGTGTGTTGTTATGAACAATCACGAAGAAATCTCGTCGAGATTTTTAATAGTTTTGGAAAAAATATGTTGAAAGATAGCAACTGGCAACCGCAGCTTGAAAACAATCTTGTAAGGATTGAACCTTTGCAGGAAAACGATTTTGATAAACTGTATGAGGTCGCATCAGATCCGTTGATCTGGGTACAGCATCCGGCGAAAGACAGATATAAAAAAGAAGTTTTCCAAATGTTCTTTGACCAGGCGATCAAAGGCAAAACCGCGTTCACGATTATTGATAAAAAAACCGACCAGATTGTTGGTTCAACTCGATACTACAATGTTGTTGAGGGGACGAGCGTTGCCATCGGCTATACTTTTCTTTCCAGAAATTATTGGGGCGGGCAATATAACAAAGCTTGCAAAAATCTTTTGATCGAACTTGCGTTCCTATCGGTAGATACAATTTATTTGCACATTGGTTCGGAAAACCTTCGGTCACAAATAGCAACCCAGCGAAATGGCGCGATAAAAAGCAATGAAACCGTTTCAGAAATAAACGGCATCAAAGAAATCAAGTATGAATATTCCATTGCAAGAAAGGATTGGAAACCGACTGTATAGAACATTCATACCACTTAAAATTCCGATAAATCAGCAAACCCCTTCAATGTGATGCGATAAAATCGCTCTTTCAATCTTGCCCATTTTTCACTAATTTCGCATCCGCAAAAAGGTCCCGTAGTTCAACGGATAGAATAGAAGTTTCCTAAACTTTAGATCCAAGTTCGATTCTTGGCGGGATCACAAACAACATTTTTGATCATAAAAGTCGTGCTACCAAGGCGCGATTTTTTTTGTTCAGCCCTGTTGTTTTTCTGTGAGATATTTCCAATAACGCTTTGGGACGTGCTGAATATGCAGCCTCATGTTTTTCCGCGCAACGATGTTGGTGCTCTTGAAATAATCTTTCCACAACAATCCGTAAAGTGCTTCTTTTTCAGAGGTTTGATTTTCCTCCAAGTAAATATCAAGGCCGCGCATCACGGGGTTTACGTCAAGCTTTATTTCGGACACGGACTTCAAATCGTAAAACAATCCATAGTTTCTTTGGATGTCATAAATAATCCACTTTTGGTCGGCATATCGTCCTTTAAAAAAATCGGCAATCAATGGCAGCACATTATAATCTGGATGGATCGGCGCATAATAGATTCCATCGGCGATTTCCTGAAATCGGATAAAAGCCTTCATCCGATGCCTTTCGCGGTTCACGCTTTTTTCCATTTTTGTGATGGCAATAACGTCCGGATGTCCAAAATTTCGCGCCGCGCCATCGGCATTGTCAAAAACATATCGCGCCAAATCAAACAAGTGCTGAAAGGTTTCGGGCAATTCGCTCAAGTAGGCTTTGTAGAATCGCGTGCCCCAATCCTTGCCGGACTTTTTTACAAAACCCTTGAAAACACGTTGCGCCTTGACGTCATCGGTGATTATTTCCCGAGATTCGTCAACCAATGATGGCATAAAATTCAGGTCTCGAACGAGTTGAACCTTGTCGGGCTTGCGTTCATAAAATTCAAAAATCGCGGTGAGCAGTCCCTGGAAAGTGCCGTCAAAAACATAGATGACCATCCTAGAACAATGACATTTGCTGTTGCGGAATCTTGAGATATTTGCTCGCGCTTCCCGCCAAAATCTCTTGCTTTATGATATTCGGATTGAGGTCGTTCAATGCAAAAACACTGTCGGCACATCTGATAAAATGCTTGGCGCGATTATATGCGATACCGATCTTCCGCAATTGATCGCTGCGCAACCTTCCAAATTTTCTGGCAACCACAATTTTCTTGGCCGAACCAACGCCAATGCCTGGAACGCGCAGGATCATTTTGTAATCGGCCGAATTTATATCAATCGGGAAATTCTCTATATTTCGTAGCGCCCAACTCAATTTTGGATCCATTTGAAGATCGAGATGCGGGTTTTTTGGATTCAATATTTCGTGGACATCGAAACCATAAAAGCGCATCAACCAATCGGTTTGGTACAATCTGTTTTCGCGCAAGAGCGGCGGCTGCGTTCCGATGAGCGGCATTCTGTCGTCATTGCTGATCGGAATATATCCTGAATAATAAACGCGTTTGAGATCGAATTTTTTGTAATATTCGTTCGCGCTGTACATTATTTCCATATCGGTTTCGGGCGTCGCTCCGATCACCATTTGCGTGCTTTGGCCAGCGGGAACAAATTTCGGCGTGCTTCTGATCAATTTCCTTTCATCCTTCAGCGCGAGAATCGAATCTTTGATAAATCCCAGTGGTTTTTTGACATCTTCGTGGCTTTTGTCCGGTGCCAAAAGTTTTAGCCCGGCTTCTGTCGG